>NZ_JBETMF010000003.1:0-381005 GCF_040427045.1 Agrobacterium vacciniicorymbosi
TTCGCCCGCCTCGTGCGCGCCAACCTCATGCATCGCAAACGAACAGACAGCCTTCTCAAACCACCACCCAGCACCAATCAGCACAAAGACCAGATGGTGATGCAATGGGTGTGAGTTTAAACCGGACAGTAGTGGGCTTGTCCCGAGCATCTAACCACGTTTGATCTTGTGGCTCGTTAGATCCTCGGGACAGGCCCGAGGATGACGAAGGGGGCTTCGCTGAAGCCCCCTTCTTTTCGTAACCTTAGTGGTTGTCGCGGGGCACGCCCTTGGTCTGGGCAATGCGCTGGTACTTGACGGCATTTTCCAGAACTGCGCCGGTTTCCATCTGGCCGACGAGGCCGCGCTGGATTTCCTGCCATGGGGTCTGGTGGTCAGGGTACTTGTAGCCGCCAGATGCGGACAGGGCCTCATAACGCTTGGCCAGCTCTTCGGCAGAAATCAGAATGTCTGCCTTGCCGTTGCCAACGTCGATGCGAACACGGTCGCCGGTCTGAAGGATGGCGAGACCGCCACCGGCAGCCGCTTCCGGCGATGCGTTGAGGATGGACGGGCTGCCCGATGTGCCGGACTGACGACCGTCACCGATGCAGGGAAGCGACGTGACGCCCTGCTTGAGCAGGTAGTCCGGCGCACGCATGTTGACGACTTCTGCCGCACCCGGGTAACCGATAGGGCCCGCACCGCGCATGAACAGAACCGTGTTGGCGTCGATGCCGAGCGACGGATCGTCGATACGGTGGTGGTAATCTTCCGGTCCATCGAACACCACGGCCTTGCCTTCGAAGGCTTCCGGATCGTTCGGGTTGGACAGGTAACGCTCGCGGAATTCAGGCGAGATAACGCTGGTCTTCATGATAGCCGACGAGAATAGGTTGCCGCGCAGAACACGGAAGCCTGCACGCTCCTTCAGCGGCTGATCGAACGGACGAATGACCTTTTCGTCTTCGATGATGGCACCACGGCAGTTGTCGCCAATGGTCTTGCCGTTCACCGTCATCGCGTCTTCCTTGATGAGACCCTGCGTCATCAACTGGTTGACGACAGCTGGAACACCGCCTGCGTGGTAATAATCTTCACCAAGATATTCGCCGGCAGGCTGAAGGTTGACCAGCAAAGGCACTTCTTCGCCGTAGGTCTGCCAGTCATCGACCGTCAGTTCGACGTCGAGGTGGCGGGCCAGACCGTTCAGGTGGATTGGCGCGTTGGTGGAACCACCGATAGCAGAGTTGACGCGGATGGCGTTGATGAAGGCGTCCTTCGTCATGATATCGGAAGGCTTGAGGTCTTCCTTGACCATTTCAACGATGCGCAGACCGGTAAGGTAGGAAATTTCCTGACGGTCGCGGTACGGCGCGGGAATGGCGGCAGAGCCCGGCAGCTGCATGCCAAGTGCTTCGGCCAGCGAGTTCATCGTCGTCGCCGTACCCATGGTGTTGCAATAACCCGTGGATGGGGCCGAAGACGCAACCAGCTTCACAAAGCCGGCATAGTCGATTTCGCCCTTGGCCAGAAGTTCGCGGGCCTTCCAGACGATGGTGCCCGAACCGGTGCGTTCGCCACGGAACCAGCCGTTCAGCATCGGGCCGACGGACAGAGCGATGGACGGAATGTTGACGGTGGCCGCCGCCATAAGACAGGCAGGCGTGGTCTTGTCGCAGCCAATGGTCAGCACGACGCCGTCGAGCGGATAGCCGTAGAGCACTTCCACGAGGCCGAGATAGGCAAGGTTACGGTCGAGACCAGCGGTCGGGCGCTTGCCGGTTTCCTGAATCGGGTGAACAGGGAATTCGATGGCGATACCGCCGGCTTCGCGAATACCTTCGCGCAGACGGTTGGCAAGCTCAAGGTGGTGACGGTTGCAGGGCGACAGGTCGGAACCCGTCTGGGCGATACCGATGATCGGGCGATCCGACTGCAATTCCGCCTGGCTGAGGCCGAAGTTCATGTAGCGCTCGAGATAAAGCGCCGTCATATCCGCATTGTCAGGGTTATCGAACCAAGCGCGCGAACGCAGCTTACCGCCCTTGCCTTGAGTTGCGGGTAGGTTGTTCGAGTCTTTCATGATTTTGGTCTCCAGCCGAAAGTGGCGAATGGGTACGACAACAGGATTGCGACGACCTTGTGATGAGCGGCAGAGAAAAGAGCCCGGCGGGCAGGCGCACGCACCACGTCCAGCTGAGGACATCGCCCCAGGAGACCCGTCTTCTGAAAACAGTCGATGACGATTGTCACGAAATTTCCGCCCTGAATTATTCTTTTGCCCCGCCCTCATCTGCGACAAATGCCTGTAACGGTCAATGCCCCGGATCAGCGCTCGGTATTCATATTACTATTTTGTGAGGAAAGGCCTTGTCAAGTAAAGCCTCAGACCGATCCGTTCAGCCATATGAAAATATTTTGGCCTCTAATTTTATTGTAAAATAACAATAAATTCCATTTTCCTGCGTTTCCGCGGCGAAATCAACATGAGAAATTACTGAAAAGCACCTTTTCAAAGGTAATACTATATGCTCATATCGGTCTCGTCATAGCCGAATTCATCTCTGGGAGGATATAAGATGAAAAAAGCAATTGCGGCAGTTACTGTCGCTTTTTCTGTGTGTCTGGCATCAGGCGTTTCCGCAAAATCTCTGACCGTTGGCTTCTCGCAGATCGGCTCCGAATCCGGTTGGCGCGCGGCTGAAACGACCGTTACCAAGCAGCAGGCCGAAAAGCGCGGCGTCACGCTGAAGTTCGCCGATGCGCAGCAGAAGCAGGAAAACCAGATCAAGGCTGTCAGAGGCTTTATCGCGCAGGGCGTCGATGCGATCTTCATCGCACCCGTCGTCGCTACCGGCTGGGATGCCGTTCTCAAAGAAGCCAAGGAAGAGAAGATCCCTGTCATTCTTCTCGACCGTCAGATTGAGGCTCCCGACAGCCTGTATCTGACTGCCGTGACCTCCGACCAGGTCCATGAAGGCAAGGTTGCCGGTGAATGGCTGGCCAAGGATGTCGGCTCCAAGGATTGCAAGGTCGTAGAGCTTCAGGGCACGACTGGTTCTTCGCCTGCGATCAACCGCAAGAAGGGCTTCGAGGAAGGCATCGCATCGCATGCCAACATCAAGATCGTTCGTTCGCAGACCGGTGACTTTACCCGCACCAAGGGCAAGGAAGTCATGGAAAGCTTCATCAAGGCTGAAGGCGGCGGCAAGGATATCTGCGCAGTCTACGCCCACAATGACGACATGGCCGTTGGCGCAATCCAGGCTATCAAGGAAGCTGGCCTGAAGCCCGGCACGGATATCAAGGTCGTGTCCATCGATGCCGTTCCTGATATCTTCAAAGCCATGGCAGCCGGTGAAGCTAACGCAACTGTTGAACTGACACCGAACATGGCCGGTCCTGCCTTCGATGCGCTCGACGCTTATCTGAAGGACAAGAAGGAGCCGAAGAAGTGGATCCAGACGGAATCTAAACTCTACACCGCGTCTGATGACCCGATGAAGGTTTACGAGGAGAAGAAGGGACTGGGCTACTAAGCCGGTTTCGACTTCGGGAACGGCGGGCAACCGCCGTTCCTTCCTTACTATCCGTGCAGGAAAATACCATGTCCGAAGCCAGCCCCCTTCTGGAAGCGCGCGCCATTGGAAAATCTTTCCTCGGCATCGCTGCTCTCGATAATATCGACATATCGCTCAACCACGGTGAAGTGCATGCGCTGCTCGGTGAAAACGGTGCTGGGAAATCGACGCTCATCAAAATATTGACCGGTGTCTACAGCCGGGATCGCGGCACGATCCGCCTGGAGGGAAGCGAAATTTCCCCTGCGAATGTCGCAGAAGCACAGAACCTCGGCATTGGCACCGTCTATCAGGAGGTCAATCTTCTCGAGAACCTGACCGTTGCCGAAAACCTCTTTCTCGGCAGACAGCCCCGCCGTTTCGGCCTAATCGACCGGCGTGAAATGCGCATGAGATCGCAGACGCTTCTGGCGCGTTACGGACTTTCGATCAATGTCGATGCGCTGCTTTCCAGCTATTCGGTCGCGATCCGTCAGATCATCGCCATTGCCCGCGCCGTCGATCTCTCCGGCAAGGTGCTGGTGCTGGACGAGCCTACGGCCAGTCTCGACAACCACGAAGTCGAGATGCTGTTTACCGTGCTGCGGCAATTGCGCGCCGAGGGGCTGGGCATCGTCATCATCACCCACTTCCTCAACCAGGTCTACGACATTGCCGACCGCGTGACGGTATTGCGCAACGGCAAGCTTGTCGGCACCCGCACCATTTCCGAGCTGCCGCGCGGCGAGCTTATTTCCATGATGCTGGGCCGGGAGCTGCAAAGCGTGACGCATGATCGCCAGGCCCCGGAAGCAACCGTGGTGGAAGGCGAAGCCCCAATTCGCTTTACCGGTTACGGAAAGCGCGGCAGCGTTGAGCCCTTCGATCTCGATGTCCGCCCCGGCGAAGTCGTCGGCATTGCCGGTCTGTTGGGTTCGGGCCGCAGCGAGACGGCGTTCCTTCTTTTCGGCATCGACAAGCCGGATGGCGGACAAGCGAGCATCGATGGAAAGACAGTTGCCATCACCTCGCCAGAAGCGGCCATCGACAACGGGTTCGGCTTTTGCCCGGAAGAGCGCAAGACGGACGGCATTATCGGTGATTTTTCCGTGGCGGATAATATCGCCCTTGCGCTGCAGGCCCGGCAGGGATGGATGCGCCCGCTCTCGCACAAGCAAAAAGCCACCTTGGCGGATGGCTTCATCAAATCGCTCGACATCCGCCCGGCGGATCGCGAACGGCCGATCAAGTTTCTGTCCGGCGGCAACCAGCAGAAAGCTATCCTCGCACGCTGGCTGGCAACCGATCCACGCCTGCTCATTCTCGACGAACCCACACGCGGCATCGATATCGGGGCGCATGCGGAAATCCTGAAAATGATCGAGCGGCTCTGTTCGCAAGGCATGTCGCTCATCGTCATATCGTCGGAACTGGAAGAGCTGACGGCTGTGGCGCACCGCGTGATCGTTCTGTCCGACAGGCGACATGTGGCCGAACTCAAGGGAGAAGACGTGACGGCTGACAACATCATGCAAGCCATTGCCAGTGCCGCCAGAACGGAGGCCGCATGATGAATATTGTCACCAAGCGCCTGAAACGGCTGGCACCCCAACTCGCCGCCCTCGTCATCATCCTTGGCGCCATCGCGGCCATCTCGCCCGGCTTTCTGAACGTCTCGTTCCAGAACGGACGTCTCTATGGCAGCATCATCGACATTCTGGTGCGCGCCGCACCCGTGGCGCTGCTGACCATAGGCATGACGCTGGTCATTGCCACCAAGGGCATCGACCTTTCCATTGGCGCAGTCATTGCCATCTGTGGCGCGGTTGCGGCGATGTTGATCAGCGGTGGCCACTCGATCCCGGTCGTCATTGTCGTTTCGCTGGCTGTCGGCATTGTCTGCGGCATCTGGAACGGCATTCTCGTCGCCATCCTCGATATTCAGCCGATCATTGCCACCCTCATTCTGATGGTCGCGGGGCGCGGCATTGCCCAGTTGATTACTGAAGGCGTTATTCTGACCTTCAACAATGACAGCTTTTCCGCCCTCGGTTCCGGCTCCTTTGCGGGCATTCCGATGCCGATCATCATCTGGGTGCTGACCGCCTTGCTGATCGGCATTCTGGTGCGCAAATCGGCGCTCGGCTTTCTCATCGAAGCGACCGGCGTCAACCGCCGCGCCGCAGCGCTTGCCGGTGTTAGAGCCCGCTTCCTTCTGTTCTTCGTCTACGCCGTCTCAGGCCTCTGCGCCGCCGTCGCGGGCTTGATCGTGACAGCCGATATCAGGGGTGCGGATGCCAACAATGCCGGGCTTTGGCTGGAACTGGATGCCATTCTGGCGGTGGTCATTGGCGGCACATCGCTGAATGGCGGGCGTTTTTCCATCACGGCCTCGCTGATCGGCGCATTGATTATCCAGACGATCAACACAGGCATTCTCGTGTCCGGCTTTCCGCCAGAGTTCAACCTCATCATCAAGGCGGGCATCATCATCGTCGTGCTGACACTGCAATCCCCTGCCATCGGCACCTTCATCGGCTTTGCAAGATCGCGCAAACCGGATGGCCCTGCCCCGCACGCCAAACCCGTGAACCATGAGGGAGCCGCGCGATGATCCACACCCGCAACCTACCCTTTCTGACGACACTCGCGGTCTTCATCGTCGCCTATGTGCTGTGCGTCATGCAATATCCCGCGATGTTTTCCACCCGCGTCGTTGGCAATCTCCTGACGGACAATGCCTTTCTCGGCATCGCCTCTGTCGGCATGACCTTCGTCATCCTCTCCGGCGGCATCGACCTTTCCATCGGCTCGGTCATTGCCTTTGCCAGCGTGTTCGTGGCCGTGCTGGTCGGCACCTATAATGTCCACCCGCTGGTGGCCTTTGCTGCCGTGTTGGTTATCTCCACCCTGTTCGGCTGCCTGATGGGCGCGATGATCCGCTTTCTGACGATCCCGCCCTTCGTGGTGACGCTGGCGGGCATGTTTTTGGCGCGCGGTGCGGCCTATCTCATCTCGACCGACTCGGTGCCGATTTCGCATCCCGTCATCGATGCCATTCAGGGCTTCTATTTCCGCTTTCCCGGCGGTGGGCGGCTGACGGCGCTGGCCATTCTGATGCTGATCGTCTTTGCCGTTGGGATTTTCGTCGCAAGCCGCACGCGCTTTGGCGCCAATATCTACGCACTCGGCGGCAACCAGCAATCGGCGGAACTGATGGGCGTTCCCATCGGCAAGACGATCATTGGCATCTATGCTCTCTCGGGCTTTCTCTCGGGGCTGGCGGGCATTGTCTACACGCTCTACACCTCGTCGGGCTATTCGCTGGCGACGGTGGGCGTGGAACTCGATGCCATCGCAGCCGTGGTTATCGGCGGCACCTTGCTGACGGGCGGCACAGGGCTGGTGGCAGGCACCTTCATCGGCCTGCTGATACAGGGGCTTATCCAGACCTATATCGTTTTCGAAGGCACGCTTTCCTCCTGGTGGACGAAAATCGTCATCGGCATACTATTGTTCATATTCATCGTGTTGCAACGCACAATCATCTGGTATTCAAACAGACGATTGGCCGGGGGACATCCGGCATAACGGAAGCGGAGGCATTGATTGGGGCTGCTGGAAACCACGATTACCGGACGAAAGCGGCGTAGCAGCCACGCGCATGTCGTGGCTGAACTCGGCAGCGCCATCGTCTCCGGTCGCATTCCTGAAGGCTCGCTTCTGCCGAATGATGCGGAGCTTTCCCTGCGCTTCGGCGTCTCGCGCACCGTGCTGCGGGAAACCATGAAAACGCTGGCGGCCAAATGCCTTGTGGAGCCCAAAGCCAAGGTCGGCACCCGCGTTCTGGAAAAATCCAGCTGGAATTTCTTCGATCCCGACGTTTTGGGCTGGCGCTGCGACGCCGGGCTGGACCCTGAATTCATCAATCATCTGGCCGACATCCGGCTGGCGCTGGAGCCCGCAGCAGCAGCGGCTGCCGCCCGCCATGCCTCCAGCGAAGACATCGTCTCGCTCTACACCATCGCTGCGCAGTTCGATAATCTGAACCACACCCCGGAAACCATCGCCAAGGTCGATCTGGATTTCCATCTGGCGGTCGCGCGTATTTCCGGCAACCCGTTCATGCGCTCTGCCAGCGGCCTGATCGAGGCGGCACTGGCCATTTCCTTCCAGCTGTCCTCGCCCGCCGCTTCGCCAGAGACGATTTCGGAGATTGCGTCCAATCATCTGCGCATCGTCCATGCCATTGCGGCCCGGGACGAAGACGCTGCCATCAAAGCCATGCGACAGGTCATTCTGGTTGGCAAGGACCGGATCAAGAATGCTATCGCGGAGTGAGCATCCGAAGCCTTAATGAAAATTGCGGCCTTTGACGGTGATGTGGTCGTCTCCATCGTCCTGAATGTCTGATCGTTTCGGCAGGCGACGTCGGTCTTCCGGCGGAATGCCGTGATGGAACTCATCGCCCCTCCCATGCGGCAGCGGAAACGGCCCCTCCCTTTCGCCGACGCTTTTCAGCACATCCGAGAGATCGGTGACGCGATGGGCGACCAGATGCACGACCTCGCCTTCGCGCTGGAGCTTGCCGTAGATGCCAACCATCCCCGCCGAAAGGATGACGCGGCGGAATTTCTCGAAGGTTTTGACCCAGACCACGGCATTGGCAATGCCCGTCTCATCCTCCAGCGTCATGAAGATGACGCCCTTGGCCGAGCCGGGCCGCTGGCGGATCAGCACCAGCCCCGCTACCTCCAGCCAGCGTCCGTCTTTCGAATTGACGGCCTGCGCACAGGTGGTGATGCGCCGCCGGGAAAGATCGTCGCGCAAAAACGCCATGGGATGCTGGCGCAGCGTCAAGCCGACATGGCCGTAATCCTGCACCACCTCACCGCCAGCCGTCATGGGCCGCAGGGCAACCTCCGGCTCGCTCAGTTCCGCAATCACGCTATTCTGGCGCGTGGCCGCCGCCGCAAACAAAGGCAGCGGCTCATCCCGCAACGCCTTGATGGCCCACAGAGCCTGACGGCGGGAGAGGCCAAGCGATGGCAGAAACGCATCGGCTTCGGCAAGGGCAACCAGCGCATCGACGGGAACACCGGCCCTACGCCACAGATCATCGATGGAAACAAATGGCCGGTCCTCACGGCACGCGATGATATCGCCCGCGCGCTTGTTGGACAGGCCCTTGACCAGGCACATGCCGAGCCGCACGGCATTGCGTTCCGGTCCGACTTTTTCTTCCAGAGCACAATCCCAACGGCTGGTGTTGATGCAGACCGGGCGCACGACGACACCGTGATTTTGCGCATCGCGGACCAATTGCGCGGGGGCATAGAAGCCCATCGGTTGGGAGTTCAGCAGCGCGACGCAGAAAATATCAGGGTGGTGGCATTTTACCCAAGAGGACGCGTAGGCGATCAGGGCGAAGGAGGCGGCGTGGCTTTCAGGGAAACCGTAGCTGCCGAAGCCTTTGATCTGTGCGAAAAGACGTTCAGCGAATTCCGGTGCGAAACCGTTCTTGATAAGCCCGCCAATCAATTTACTTTCAAAATTGGCAATCGTTCCGACATTCTTGAAGGTCGCCATTGCCCGCCTTAACTGATCGGCTTCATTGGCAGAAAAGCCCGCACAATCAATCGCGAGCCGCATGGCATGTTCTTGAAAGAGCGGGACACCCAGCGTCTTCCAAAGGACTTGTTTGAGCATGGGATGTTCATACTCGATTGTTTTCCCCTGCGCTTTTTCCTGCCGCCTTTTGAGATAGGGGTGGACCATATTGCCCTGAATAGGACCGGGCCGCACAATCGCCACCTGAATGACGAGGTCGTAGAGTTCCTGCGGCCTCAGCCTCGGCAGCATGGACATCTGGGCGCGACTTTCGATCTGGAAGGTGCCTATCGTGTCAGCCTTGCAGATCATGTCATAAGTTGGCTTATCGTCATTCTTGATGCTGGTTAGCTCAAATTTCTCGCCTTTTCGAACCGTTAGCATATCGAAAGCTCGACGCATGCAGGACAACATGCCTAGTGCGAGGCAATCCATCTTCATGAAGTCAACAACCTCGATATCATCTTTGTCCCATTCGATAATGCGCCGGTTATCCATGGCGGCGGGCAGAATGGGGACGAGTTCGTCCAGTCGGTCATGGGTCAGCACGAAACCACCGGGATGTTGGCTGTGATGGCGCGGCGTGCCGATGAGTTGCCTTGCAAGGTCGAAAGCCAGTTTTACGCGGCGGTCATTGAGGTTGATGTTGAGGTCCTTCGCCTCCTTCTCACCGGCATCTTCGGTCCACCACCAGATTTGCGAGGACATGAGCTTGGTCAGGTCTTCCGGCAGGCCCAGTACCTTGCCGACATCGCGAATGGCACCCTTGCCGCGATATCGGCTGATGACGGAACACAGGGCTGCCTTGTCATGTCCATAATGGCCGTAAATCCATTGTATGATGTCTTCGCGCCGCTGATGCTCGAAGTCGACATCGATATCCGGTGGCTCGTCACGATTTTCCGACACGAAACGCTCGAACAGAAGATCGCTTTCATTTGGATCGATGGCGGTAATGCCAAGCACGTAACAAACGGCGGAATTGGCCGCCGAACCCCGCCCCTGACAGAGAATTTCCATCTTCCGTGCCTGACGGACGATGGCATTGACCGTCAGAAAATAGGGCGCGTACTTCTTCTTGGCGATAATCGCCAACTCATGTTTGAGAATATTTTTGACCTTTTCCGGCAGGCCATCGGGATATCGTACCGGCACTTCGTCCCAGACGTATTGTTCAAGCGCTTCCTGCGCGCTCAAGCCCGGTATTTGACGTTCATCCGGGTACTGATATTTCAGCTCTTTGAGCGAAAACGTGCACCTTCGCACAATCTCCAGCGTTCGACTGAGAGCGCCAGGATAGGCGGAAAACAGCCGGTGCATTTCCTGCGGCGGTTTCAGATAGCGGTCGGCGTGTCGCTCCCGCCGGAAACCGGCATCGTCGATGGTGCAATTGTGGCGGATGCAGGTCACGACATCTTGCAACATGCGGCGTTCCAATTCGTGAAACAGCACGTCATTGGTAACGACGGTGGCGACGCCAATGCGCTCCGCCATGCGCGAGAGATCATAGAGGCGCACATGATCGTTCGGGCGGCGGCGCAGGCTCATCGCCACATAGGCGCGATCACCGAAATCCGCTTTCAAGCGCCGCAGCCGAATGGATAGAAGGTCATCCACAAGGTCCGGCAAGAGGATGACCAGCAGCCCCTCGCCATAGGTGACAAGATCGCTCCACCTCAGATCGCACTTGCCCTTTGCAGCATCTTTTTTGCCGTGGGTGAGCAGACGGCACAGCCGGCCATAGGCGGCGCGATCGGTGGGATAGACCAGCACGGAGATATCATCTTCCAAGTCGAGCCTGCACCCGACGACAAGCCGGATGCCGGTTTTTTCTGCCGCTTCATGGGCGCGCGGGATGCCTGTGAGGCTGTTGCGGTCCACGATGCCCAGCGCCTCGATGCCGAGGGCTTTCGCCTGCGCGAACAAATCCTCGCAGGAGCTGACGCCTCGCAGAAACGAGAAATGCGACGTCACCTGAAGTTCGGCGTAATGGTCGCTCATCCGAATAGCCCGTGCAAAAACCAGCCCTGGGAGCCGGTATTGGCGTGCTCGCCATCGCCAGAGCGGAAAATCCAGAAACGTTCGCCGCTCTCATCCTCCACCGTGAAATAATCGCGAACGGCGGCCTGTTCGCGGTCGCGTTTCCACCATTCGCCGAACACGCGTTCCGGCCCATCGGCGCGCTTTACCAGACGGCGGATGCCGCGCCAGGTGAAGCTTTTGGGGGGATGGTCCGGCAGCAGCGCCATGGTCTGGATCGGTTCCGGGCGGGCAAAAAGGCGCACCGGGCGTGGCCAGTGGTCCGGCCAGCCGAGGGTATCATCGGCAGATTGGGCGGCCACCATCTGCACGGAACGTTCCGGCACATCGCTGGCGACAGCGGTATAACGATATACCTTGTGGCCGCGGTTGATGATGACATCGACGGTTTCACCAATATCGGCTTTTACATCGTCCAGCAGGGTAGAGCGGGCCTGACCCAGCACCAGCGCTTCCGCATGGGTTGCCGTCAGGGTCATTTTCTCGATGCCGAAACCGGGATTGATCGTATCGATCCGGTCGCACAAAAGGCGGGTGAGCTGTTTGACATCGCGAACCGGCTTCGACGTTCCCGCACGGATGGCCTGCAAGCCGCTATCGACCCGGTGCAGCACCAGATCGACACGCCGGGCGCCAAGGCCGCGTTTTTCAAGCCCGATGCAAAGCTGGCGAACGAGCTTTTCGGTGTATCGTGCGATGGTCTCGACAGCGGAAATGGGTTCGGCAAAGAAGCGGAAGGCCTCGACCAGTTCCGGGATGCGGATCGGTTCGATGGGTTCTGACAGCAGACAATGGGCCTGATCCAGCCTGCGGCCGATTTCCGGGCCGAACCGCAAGGTGAGCGGCGCGCGCGCCGTCGCCATCAGCTCTGTAATGGTGCGAAAACCCAGCACTTTCAGGTCGGCTACGACCCTTGGTTCAAGGCGCAGTGCTGCCAAGGGCAATGCTGCGAGGGCGGCTGTGGCCCCATGTTGCGGCACGATGGTCACAGGCTCTTTCCCGAAACGGGCAAGCGCATGCGCCGCGCCCCAGCTATCGGCAATCGCAGCGCGTGCGGTAAAGCCAAGCCCGTGCAAGCGATTGACCATGCCGGTCAGCATCAGCTGCTCGTTGCCATGCAAATGGTCTGCGCCTGTCGTATCCAGCACCAGACCGTCGGGTGGGTCTGGCGCGACGATGGGCGCATAGATGCGCAGGAACCAGAAGGCGAGATCGCGCAGTGCTTTGGCGTCGTCGGCTGCCTGCAACTCTTCAACGATGAGTCCTGGAATGATGGCCTGCGCCTTGCTGACGGGCATGCCGAGCCGCAAACCGGCAGCGGTCGCGGCCACATCCTGCGCCGCGATAACGCGGCGGCTTCCCTGTCTGGCGATCATGACAACCGGACGATCAAGCGCTGGCGCTTGTTTGCCAAGCGCCCTGCGATATCGATCCGTCGACCATGTCGGCAGGTAGAGCGAGACGACCCTTTGCATCACAGGCTTCCACTTCAAAATCGGCACATTCGCCGCCACGACAGCGCAAAAGCTCCAGAAACCAACGCGCCCTCCCTACCCCCTGCACGGGCAGTGGCGTGGAGGGCCGCACGGAAATACGCCAGCGGGTCACGGCAGCGGTTGGCTGTCCAAACTCCACGGCACCGGATGGATGACGCCAGCGGCGAATGGCAAGACCGACGACACCGGAGGCTTCCGCTGCCAGTTGCAGACGCCGGGACGTGTTCATCGGCAGTTTCGACACCTCCCCCACCACAGCCCCGAAGCCGTTGCAGCGCAGGCCTTCCTCGAAACAATCCAAGACGCCCTTCTCATCGCGACACTCCACGATGATCAGCCGGTTTTGCGACAGGCCTGCCTGCGTCAAGGCGGGCATGAACAGATCAGGCCGCGTCACGCACCACAGGATTTTGCCTTTCACACGCGCCGCGATGCCTGCCGAAAACAGGGCCGATGCGGCACCATCCACCGCGCCATTGCCGCCACCGCTGACCTCATGCAGGCTGCCAAGCTTCAACCCACCGCCGGGCAGATGGTCATCGAGTACGGGAACACCGAAGGGCAGAATCTCCTGATGGCGGGCCGGGCCTTGCGTGATCCGCTCCAGCCTTTCCCGCAATTCTTCCACAACAAGCTGTTCTGCGCGTTTATGCATGACACAAGACTTTTCAGGAGCATTTCACGCTAAAATACCAACTGTTCACTTTTTGTTCCAATTTCAGCAAAGAGTCAATAACGCTGGCATAGGAGTCTTGTGGAGAAAAGAAAAAGCCGGAAAACCGGCTTTTATAAATGCTCACTGCCCGGCGACGGGACGCATGGCAATGCGTGAAAAAGGCCCGGCACTCGCGGGTGCCCGCTGTGGTAGGGTCAGCTTTCCCGCTGCGTAATAGAGAAGGAAGGAGCCGATCTGATAGGCAAAGATAATGTCGATTTCCACGAAGGAACGCACCACGAAGAGAGCACATAGCGCGCACAGGATCAGCCCTTGCGGATCGTCTTTCTTCACCAGAATTGAGCGCAGATGCCCGATCAAGGTGCCATACAGCACGATTGCCAGCAGGAACATTCCCACGAAACCATTTTCAACGACGGTTTCGATATAGGTATTGTGGAAGTGAAAGCCGCTGCGTGTGGTGATGAAGAAATCGGCCCATAGGCGTTCCGCATCAAAGAAGCCCATAACCCAAAAGCCCTGATAGCCGACACCCAAAATGGGAGAGGCCTTGGCCGCCTCAATGCCCTGCTGCCAGAGATATGTGCGCCCGGTCAGGGTCGTATCTTTGCCGAAAATGCCGAGGATGGCATCGAGCAGCCCGAATTGCAGAGATGCCACGGCTATGAGGCCGCCAGCACCGACAAGCGCCAGAAAGATCATCTTGCGATTGCCGGGAGACAGCATGTTCATGGGCAGGAAGCCGATGATCATGGCCACCACGGCAGCCGTGGTGATGACCGACGTGGCCGATTGTGATGCCAGCAGGCAATAGGCGGACAGCAGACCCGCGACCCCGGCGATGCCGAGCCACAGGATATCCCGCTGTCGCAACACCAGCACGGAGGAAGCGGCGAAGATGACGCCCAGCGACGCATAGAACCCGAGCTGGTTCTTGGAAGAGAATGCACCGACGAAGCTGACCGTGCCATCGAGCGCATCGAACAGGTAAAGGCCGAACAGCAGCGAATACAAGAGAACGACGATGGTCCCGATCAGCGCGCCGCGCGTCAGTGTCCTTATCGAAATCACCCGCATGGCAATCAGCGCGCAGATGATATGCGTCATATATTGAATGGACGAACGCATGGTCACAGACATGGCATCCGACCAGAAGCTGGACAGGATGGCGAGAATTCCGAAGGCGAAAATCCAGAGATATTTGAAGTAATTGCCCAGCACGCGCCGGTAATCCACCAGCACCAGCGGAAACCACACGGCGTAATAGGCGAGGATAGAGACCTGCCCGAACTTGGATGAATAGGCGAACACGAAGAACGACAGCGCCACCGCCGCCGTTCCGTAGAGGCCGTTTCTATCCGGATCGATCAGTGCCGATTTGGCAATCCGCATCTCGACCTCACTGCATCAGAATTTCTGATGACACCTTTATCACGTCGCCGGGCTGGATGGACGTCGTTTCATCGGCCTTGATTTCCTTGGACTTGCCCTCTTCCTCACGCACGATGATGTAGGTGATGGTTGCCGACTTGCCCGATGGATCGAAGCGGATTGCTTCTGCCGATTGCGCAAGCGCCTCGGAAATCAGCTCACGGCTGGTTCCCAATTGCAGGTTCAGCTTTTGCAATTCGGCTTCCGTATCCTGCAATTCCTTGGAGCGCTGCGCGACCCAATCATTGCGCAGATTGATCTCGTCCTGCATGGCCTTGTTGATATCCTGCTTGGCGCGCAGCGAAGACGTATCGATATCGAGAAGCGTGGACTCCACCTCGGCGGCACGCTCCTCGGCGGAAATCCGTCGTTGGGCAAGGGCAAGCCCCTGCTCGTTCAGACGGTTGACCTTCTCGCGGTCTTCATTTGCCAGCTGAAGCTGACGGTTCTGCGTTTCCGACTTCTTCTGCAGGGATTCGACTTCCGTTTCCAGAAGCTGCCGCAGATCGGTCAGCGCCTTCAACTGAAGCGTATAGCGTTCGCTACGCGACTTCATGAGAGCATTCTCGCTTTCCAGAAGCGCATCGATATTGATGATCTTTTCAAGCGCAGGCGTCTTGGTAATTTCCTTGTCGCCCCGGACTTCGGCCTGAAGCCGCGCCTGTCTCGCCAGAAGGCGACCACGCTGGTCATCATAGACGGCGGCATCGCCGCGGGCATTGATGAAATCACGGGCAAAACGCTGACCGGCATCCGACCGGCGCAGACCGCCGGACAGGCTGACGGCCTTCAGGACGGTGAGATTGGGTGCGTAGGGATATTCGCCAGGCTGCTGAACATCGCCCGTGAGGAACACGGGACGGAACTGCGAGACCTCGACGGAAGCGGACGGAAGATTGCGCAGGGCAAACTTGCTTTGCAGCTGCGCACCGATTTCCTCGCCAACCTCACCCGTGGTTTTGCCGGCAACATCCAACTGACCAATGAAGGGAAGAGACAGCGAACCGGATGCACCGACGGCATAATCGCCGTTGATGACATCCCAGTTGCGGATCGTGCCATCGGCAGGCTGCCATTCCGCAACGCGAATGCGAAGCTTGTCGGCAGTGCCAAGGCGGTATTGATTATCCTGAGCGAAAGCGTGGAGCGGACCGATAACGACCAGAGAGGCCGCTATGAAAAGCGCAGGAACCTTGCGCCACGCACCATTCAATGAAAATCCGGCGGCAGTGCCAACCATATTGAACTCCATATTTACGGCTGCGCGCGCAGCCGGATTACGACCAGCTTTTAAGCCGGTCGCAAATGCCACAAAAAAGTGGCCGCAATATCTTAATGCTGCAAAACGCCAAGCTAAGGATTTTGTTCAATAGCTGCCGCGTGACATGCACACAGCTGGAATGGTTTTGACGATAATAAACACGTCCTGCATCATCGACCAGTTGCGCACATACTGCGTGTCGAAATCGACGCGAGCCTTATAAGACACGTCGTTACGACCACTGATCTGCCACAAGCCGGTGAGGCCTGGGCGTGTGCTGAGATAATAAGAAGCTGCACTTTCGTAATAGTTCAGCTCTTCATCAACCACCGGACGGGGGCCGACGACACTCATCTCACCACGAATGATGTTGATAAGCTGTGGCAGCTCATCAAGGCTGAGCTTGCGCAGAACGGTTCCGATTGCGGTAACGCGCGGATCGTCCTTCAGCTTGCGTGTTGATTTCCATTCCTCTGCAGCGTCTGGATTTGCAGAGAGATACTGTCGCAGGACTTCATCACCGTTCATCACCATGGTGCGGAACTTCAGGCAATGAAAAGAACGTCCGTTATGTCCAACACGACGATGCCCGTAAAATGCGGGACCGCGGTCAGAAAATTTAACCAAAGCCATGATCATAAGAAAGATCGGGCTAAGTACGAGGAGTGCTAGCAGGGCTGACGAAACGTCAAAGCTGCGTTTAGCGATTCCTCCGATCGGAAAGCTCACATCAAATTCATCTGAGCTACTAAGCGGCGAAACAGCCGATCGAGTCGCGGACTTCATAGAGAGGACTCCATTTATGTTTTGCGATGGTCGGTACCCGTTGGGCGCGTCATTTCGAGTATCATCTGACAGCAAGGCTGTGACCAGAATTTGGTGCTTTTGAATTTTTTGTGAGGCACCCCGCCTTAGTCTTACCGGGCAGGCGAACCCAAAATACTCACAAAAGAACTGGTTTTAATATTAAAATACAGCCAACCAAGAAGAAACGCACCAACGCTTCCCACGCCCTTCAAGGCAACGGTGTTACCTTATGTATTGAGGAGGAAGCTACATTTGATTTATTCTTATAGCGTTCTCGGTTTGCCCTGACGCCAGAGACCCTTCCGAACAGAAATCAAAGCTTATCAAGCAAAAAACGCTATGGTGCAGCGCAACAAAATTGCGGCAACGCACACTCAAAAAGACAAGGAATGTCTGTATTTTTATGAAGAAAAATTAATCTCGTCTTCAAAATTGCAGGAATCGATGTGCAAAAGGGACGCAATCATGACGCAAATGAGGCGAAAGAATGGCAGATCGCATTTGCATAGCTCCGAATAATGTTCGGCGAGTTCTCATATGCAGATATAATCGATTGAGCCAGTGACGATTGCGTGATTCTGCGTGGATTTTTTGACCGCGACTGCTCCCGCTCATCAAATTCCTACGCCACGGAGGTTGGCAGTTCACATTATTCCGGCGTAGCATGGTGACAAATCGTCGGCGACCTTCTGCTCGCGACTGAAATGCCGTGACGGTCGCGCCACTGGGGAGAGTGGTTGGTCGTTGCCTGAAATGGGAGGAGCCGTTTCATGTTCACCAACGCCATGAGCTTTGATCTCGGCGAAGACATCGACGCATTGCGCGATATGGTTCATCGCTTTGCGCAGGAACGGGTAAAGGCGCTTGCAGCCCAGATCGACAAGGCAAACGAATTCCCGGCAGAGCTTTGGCGTGAGATGGGAAGCCTTGGGCTTCTGGGCATTACCGTTCCGGAAATCTATGGCGGTGCGGATATGGGTTATCTGGCGCATACGGTTGCCGTGGAAGAAATAGCCCGCGCATCCGCTTCCGTCAGCCTCAGCTACGGCGCGCATTCCAACCTCTGCGTCAACCAGATCAAGCTCAACGGCAGCGACGAGCAAAAAGCCAGATATCTGCCGAAGCTGGTTTCGGGTGAGCATGTCGGCGCTTTAGCGATGTCTGAGGTCGGGGCCGGTTCAGATGTGGTCTCCATGAAGTTGCGGGCCGAAAAGCGTAATGACCACTATCGACTGAACGGCACGAAATATTGGATAACCAACGGGCCGGACGCGGATACGCTGGTGGTTTACGCCAAGACCGACCCGGATGCTGGCAGCAGGGGCATCACCGCCTTCATCGTGGAGAAATCCATGAAAAGCTTTTCCACCGGCCCGCATTTCGACAAGCTGGGCATGCGCGGCTCCAACACGGCGGAACTGATCTTCGAGGATGTCGAAGTGCCGATGGAAAATGTCCTTGGCGAAGAAGGCCGAGGCGTGCGGGTGCTGATGTCCGGTCTGGATTACGAGCGCGTCGTTCTGTCCGGCATAGGCACTGGCATCATGGCGGCCTGCCTGGATGAGATCATGCCCTATCTCAAGAGCCGCAAGCAGTTCGGCCAGAACATCGGCAGCTTTCAGCTCATGCAGGGCAAGATTGCGGATATGTATACGGCGCTCAATACCGCGCGCGCTTATATGTATGAGGTCGCCCGTGCCTGTGACCGGGGCAAGGTGACCCGACAGGATGCAGCGGCCTGCGTTCTCTATGCTTCGGAGCAAGCCATGATCGTGGCGCACCAGGCGGTGCAGGCCTTGGGCGGTGCAGGCTTCATGAATGAGACGCCCGTCAGCCGCATGTTCCGCGATGCCAAGCTGATGGAGATCGGTGCCGGGACATCGGAAATTCGCCGGATGCTGATCGGGCGCGAGCTGATGGAGAAGCAGGCGCAATGACCGTTCTGAAATCCGCAATCCTGACCAGCAGCGAAACCTTCACAAGCAATCGCAGCACCCATGAAGCCGCCTTGAAAACGGTGGAAGACGCCGTCGACATCGCCATGGCTGGTGGTGGCGAGACGGCACGCGAGCGCCACCTTGCCCGCGGCAAGTTGTTGCCACGCGACCGGGTGACCCGGTTGCTCGATCCCGGCTCCCCGTTTCTGGAAATCGGCATCACTGCCGCTCACGGTGTTTACGATGCTGCCGTGCCGAGCGCGGGGCTGATTACCGGCATCGGCCGGGTTAGCGGTCAGGACTGCATGATCGTCTGCAACGATGCGACGGTGAAGGGCGGCACCTATTTCCCTCTGACCGTCAAGAAACACCTGCGCGCACAGGAAATCGCAGAGGAAAACCACCTGCCCTGCCTCTATCTGGTGGATAGCGGCGGCGCGAACCTGCCCAATCAGGACGAGGTTTTTCCGGATCGCGATCATTTCGGGCGCATCTTCTATAATCAGGCACGGATGAGTGCTGCGGGCATTGCCCAGATTGCCGTGGTCATGGGCTCGTGCACCGCAGGTGGGGCTTATGTGCCGGCCATGTCGGATGTTACCATCATCGTGCGAGACCAAGGCACGATTTTTTTGGCTGGTCCGCCGCTGGTGAAGGCCGCGACCGGCGAAGTCATCTCTGCCGAAGAACTGGGCGGCGGCGATGTCCATACGCGCCTTTCCGGTGTTGCCGATTATCTGGCGGAAAATGATGAGCACGCGCTGGCCCTTGCCCGACAGGCCGTGGCCGGTCTCAACCGCCGCAAGGTTGAGACCGTGACATGGCAAGCACCGGAAGACCCGCTTCACGATCCGCAGGAAATTCTCGGTGTCGTCCCGGCAAGCCTGCGGACGCCTTACGATATCCGCGAAGTCATTGCCCGCATTGTCGATGGTTCCCGTTTCGATGAGTTCAAGGCGCGTTTCGGTGAAACGCTTGTCACCGGCTTTGCACATATCATGGGCTGCCCTGTGGGCATCGTTGCCAATAATGGTGTGCTGTTCAGCGAGGCGGCGCAGAAGGGTGCGCATTTCATCGAACTCTGCTCCCAGCGCAAAATCCCGCTCGTCTTCCTGCAAAACATCACCGGCTTCATGGTGGGGCGCCGATATGAGAATGAGGGCATTGCCCGCCACGGCGCCAAGCTGGTGACGGCGGTGGCAACGACCTCCGTTCCCAAAATCACCATGCTGGTGGGAGGCTCCTTCGGGGCGGGCAATTACGGCATGGCGGGCCGCGCCTATTCTCCTCGTTTTTTATGGACATGGCCCAATAGCCGCATATCGGTGATGGGCGGCGAACAGGCCGCAGGCGTTCTGGCGACCGTAAAACGCGACGGGCTGGAGCGCGCGGGGCAAAGCTGGAGTGCGGAGGAGGAAGCAGAATTCAAGCGACCCACCATCGAGATGTTCGAGCGGCAAAGCCACCCGCTCTATGCATCCGCCCGGCTGTGGGATGACGGTATTATTGACCCGCGCAAAAGCCGTGAGATTCTGGCGCTCAGCCTTTCTGTCTCCCTCAACGCACCAATAGCCGACACCCGCTTTGGCATTTTCCGCATGTGAGGAGAGCGCGATGTTTCAGAAAATACTCATCGCCAATCGCGGAGAAATCGCCTGCCGGGTCATAACCACGGCGCGGGGCATGGGCATCAGGACAGTCGCGGTCTATTCCGACGCGGATGCGCAGGCCAAACATGTGCAGCTTGCCGATGAAGCCGTGCGGATCGGCCCGCCAGCGGTTTCGGAGAGCTATCTGAACGGAACGGCAATCATCGAGGCCGCATTGAAAATGGGGGCGGAGGCGCTGCATCCCGGCTACGGTTTTCTGTCTGAGAACCCCGATTTCGTAGAGGCTGTCGAAAAGGCGGGGCTTGTGTTCATCGGCCCGCCCTCGACCGCTATCCGCGCCATGGGGCTGAAAGATGCGGCAAAGGCATTGATGGAAAAAGCCGGTGTACCTGTGGTGCCGGGCTATCATGGTGCGGAGCAGGATGCCGCCTTTCTAAAGGACAAGGCTGCGCAAATCGGTTATCCGGTGCTGATCAAGGCGCGCGCCGGCGGCGGCGGCAAGGGCATGCGACTTGTTGAAAGGCCGGAGGATTTTTTCTCGGCGCTGGGGAGCGCGCAGCGTGAAGGCGCGAAAAGTTTTGGCGACGCCGCAGTGCTGGTCGAGAAATACATAACCTCGCCGCGTCACATTGAAATTCAGGTTTTTGCCGATGCCTTCGGCAATGTCGTCCACCTTTTCGAGCGGGATTGCTCACTCCAGCGCCGCCACCAGAAGGTTATCGAAGAAGCACCTGCGCCAGGCATGACAGAAGAGGTGCGCGCCGCCATGGGTGCAGCAGCCGTGGAAGCCGCCCGCACGATTGGCTATCGCGGTGCGGGTACCATCGAGTTCATTGCCGATGGCAGCCAGGGTCTACGCATCGATGGTTTCTGGTTCATGGAGATGAACACGAGGCTTCAGGTGGAGCATCCGGTTTCGGAAGCCATTACCGGGCTGGATTTCGTGGAATTGCAATTGCGCGTGGCGGCGGGGGAACCCCTGCCCTTTTCGCAAGATGACGTAACAATCACCGGCCATGCCTTCGAGGCCCGACTTTATGCGGAAGACGCGGCGCAGGGCTTTTTGCCAGCCACGGGAAAGCTGGACCATCTGCGCTTTCCAAATGGTGCAGAATTCGAGCGGGCGGCCATCCGCATCGATAGCGGCGTGCGCTCCGGCGATACGATCACGCCGTGGTACGACCCGATGATCGCAAAAATCATCGTGCATGGCGAGACGCGTGACGCGGCACTGCGAAAGCTGACGGCCACGCTGAGCGGAACCGAGATCGCTGGGACGGTCACCAATCTGGCGTTCCTGACCGCACTTTCCCGCGACGCCAGTTTCGCCTCCGGCGATGTCGATACCGGGTTGATCGCACGGCATTTGCCAGAGCTGATCATAAGGCCGGAGCCCCCAGCTTATGGATCAGCCGTTGCTGCTCTGCTCATCGCTGGCCTTCTCGATCAACCCACGGGATCAGACCCTTTTGATGTGTTGCGCGGCTTTCGCATTTGGGGCTCATCCAGCTTGCAGCTATCACTCATGCGAGAGGAAAATGTCGAGCATATCGACATGCTGGTGGATGGCGCTGCCGTGAAGAATGCAGCGGGCAATTTTCGTGTAACGCGAAATGGGAACGACGTGACAGTGGAGGACGCTGGTCATCGTCAAACCTTCCGCGTGTTTACCCAGCAGGATAAGGCCCATCTCTTCATCGATGGTCATTGCTTCAGTTGGACGAAGATCGATCCACTGGCGCAAGCGGTAGCGAAAGATGAGGGTGGCAATATGATAGCCGCCCCCATGCCTGGGCTAGTTACGAAGGTGTTTGCCACAGCAGGTCAATCCGTCCAGCAAGGCGAGGCCTTGATGGTGCTGGAGGCCATGAAGATGGAGCATGTGCTGAGCGCACCGCGTGATGGCACCATCGCAGGACTGAACGCGACAGCTGGCCAGCAGGTCAGCCATGGAGACATCCTTATCGTCTTCGAGGCCGAGAATGGCTGATAAAGTCACGATCTTTGAAGTCGGCCCGCGCGATGGGATTCAAAACGAGAAGGCGATGATCAGCACCGCCGACAAGATCGCGCTGATCGATAGGCTCTCTCAGACTGGCCTTCGAAAAATCGAGGTCACCAGCTTCGTCGGCCCCAAATGGGTACCGCAAATGGCCGATGCTGCCGTTGTGTTGGCGGGCATTCGTCGCAAGACCGGCGTGACCTATGCCGCGCTGACCCCCAACCTGAAAGGCCTTGAGGCGGCGGTTAGTGCCGGAGCGGATGAAATCGCGGTCTTCGCCTCGGCATCGGAAGGCTTCAGCCAGAAGAACATCAACTGCTCGATTGCTGACAGCATCGAGCGCTTCGAGCCGGTTCTCCAAGCGGCAAAGGACATCGGCCTCCCCGTGCGCGGCTATGTCTCCTGTATTACGGATTGTCCTTATGACGGTGCTGTTGCTGCCGAAAGTGTCCTTGCTGTGAGTGAGACACTTCTTGCGCTTGGCTGCTACGAAATCAGCCTTGGCGATACGATTGGGGCGGCAACACCGGAAAAGCTTGAGGGTTTGTTGCGTTTGCTGTGCCGTCACATCGATGCAGCAAGACTGGCGGGGCATTTCCACGACACGCACCATCGTGCCCTCGACAATATAGAATATGCGCTGGAGTTCGGCATCCGCACCTTCGACAGTTCAGTCGCGGGCCTTGGCGGCTGCCCCTATGCGCCGGGCGCCAAAGGCAATGTCGCGACGGAAGCCGCCGTGGCCCGGCTTTCTGCGCTGGGCTATGACACGGGCGTCGATATGCAAGCACTGGAAAACGCTGCCGCTTTCGCCCGCCAGATAACAGGAGCCGCGCATGGAATATGAAACATTGCAGGTGTCCAGAGATAAGCGCGGCGTGGTTTCCCTTACGCTGAACCGGCCAGATAAGCGCAACGCCATGACGGCGACGATGATTGCGGAGCTGTCGGATTTTGCGGCTAAGGCCAATGCCGATGATAATATCCGGGCGATCATTCTCGCCGGAAACGGTCAGCTTTTCTGCGCGGGTGGCGATCTCTCATGGATGATGGCGCAGATCGAGGCTGACCGTGAAGCCCGGATGCGCGAGGCGAGAAAACTGGCGGAAATGTTGCGCGCGCTGAACGAACTTCGCGCGCCCCTTATCGGCAAGGTTCACGGCGCAGCCTTTGGCGGCGGCATAGGCCTGGCGTGCATCTGCGATGTCGTGATTGCCGCTGACGAAACAAAGTTCGGCCTGACCGAAACAAAGCTCGGCATCATCCCCGCCACCATCGGCCCTTATGTTCTGGCACGGATCGGTGAAGGCTTCGCGCGCCGCGTCTTTATGTCAGCAAGACTATTCGACGCCGCGGAAGCTGCATATCTCGGACTGATCAAAGCAGCCGTACCGGTGTCCGATCTGGATGAGGCGGTGGAATTCGAAGTTGCCCCGTATCTGAAGGTAGCCCCGCAAGCCGTTGGGCGCGCTAAGGCGTTGGCCCGCAGCCTGTCGATGAAAATCGATGATGCAGTGATCGATGCCAGCGTTCAGGCGCTCGCAGACTCCTGGGAAAGTGATGAGGCCAGAGAAGGTATCTCTGCTTTTCTGGAAAAGCGCCCACCGCGTTGGGCCAAATATCCATAAAAAAGAGCCGCCATTTTCATGGCGGCTCCAAAAATCAAAACCTATCAGGCTGCGCGTCGCTCGTGGCGACCTTCTTCGACCTCTTCGACAATCTTGCCGACAAAGGCTTCAAGGTCATCTGGCGAGCGTGAGGTGATAATGCCCTTATCGGTTACGACCTTCTCGTCCTTCCAGATGCCACCGGCATTCTTGACGTCAGTCTTTATCGAACCGTAGGAGGTAACCTGACGGCCCTTTACGGCATCGGCTTCGATGAGAAGCCATGGTGCGTGGCAGATGGCGGCGACGACCTTGCCGGATTTGACGAATTCTTTGACGACGCGCATGGCATCATCGCTGGCGCGCAAAATGTCAGGGTTGATCTGACCGCCTGGGAGAACCAGTGCGTCGAAATCTTCCACGCGGACATCCTTGGCGAGAATATCGACCTTGATGCTATCGCCCCAGTTCTTCTCATCCCAGCTTTTGATTTCGCCGTTTTCGAGAGATGCGATTTTGACGTCGGCACCCTTCTTTTTCAACTCTTCATAAGGCACCCGTTCAACTCTTCATAAGGCACCCGCAACTCGGAACGTTCATATCCGTCCGTTGCAAGAATCACGATTTTAGCAGCGTTGATAGCTGTCATGGCTTTCTCCTTTGCTAGATTGGTGTGCGAAGCTCAGTTGGCTTCGTCTGAATTGACGGATGGCAAGAAAAACTCGACATCGTCACGTCTTGCCTTTTCCAGTACCGCTATACGGTCCTGCCAGAAGCGTTCTGCTTCTTCCGGCTCTGTGTCGTATTGGCGGACGAAGGTCTTGTTATCGTCTATCATCACCTGACGGGTTCCGCCGAGGAGCATGTATTCTTCCGCAAGCTTTCGCGTTTCGGTCTTTTCCATCGCTTTTCTCCTTGGCGGGAGTGATCATATCGGAGAGCCCCGGATGGGTAAAAAGCTCGGCTGCTGTTTCGTTGGCCTTCAGAACAAAACAAAAAAATCCTGACGTCGTCAGGCATCGTTATGTTCGTGTGACACAGCAGCTCTCCTGCCAAGTGAACGTGCCCCCTGGACAATGGTTCCTAAAAAAGCAGGACGGAATAGAAGAGAACGATCAGTCGCCCAGCGCTTCGATCTGCTGAATCAGGCGCTCGGCTGACAGAAGCGCGGCGCCGGTTGCGGCGACCATTTGCGGCAGGATCAGCCATTCCAGCATCCACGCGGCACCGGATCGTTCCTGCTCATGCACCATTGCCTGATGCAGTGCTGAGACCTGCACCGCATTGAAACGCGCTAACGCCACCAGCGTTTCCGCTACGATAGGATTTTGCTTGTGTGGCATGGCAGACGAACCGCCGCCACCGGAGAGACGAATGCCGTGCCCCAGCTCAGCAAGCAGGGCAACATCCTGCCCAAACTTTCCGAGAGAGCCGGTGATGAGTGACAGGAAATGCCCGAAATCGGCAATGCCATCGCGCTGGCTATGCCACTGCGAGATATCGGCAAGGTCAAGCCTCTTTGCCAGTTCGGTGCGCAGGTCCGATGCCTTGTCTCCGAATTTCTCCAATGTACCCGCAGCGCCACCAAATTGAAGGGAAAAGCCCTTTTCCAGCAGGGTATGGAGGCGTTCTTCATGACGGTAGAGCGGCTTTTGCCAGCTTGCCACCCGGTCTGCGACCGTAATGTGAATGGCGGCCTGCATGCGGGTGTATCCCATGAGGGGTTTTGAACCATCGCGCTTGGTGAGATTTTCCAAACCCGAAATGCAGGAGGACAGCCGCGTGCCGATGATGAAGGCCGCGGACTTCAGGCGCAGCATGAGGCTCGTATCGATCACATCCTGGCTCGTCGCGCCGAGATGTACTTTGGTAGCAGCCTCGCCGCCCACCGCTGCGCGCAACTGGCGCACCAGTTCCGGTATGACGACACCGTCCTTTGCCACGCCATCCCGCAGGGCGGCATAATCGGCCGAGGCCGTTGCGAGACCTTGCGAAATGCTTGTGGCTTCCCCGTCTGAAATAATGCCCGTCGCAGCCTGCGCCGCCGCTAGCGCGGTTTCAAACCGCAGCATAGCGGCGATATCGGTTTCCGCGGAAAATAGCGCTGCTATTTCCGCATCACCGAAAAGACCGCCGAGGACAGGATGTTCAAAAGGGGAAAAGCTCATTTTGATCTCAAATGTCGAAGAAAACCGTTTCGCTGTCACCCTGAAGATGGATGTCGAAACGATAGGTGCTTCCTTCTTCCTTCTTTGCGATCAAGGTTGCAAGGCGTGGCTTGTGTTCAACACGGGCCAGAACCGGGTCGCTCGCATTCGCATCGCCTTCTTCCGGGAAATACATGCGGGTGTGTAGACCGATATTGATGCCGCGCGCGACAATCCAGAACGTGATGTGCGGGGCCATCCAGCGACCGTCCTTGAACGGTACCTTGCCGGGCTTGATGGTCTCGAAAACGAATTCACCCGTATCCATGCTGCCAGGCGAGCGGCCAAAGCCGGAGAAATTTGGATCAGCCGTGCCGCGTGTTTCGCTGGGGCTGTTATAAAGCCCTTCGGCATCCGCCTGCCAGATTTCGATCAGCGCGTCTTTCAGCGCATTGCCGCCGCCATCGTAAACCGTGCCGCGAATGGTGATACGCTCGCCCCTGGCGTTGTCATTATAAAGCGCAGCGGAACCGAGGTCCTCGGCAAAGACGCCTTCAATGCCGACGAAATTGGGCGTGCAGCCAATATGGACATATGGACCTGCTGTCTGGGACGCGCTTTCCTTGAAGTAATAAAGCGGCTGAACCATCTCAATTGCCCTCCATGCGGTTTTCAAACAGGGTGGAGCGGCGTCCGCGCAGCACGATATCAAACTTATAGGCACGCATATCCATCGGGATCGCCGAGGTCATGTCGAGCGCCGCAACCAGCCGCTCGATGGCCGCTTTGTCCGGAATGGTCTTGACGATTGGACATTGCCAGATCATCGGATCGCCTTCGAAATACATCTGGGTAATCAGTCGCTGGGCAAAGCCGTGGCCGAAGACGGAAAAGTGGATATGCGCCGGGCGCCAGTCATTTACGCCATTGGGCCATGGATAGGCACCGGGCTGGATCGTCTTGAACCAGTAATAGCCATCCGCATCGGTAATCGTGCGTCCAACGCCGCCGAAATTCGGATCGACCGGCGCGAGATAGGTTTCCTTCTTGTGCAGGTAACGCCCACCCGCATTGGCCTGCCAGAACTCTACCAGCGCACCATCGACACCCCGGCCACGTTCATCCAGAACGTGACCATGCACCAGAATGCGCGGGCCGATCGGCATTTCACCGGGCTTGGCATAGTTGAGGATCAGGTCGTTATCCAGCGGGTTAAGCATGCTGTGGCCAAAGACCGGACCGGTGATCTCGCTTCTGGTGCCTTCCAGCGAAATCAGCGCGCGCTGCGGCGAACGCAGGACCGAGGTCTTATATCCCGGCGCAAATGCGGGCGGATGAATGCTGAGGTCTCTGGCAAAGAAGGGTCCGGTTTCGGGCGGTGTATTCGTCATTTCTTTTCCTCCTCACGAGAAGACGCAGCCCGCATTTCGGCAAGCGTGGCCTTCGCAATCTTGAAAGCATGGTTGGCGGCTGGAACGCCAGCGTAAATTGCCACATGCATCAGCGCTTCGCGAATGTCTTCCTCCGTCGCGCCTGTATTGGCAGTGGCGCGCACATGCATGGCCACTTCCTCATCCTGACCCAGCGCGGCAAGCAGCGCTATCGTCACCATGGAGCGCTCCCGCTTGGTCCAGTGCGTGCCAGACCACACCGTGCCCCAGGCCGATTCCGTGATCAAGCGCTGAAAGGGCTGGTCGAACGGTGTGGACGCCGCCTGCGCACGATCCACATGGGGGTTTCCAAGCACTTCGCGACGGGTCTTCATCCCGTCTTCGAACCTGTTCGTCTTTTCGTCATCAGCCATGGTCAAAGCTCCGGCAGGGATTTGAGAAAAGTCTCGGCAGCGGCTGCATAGGCTTCTGGCTGCTCAAGGCAGGGTATGTGTCCGCAGTCTTTTATGGTGCTAAGGCGACTGCCGGGAATAAGTGCCGACAGCGCAGCGACCAGATCCGGCGGCGTCGATCCATCGCCATCACCAGCAATGCACAGTGTGGGAACTGTGATTCTGGGGGCAAGCGCGGTGAAATCGGCATCGCGAATGGCGGCGCAGGTTCCGGCATATCCCGCTGCATCCTGACGGGCGAGCATGGTTCGCGCACCGAGATAATCCGCATTGTCCGACTTGCGGAATGCAGCTGTAAACCACCGCTCCATGACGCCATCGACCAGCGGCGCGATACCATCGTGCTCGATCTTGCCGATGCGGTCATTCCACATATCCGCAGAGCCGATCTTGTGAGCCGTATTACTGAGGATCAAGGCCGCGACGAGATCCGGGCGACGGGCGTAAAGGCCCTGCGCAATCAATCCACCGACCGACAGACCCCAGATAACCGCCTTCTTGATGGAGAGGTGATCCAGCAGCGCTTCCAGATCATCGACGTGGTCGTCAATCGTGTACGGCGCATTTCCGGTGTCGGAAAGCCCGTGGCCGCGCTTGTCATGAAGGACATAGGCGTACCCATCACCCAGCGCCGCCATCACCGCGTTCCAGATACGGAAATCCGTGCCCAGCGAGTTGATGAAAACGATAACCGGCTTTGCCTCGTCGAGACCGGCCGCCTGATAGTGAATAGCCCGCGAGCCGGACAGCAAAAATTGCATGGTCACATTCCTCCTGCCAGCGATATTGCAAGATCGAATTGGTTAAGTAAAATAAGTTTATTGAGATTATTCATAACCAATAGATTATGAGAAATGATCGATCCAAGGATCAAATTTCGCCATATCCAGACCTTCGTGGAAATCGCACGCCAGAAAAGCGTCGTGCGAGCAGCCACCATCTTGCGCGTCAGCCAGCCTGCCGTCACCAAAACCGTTCGGGAATTGGAAGAGGTCCTAGGCGTCTCGCTGTTTGAGCGCGATGGGCGCGGCATAAAACTCAGCCGCTACGGCGAGGTGTTTCTCAAGCACGCGGGCGCAACGATGACGGCCTTGCGACAAGCGGTGGATTCGGTATCGCAGGATGCGACGAAAGCCGGGACGCCGGTGAGGATCGGCGCGCTGCCGACCGTCTCCGTCAGCATCATGCCAAAAGCCATGAACAGTTTTCTGAAGGAAGAAACTGGCAGCACGGTCAAGATCGTCACCGGAGACAACGCCGTGTTGCTGGAGCAACTGCGTGTGGGCGATCTCGACCTCGTTGTCGGTCGCCTTGCCACGCCAGAAAAAATGACCGGATTTTCCTTCGAGCATCTCTACTCAGAAAAGGTCCGTTTCGTCGTGCGTGCCAACCACCCTCTGCTGGCGGAAACCAATTCGATCTTCGAGCGACTTCACGCGTTTCCCGTGCTGACACCAACCCGTAATTCCGTCATCGGCCCGGTTGTCGATCAGTTTCTGCTGGCGCATGGGGTCTCGCCCCTGCCGACGCGCATCGAAACAGTCTCCGACGCCTTCGGCAGAGCCTTCTTGCGGACCAGCGATGCGGTTTGGATCATTTCCGAGGGCGTCGTCGCAGCCGATATTGCCGATGGGACGCTTGCCGTGCTGCCGCTGGACACATCAGATACCAGCGGCCCGGTGGGCCTGACCATGCGCGCCGATACACAGCCTTCCCTGCCGCTTTTGCTGCTCATGCAAATCATCCGGGAGACGGCGGCGGCGCTTGGGTCAAGACAACCTCAATAAGCTTTCCTTTAAACCAGCATTCTGCCGAGTTCGGACTGAACACCCAGCAGCGCTGGAAGATAGTTCTCCACCAGCTCCTCCATAGAAGCAGCTGTTGCAGGCACCCCGACATTAAGCGCGGCGACCGTCTGACGGCGAACATTCCTGAGCGGCACGGCAATGGAACGCAAACCCATCTCCACTTCCTGATCGATCAGCGCAAAGCCTCTGATGCTGGTCGCTTCCAGTTCCGCCATCAGCACTTCGATATCCGTGATCGTCCGCGGGGTTCTGGCTTCAAAGTGGGACATCGTGAGAATTCGACGACGCTCCTCAACAACAAGCGCTGCCAGAGCGACGCGCCCCATGGAGGTGCAGTAGGCGGGAAGGCGGGAACCCGGCATGAGGGCGATGGACATGACCCGTCTTTGGGCAGCGCGTGCAACATAGACGATTTCGGTTTCATCCAGAATGGAGACGGATGTGCTTTGCCCGATTCTTTCGGAGAGTTGGTCCAGCAAAGGCTGGACGATGCGCGGCAAGGGCATGGTGGCCAGACAGCCGGTGCCAAGCCGCAAGACCTTTGGAGTTACCGTGAAATATTTCCCGTCATAGGCGGCATAGCCCAGTTCGGAAAGTGTCAGCAGGCATCGACGGGTCGTTGCGCGATCCAGACCGGCAATGTCTGCGGCTTGCGAAATCGACAGCCGGGGATGGTCTGCGCTGAATGCCTCGATGACCTTCAAGCCCTTTGCGAGCCCGCCCATCAAATCTCTCTCGCTCGCCATGTCATCATCCATTTGTGCGATATACGAACAAAAATCATATAACGCACAAAATGATTGCAGTCGAGATGGTTTCGGCTTTACCTCTTGGCCAACGTAACGGCACAGCTACGACCGTCGAGGAGGCATTGCATGGACAAAACAATCAACAGCGCGGCTGAGGCGGTCTCCGCCATCGGTGACGGCGCGACGATCATGATAGGCGGCTTCGGCGGTTCCGGCGCGCCGATTGAACTGATCCACGCGCTGATCGACAAAGGCTCGAAAAACCTCACCGTCATCAACAACAATGCCGGCAACGGACGTATCGGGATTGCGGCCATGATCGATGCGGGCATGGTGCGAAAGATGATCTGCTCTTTCCCACGCTCCTCCGATCCTCGCGCCTTCACGGATCGTTATCTGGCAGGTGAAATCGAACTGGAACTGGTACCGCAGGGCACGCTGGCGGAACGTATACGCGCGGGTGGCGCGGGCATTCCAGCCTTTTACACACCAACGGCCTACGGAACCGAGCTCGCCAATGGCAAGCCGACTGCGGAGTTCGATGGACGTCATTACGTGCAGGAACGTTGGCTAAAAGCGGATTTCGCTATCGTCAAGGCGCATCTGGGCGACACCCATGGAAACCTGACCTACAGCAAAGCTGGCCGCAACTTCAATCCGCTGATGTGCATGGCGGCAGCGACCACCATCGCCCAGGTCTCAAAGCTCGTTCCCGCCGGCGAGATCGACCCGGAACAAGTCGTAACGCCTGGAATATTCGTCAATGGCGTTGTCGAAATCGATAATCCGCAACAGGAAGAAGCCCTGATCCGTGCAGGAGTGGCCTACGTATGACCGATACTCAAGCTCTCAACACATTCGAAGACATCAAGCTCTCCAACGCCCAGATTGCTTGGCGCGCAGCGCAGGACATAGCCGATGGTGCCTATGTGAATCTGGGCATCGGTTTTCCGGAAATGGTCGCGCGTTACCAGCCGCCCGGTCGCGAAGCGATCTTTCATACTGAAAACGGCATTCTCAACTTCGGTGAGGCTCCGCCGGAAGGCGAAGAGGATTGGGATCTGATCAATGCGGGCAAGAAGGCTGTCACGCTAAAGCCGGGTGCCGCGTTTTTCCATCACGCGGATAGTTTCGCAATGGTGCGTGGCGGTCATCTGGATGTCGCCATTCTCGGTGCCTATCAGGTCGCGCAGAATGGCGATCTCGCCAACTGGCGTGTCGGCTCCAAGGGTGTACCTGCCGTAGGTGGCGCCATGGACCTCGTGCATGGTGCAAAACAGGTCTTCGTCATCACCGAACATGTGACGAAGAAGGGTGAACCAAAACTCGTCGATACATGCGCATTTCCGCTGACCGGAGTCGGCTGCATTACCCGCATCTACACCAGCCACGCCGTAGTGGACGTGGTGGATGGTCACTTCGTGCTGCGGGAAAAGCTACCAGCCATGAGCATCGAAGACCTGCAAGCCATGACCGGTGCCAAGCTACACATCGATGGCCCCGTGGCCGATCTCGTTGCTCCAGAACTGTGAGGCACCTGACATGACTGACGTTTTTATCTGCGATTATATTCGCACTCCCATTGCTCGCTTCGGCGGTGCACTATCTTCCGTGCGTGCGGATGATCTCGGCGCGGTTCCTTTGAAAACGCTGATGGAGCGTAACGCATCCGTCGATTGGGAAGCTGTGGACGACGTGATTTTCGGCTGCGCCAACCAAGCTGGTGAAGACAACCGCAATGTCGCGCGAATGTCTCTGCTGCTCGCCGGACTGCCGGTTTCTGTTACGGGAACGACCATCAACCGCCTTTGCGGTTCCGGCATGGATGCCGTCATCACCGCCGCCCGCGCCATCAAATCCGGCGAAGCGGAACTGATGATCGCCGGTGGCGTGGAAAGCATGAGCCGCGCGCCCTTCGTGATGCCCAAGGCGGATTCTGCGTTCTCACGCAACGCCGAAATTTACGACACCACCATCGGCTGGCGCTTCGTCAACCCGGCAATGAAAGCATTTTACGGCGTCCATTCCATGCCGGAAACCGGCGACAATGTCGCCATCGACTATGAAGTGTCCCGCGAAGATCAGGACGCTTTTGCAGTGCGCAGCCAGCAGAAGGCGGCGCAGGCGCAGGCCAGTGGCAGGCTCGCAAAGGAAATCGTGCCGGTCAGCATCCCCCAGCGCAAGGGCGATCCCGTCCTCGTTTCCAAGGATGAGCATCCGCGTGAAACCAGCCTGGAAGCACTGGCGAAGCTAAAGCCAGTCAACCGTATGGATGGCGCAACCGTCACGGCAGGCAACGCCTCCGGCGTCAATGACGGTGCGGCAGCGCTCATCATCGCCTCTGCGGCAGCGGCAAAGAAATACGGCCTGACACCAATCGCCCGCATTCTGGGCGGCGCGACGGCTGGCGTTCCGCCCCGTGTCATGGGTATCGGCCCCGCACCTGCCTCCAAGAAGCTTCTTGCCCGTCTTGGCATCAAGGCGGACGCCCTCGATGTGATCGAACTGAACGAGGCCTTTGCCTCGCAGGGTCTGGCAACGCTGCGACAGCTCGGCATAGCGGACGACGATCCACGCGCTAACATCAATGGCGGCGCGATTGCGCTCGGCCATCCGCTCGGCATGAGCGGGGCGCGCATAGCTGGCACGGCAGCGCTGGAGCTTTCGCTGACCGGCAAGAGCAAGGCGCTGGCCACCATGTGCATCGGTGTGGGCCAGGGTATCGCCATCGCTCTGGAACGCGTTTGATCGTCAACGAGGCTCATTACCACAAAAATAGCGCCAGACGATCAAGCGATTGTCTGGCGCTTTTGCATTATAACGAGTGACCTATTGCTGTCAGCTCATTGTATCGGGGTGGGATTTGCCAAAGCTTTCTTCAAGTCATCGCTCATCGGCAGATTAAGGCTCATACCTATTCCGGGGATGGGGCTTTCGAACCAGCGTTTGTAGATCTCGGCCATCTCCGGGCTGGTGTAAATCTCCTTCAAAGCCTCGTTTACAGCTGCCGCAAATTCGGTGTCGTTCAGCCGCATCATGAAACCATAGGGCTGGGAATCCGTCACTTTCTCGTTCGAGATATGGTATTCGGCGGGATTTTTGGACTGGCCAATCATCGCGCTCAAAAGGACTTCGTCCATGGCGAAGGCGGAGACTCGGCCCTCGGTGACCATATCGAAAGCGGCCTGCAACGAATCTACGGGCACCACGGAGACATTGAGCTTTTTCGCGCGGTTGGCCTCGTTTATGTCACTCACATTGACGGTGCCGAGTGCCACGCTGACAGAGCGACCTTTCAGATCGCCCAAAGTATTCAGCTTGTTTTTCGCCAGAGAAACGTAACGCGTTGCGCCAAAAAAATGGCTGAGGGAGAAAATCGCGCTTTTTCGTCTCTCCACCGTATTGGTGCTGCCGTTGCATTCGATGTCCATATTCCCTTCATTGAGCAACTGAACGCGATTGCTGGGCGTGCGTGAAACGAACTCGATCTCGATCTTGTCCATTTTCAGCCGCTCTCTCAGCTTTTCCGTCACTTTGCTGCAGAGATCGATGGAATAGCCCATGATCTGACCATCGGGAGCAGTGAAGGAAAATGGCGGCGTGACGCCGTAGCCGATCCGGATTTTACCCGTTTCCTTAATGCGCTCTAACGTCGGTGTGGTGAACTGGGCCGAGGCAATACCGGCAGATAGCAACACCAGCGCCATTGGAAGCACGAGACGTTTTGAAAGACGGTGCTTCATTGCAGATATTCCTTCGGATCACGAAACGCAGCCTGAAGCTCTGCGGACATGGGAAGATTGAAATTGCGCCCGTCCGGCGGTAGCGGCGTCATGAACCATTTGTCATAGATGCGGTTGATGTCACCGCTGACGAATATATTGCGGAGCGCGTCATTCACGACCTTGTGGAAGTCCGCATCGTTCTTCGGCATCATGATGCCGTAAGGCTCCGGCGGGCCAAATGTTTCAGACGAAATCATGTAATCATTGGGCGACTTGGAAAAGGCGACCTGCGCCGCAAGCAACACGCCATCCATGACGAAGGCAGATGCCTTATCGTTTTCCACGAAGGAAAAACCATCAGAATTCAGCTTCGCCAGAAGCACGGAAATGTTGAGCTTGTTGGCACGGTTGAGGTTCTGCAACTGCTCGATATTGACCGTGCCGGTGGTGGACGCCACGGTCCGACCTGCGAGATCTTTGATGCTCGTCAGCGCGCTTGATTTTTTCGCTACAAACCGCGTGGCCGTGATGAAATGCGGATAGGAAAATGCCACCTGCTCGCGGCGCTCGGCATTGTTGGTCGTGGCGCTACATTCGAGGTCGATTTTTCTGGTTTTGACCAGCAAAAACCGCGTAGCGGGCGTGGCAACGACATAGTTGATGTCGATCTTGTCCAGTTTCAGCTCGGTTCGCACATGTTCTGCAATGAGATTGCAAAGCTCGACCGAATAGCCGATTGCGCCGCTATTGCCCGTTACAAAGGCAAACGGCACCTCATCCTCGCGGTAGCCGATGGAGATGGTTTTCGTCCGGGCAATTTTAGCCAACGTGCCCTCGTCCTCGGCATGGGCGACCGATGAAGACACGGACAGAATTTGAAGACCGAGGGCGACGGATAAAATGCCGCCGGCAAAAGCTTTTAGAAACCTGTTATTCACGCACCAAAACTGAGGATATCGCATGTCTTCACGCTCCTAGCGATGAAACCTTCCGGGGGTAGAAATCCTGATAAATATGCTGGATGTCTTCGATCTTTGCGGGACGTCCGAGATGATATCCCTGCCCCAGCCCACAGCTGGATGACCGCAGGAACTGGAGTTGGTTTTCGGTCTCGATTCCCTCGGCGGTCGTCTCAAGCCCGAGGCTTTTGGCCAGCTGAAGCAGGTTTGTGACAACCGCCCGGCTATCGGCTCGCTCTTCGATATTCATGACAAAACTGCGGTCGATTTTAATCTTGGTCACCGGTAGCGTCATCAGATAGCTGATGCCGGAATAGCCCGTGCCAAAATCATCCAGCGCTATGCCGACGCCAAGAGCGCGGAGGCTTTCGAGCGTTTCCTGACATTCCAGCGCGCAAATCTGGACGCTTTCGGTCAATTCCAGTTCGAGACGTCTGGCTGGTACACCATGGATCGCCAAGGCTGATTTGACGTTTTTGAGAAAACTGCCCTGCTGAAGCTGGACGGGAGAGACGTTGACGGCAACGAAAGTCTCCGGCGGCAGCAACTTGGCGTCCGCGCAGGCCCTGTTCAAAACCCATTCGCCAATCGCCACGATCTGTCCGGTCTTTTCGGCAACGGGAATAAAGTCGGCGGGAGACACCCAGCCGAGTTTTGGATGGCGCCATCTCAGCAGTGCTTCGAAACCCACCGGTTCAGATGTCAGCACGGAAAAGATCGGCTGGTAATGCAGTTCGAATTCGCCATCACGCAGCGCGGCATCCAGATCATGCTGCAAGACGTGGCCGCGTTCGCCGGACATTTCCATGCCCTGTTTGAAGAACCGGAAGGTTCCCCGCCCCTCGGATTTCGCCGCATAGAGCGCGATATCCGCTTTCTTGAGAAGCTCCGAGCTTTCGACCTCAAGACAGGTTTCGGTGCAAATACCGATGCTGGTGCCGACGGACACTTCGCGTCCCAGCAAGATGAAGGGCCGCGCAACGGAGCGGATGATACTGGCGGCGAGTTTGCTGGCTTCGACCAGCGAATCCTTGCGTACGACCTGAAGAATGGCGAATTCGTCGCCGCCCAGACGCGCGGCAATATCGCCTGGCTTCATCAGCAGCAGCAGGCGTTCCGCGAAAGAGACCAGCAGCGCATCGCCACTGGCGTGCCCCAACCCGTCATTGATCGACTTGAACCGGTCAAGGTCCAGCAGCATGATGTTGAAACGGTGCCCCCCCTCGCCCATCTGGGCAATCATGTCCTCGAGCTTCTTGCCGAAGAATGTGCGGTTCGGAAGACCGGTCAGAGCATCGTGATGGGCAAGATGCTCCATGTGTTTCGCCACATCCCGCACCTGCCGCAAATGCTCGCGCTCGACAACCGCCTCGCGAAGCGTTTCGATTGCCACGGCAAAATGGCCGATCTCGTCGTTGCGGTTCTGGAAGGGCGTGACCGAGCGCGTGTCATCGCGGGCAATGCGGCTGAGTGCGCTGACAAGGGCCGGAACCGGCTTGAAAACCTTGCGCATGATGAGGGTAACGGCTGCGCCCGTCAAAATCAGAATGGTCAACAGCAGGACAAAGGAATTGCGCAGAAGCTTGCTCTGGCTTTCTTGAAGGGCCTCTGCCTCGCCGATTGTCGTCACCAGCGCGCCTTGCAACTCGCCCTTCAAATTGACGACTGGGACATAGGCAATGAAGTGACGAATACTTCCGACCTCAGCAAACCCGGTGAAGAACTGAAGAGGTTCGGCATATTCGGGAAGCGAAAGACCTGTGCCGTCATTCGATCCGAGCGCTTCAGCGGAACTGATGAAGTGCCTGTCATCACTGGCCTTCTGAAACAGCCAGATATTGTTCTTGGTCTGCGCGGCGGCCAGCCCCAAAACATCGGAGGGGTTGAAGCCGGTGTCCAATATCGACGCATCGTCGCCCAAGGGGCGCTCGCTGATGATCTTGGTGATCTGCCCGTCATCGGCGCTATCGATGGCGATGAAGGTATAGATGGTGCGGATGGTAGAGCTGGTCACCTGGGCATTCAGCTCTGCCTGCCGACGCCATTGCTCAAGCGAATCCCGCTCCACCATGACCCAGCCGATTGTCGCGCCCATGACATAGGCGAGAACCACGCTACAGACGAGAAAGACGTTGATTTTCCAGAAAAGCGAATGGTACCACACAAGCCGCGTCTGGCCTGCGAGCAGATCGCCGGCCTCCCGTTCAGACTTGTTTGCGTGATCGACCATTTTGGCCTGATACCTTTTCCCCGAAGTTGCCAAACTCTACGGGCGCATGCCTTAACTCATGCTTTAAAAGGACTCAGCAAATCGCTATTCCCCACAACCATTCCGAGACATGGAAAACAAACTCTAAAAGAGTCTGCTAATTTTGATGCCCATGGTTGGAAACGGGTTGAAAGGCGCGACGACCTTTTCAGTCATCCGCCTCTCGAACACGCAAAAATCAGGTGCCGTAGGACTTAAGCGACCTGCAGACGCTGTGTGCTCTCTGCACCTTCACGCGACGCATTCAGGCAACGGGCAACGACATCGTGGTTGAGCCACTGTACCGGGCCGCGCGGCTCGGAAGACGCGCCGAAAATCAAACGTCCTGTGGCTTCGACCACCAGCGCGCTCAGCATATCGCTGATCATGACCTTGCTGTCACGATGCATGGCGGTGATTTCGTTGGACGTACCGATTGTCAGATCGGCCTGCGATTGGCTGTTGGGCATCGGCCAGGCAGAGAAGTCATAGAAGGGAACCATGACATCGCTGGCCTGCAGGCTGCTGATCTTGCTCATGACATCATCAAGCGTGTGACCATCTGCCAGAAGCGCTTCGCAAGCCTGCCACTGTTCATCCGCCCACTTGCCGCCGTTTTCCTTTTTCAGCGCCAGCAGAAGCGGGATAAGCGGCAGTTCGATGCCGGTGAACACATCCGAAGAATTGGTGCGGATCTCCGGGCAGTTGTAAACGCTTGCCTTGATGCCCTTGGCCCATGCGTCCTCGGCAATGCCTTCAAGACGCATCTTGGCATAACCCTGCGTGTAATTCGTATAGGTCTGCCAGCGGTATTCGCCGCCAATCAGAATGCCCGTGCCGTGATAACCATAGGCCGTATAACGGACCTGACCGCCTTCTGCTTCGACGCGTTCGCGAATAGCCGCGCTGGCATCGATGAGATGACGGAAGGTGTTTGCGGAGACTTCATCGAAATTGCGAAGAATGAGCTTGCCCATATCGCTATCGATCAGAGCCTGCGACGACATATGGCGCGCGCCAGTGCCCTTGTAGATTCGGTTCGCAACGACGAGGAAAACCTTCGCCTTGGGAATGCCGCCAGCCATGGTGTGTGCGAAGAAGACGTTACGACCTGCGGGAATCATGCCATCGAGAATGCTCATGACCTTTGCCAGCGCGGTCGTGAAGCGCTCCGTGGCCACGGCCTGGCACTTTTCGATATAATCCCAATCGAGCTTTTCGCGTTCCCAGCTTTCCAGCGTCAGTCCGGCCAGCATATCCGTCGCCGTCGGGCCGCCTTCCGGCGCATCGAGATCGAAACCGGCCATCAGGGGAACATTGATGATGGTTCCACCCAGTCTTGCTTCCGCTTCAGCCAGTTCTTCATCGGTCAAAGGCCGCAGGGAATTGTTTTCGTCTCGCCGTCCAACGGTGATTCCAACGATCTGCATGCCGGCTTTCCGGGCTTGGTCGAGAAGGCCGGTCGCGTAACCGCGCCCGAACAATTCGCCAAACAGAACAAAGACATCGCCTTTTCGAAACACTGTGTTGTCGGAGATAGTCTCCAGCGCGATCGGTTTTTTCATGTGCTCAGTTCTTCGAATAAGTGGGCATCAGGCAGTACGCCCGACATTTGCTGGATACTTCTTGAACGCAGTCGCTGCGAATGGAAAGTCATTTAAAATGACGGAATATTTCGAAACGTGAAGATGGACACGTTTTTCTGGCGGGACAGACCCCCATAACGAGATGAAACGCATGCGAACCCCTCCTCCAACGCCTGAAACGCATAGCATTTTTCTCTACAGCGATTCTGCATCTGGATAATGACAGCCGATCTTGCTCTTTCCGAACACCGCCTGTTAAAACAGATAATCTCTTACAAATAACGAGCGATCGACAGGAGCTGCGACAGCCTTGCTGAATTTCATGAATCGGTGGAAGCAACAGCCGGGTCGAAACACGACGCAATCCAGCGAATCGTTCCAGACATGGTCCATCGAGGTCATGCCGCGCACGGTTGCCAAGATAGATGACTTCAAGGAGATTTTGCCCGAGGGCACCCGCGTCTACATCGCGCATATTGCAGGCACGTCCATAGAAGACATGGTGGCGACGGCAAAGCGCCTTGGTGATGATGGCTTTACCGTCATGCCGCATTTTCCGGCCCGCGGCATTCCCGATGTCGCAACACTCGAAAACTGGATCAGCCGGTACCACAACGAAGCAGGTGTGACAGAAGCGCTCTTGCTCGGCGGCGGCGAGGCTCGACCTGCCGGAAACCTGACCAGTTCAATCGACCTTATCAAAACGGGCCTTTTCGACCGCTACGGTTTCAAGCGCCTGCATGTCGCAGGTCACCCCGAAGGCAGCAAGGATATCGACAGGGACGGCACCACCGCGCAAGTGGATGCCGCGCTGAAATGGAAAAACGACTTCTCCACCAAAACCGATGCGGACATGGCCATCGTTACCCAGTTCGGTTTCGATGCCAAAGTGGTCACGGACTGGGCGGAGCGGATGCAAAATGCCGGCATCACGCTCCCTATCCATGTCGGCATTGCAGGCCCAGCAAAACTCCAGACCCTGATCAAATTCGCCATTTCCTGCGGCGTCGGTCCATCGCTCAAGATTCTGCAAAAGCGCGCAATGGATATCAGCCGTCTGCTCACGCCGTATGAGCCAACCGAATTCGTCTCAGCGCTTTCACACTATAAGGCGCAAAATCCACACAGCCTGATTGAGCATCTGCACGTCTTTCCGCTGGGCGGGATACGCACGGGAGCCGACTGGATGAACCGCAATATGACGCCCGAAGCGCATAAGCGGAGCGCCTGATCGGCATCCCGCACATCATCAGTTACGCTTACGCATCCGGCATCGGCCCGACATAACGCGATTGCGGACGGATGAGCTTGCCGAGATGTTCTTGCTCCAACACATGCGCCGTCCACCCGGCCATGCGACCGGCGGCAAAAACGTTGGTGAAGCTTTCGCGCGGGAAACCAACGCCTTCCAGAACCAGCGCCGTGTAGAATTCGACATTGGTCTGCAAGGGGCGCAGCGGTTTCTTTTCAGCCAGCAGAGCCAGAGCCTCTTTCTCGACCGCTTCGGCGAAACCGATGCGTCCGCCACCATCCCGCAATGCGCCGACCGCCTGTTTCAGCACGTCGGCACGCGGGTCGCGCACGCGATAAATGCGGTGGCCGAAGCCCATCAGCCGTTCGCCGCGTGCCAGCGCATCGGTCAGCCATGGGTGAATGTGGCTCTCGTCGCCAATCGCATCCAGCATATCCAACACAGGTCCGGGCGCGCCGCCATGCAGCGGACCTTTTAGTGCGCAAAGTGCGCCGATGACGGAGGAGAACATGCCAGCTTTGGTGGAGGCGATGACGCGAGCGGTGAAGGTGGATGCGTTGAGGCCATGGTCAGCCACCGTCACCAGATAGGTATCCAGCGCCTTGACCTTCTCGGGAGAAGCGAGAGCGCCGTGCAGCATGTGCAGGAAATCTGCGGCCTGGCTGAGTGTCGCATCTGGAGCGACAGGGGCCAAACCGGTTTTCTTTCGGGCGATTGCGGCAGCAAATACCGGAACGGCAGCAACGGCCATGATGTGGTGGGCTTCCGGCTCTGCATCTGCCAGAGACGACAGCAAAAGCCGTAGCGCCTCGACCTGAGACAGGTTTTCCGTTGCCGGGAGAAGCGCTTCGACCAGACGGAAGGCGCGCAGCCGCGCCTTTCCGAGTGCGGTTTGAATGGCGGCTTCATCGCCGGGGCCGGAAGCAAGGCCTTGCCACAGCAGGGCAAGAACGGCCTCGAAGCTCCAGTCCGAAAGGCGATCCAGATCATATCCGCGCACAATCAATCGGCCCGCCGCACCATCGACATGACTGAGAACGGTCTCGGCGGCAACGACATTTTCCAGACCGGGGCTGGCGGCTTCCGAAACCAATGTGAGGGGTGACGCGATGTTTGCTGAAGTGGTCATGATAATCCTCATGGGTTGACTTCCATAAGAATGATGCTTGAATCAATATAATCAATCTTGATTCATTTAATCAATGTCGGGAAAATGACGAGACACGAACAGTTCATCGACGCGGAAGCCGCTTCGCAAGCCCTCGGCGTCAGTCGCGCAACACTTTATGCCTATGTCAGTCGCGGTTTGGTTCGCACCATGGAAGGGCCGGACGATCCCCGCCGCCGCCTTTACAGCAGCCACGACATCGACCAACTAAAGAAGAACAAATCCGTCGGCAGAAAGCCCAAGGATGTGGCCGCGACAACGTTGGATTGGGGCCTACCAGTCCTGTCTTCCGGCATCACGCTGATCGAAAATGGCCGTCTGTTCTACCGGGGCCGCAACGCCGTGAAGCTGGCCGAACATACAACGCTTGAAGATATTGCCCGGCTGCTCTGGAGCTGCGGCGACCACGATCCCTTCGCGTCCAAGACGGAATTGGAGTGGAACGAGGCACTGCTCGATCTAACGACGGATTTACCCCTGACGGAACGGTGTCAGGCTCTGCTTTCTTTTGTCGATGCGGGTCGAATGACGGCATGGCAGCGCGACAACCGCAAACTATGGCCGAGTGCCGCTGCCCTGTTGCGCAGCATGACGGCAGCAGCCAGCAACAGCCAGCCCAGCAACCTCGCAACACATCTGCATCTGGCCAATGTCTGGAAGTTGGATGAGGCCGCAACGGATATCATTCGCCGCACGCTCGTTCTGCTGGCCGACCATGAATTGAACGCGTCCGCTTTCGCCACCCGCGTCGTTGCATCCACAGGGGCGTCGCTGGGTGCCTGTCTTGATGCGGGCCTGTCAGCCTTGAGTGGGCCTTTGCATGGCGGCATGACCAGCCTCGTCGAAATTCTTTTCGATGAGGTCGATGCGGCAACGGATGCTGCGACAGTGGTGGAAAGGCGGCTGCGCCGTGGCGACGGCCTGCCAGGCTTCGAGCATCCGCTCTACCCCGATGGCGACCCGAGAGCAGCAGCGCTTCTGCCGCTCTTGCCGCGCGACGAAAAGCGCCAGTCGCTAATCGATACGGTGGCCGAAACGACAGGCAAATTACCGACCATCGATGTTGCACTCGTGTCGATCCGCCGCGCGCTGGGCCTTGCACCCGGCACGGCGCTCAACCTCTTCGCCATCGGTCGAACGGTTGGATGGATTGCCCATGCTTTCGAGCAGTTTCAGGAAAAGAAGCTGATCCGCCCTCGCGCCCGCTACGCTGGTCCACCACCGGAAAATACATGAGGCATAATCATTTCCTGTCGAATATATGTTGAAGACCATGTATTTCGACGTCGACAACAATCGCTTCACTTGCCAGCATCGAAAATGACTGCAATGAAATCGACAAGAATTGACGTTACGGGAGGCTGTTGCATGACGACGATGACAGAGGCGAATATAAGACTTGGCGCTATTCTCGCCGAGGCTGAAACTCGGCAGTCATCGCTCAGCGCTGCCCAACTGCAAAGCAGCGGCCTTGCGCCTGACAGCATCGAAGCGGGCCTTGCGGCGCAGGCGATTGCGGCTGCGGCTATCGGCAAGGAAATCGGCGGCTGGAAGATCGGCATGAACAATGGCCGCGCCGTCGCTGCCCCGTTGCTGGATGTTTTCGACAGCGCCGGTGCTGCACCATTCGACGTTCCCAAACCCGGTGCCGTGGCCATCGAGATCGAAATTTGCTTCGTTCTTTCAGACGATATTCCGGCACCTGCCACCGGAAAGGAATATTCCGCCCAAGACGTGCTTTCGCATGTCGCCTCCGTTCATTTTGGCGCGGAGCTTTGCAGCTATCGTCTGGTGGAAGAGGGCAAGGCCCCCTTTCCGCTGCATGTGGCAGACCGCATGGGCAATCACTCCTTCGTTCTGGGGCCGCAAATCGATCAAAGCATTCTTGAACGCATGACCAATCAGGATGCAACGCTGCCTGCGCTGGTTCTGGAAGGCGAAGATGGTGTGATGTTTGCTGCAGAGCCGAAGCACCCACAGAGCGATCCGCTTGCGCCGCTGCTTGCCTACGCCAACGCGCCGCTCGACCATTTGGGTGGCCTGAAGCGTGGACAGGTCGTCACCACCGGCAGCCTATGCGGCCTTGTTCGGCTGTCCGGCCAGACTGCGGTGAAGGCCGTCTGGGGCGATATTGCAGAGATTTCAGTCAGGCTGCCCGCGTAATCAGGCAACGCCGACATAGGTCTTGAGGAGACCCGGGTCGGCGCGCAGCGCCTCCACATCCATGGTCGCTTTTGCTGCACCATTTTCCACGAAACACACGCGGTCCGCAACAGACAGCACCGCCTCTATGCGCTGTTCCACCAGAAGCACGGCTTTGCCGCGCGCGCGCAGTTCAAGAATGACTTCGCGGATCGTCGCGATCATCGATGGCATAAGCCCCTCGGTCGGCTCGTCCATGAGAACGAGGGAAGGGTCGAGGCACAGCGCGCGGGCCGTTGCCAGCATCTGCTGCTCCCCGCCGGAAAGCGTGCCGGAGACCTGATCCAGCCGTGTTCTAAGGATGGGAAACAGCGCAAAGATGCTGTCGAGGATCACGAGATCGGTCTTGCGCGTCATCAGCCCTATCTCGAGATTTTCCCGCACGGTCATCTCAGCAAAGAGCCGCCTGCCCTGGGGAACATAGCCGACGCCGTGTTTCGGCACCTCATGTGCAGGCAAGCTGGTCAACTCAACGCCGTTCAACGTGATTGATCCACTGCGCGCCGGGATGAGGCCCATGATGGCTCGCAGCGTCGTCGTTTTCCCCGCGCCATTGCGACCGAGCAGACACAGGACCTCACCGGGCTGCACATCGAGCGAGAGGCCTTTCAGCGTGCGGCTGTTGCCGTGATAGACATCGAGATCGCGAATGGAGAGCATCTCAACTCCCTCCCAGATAGGCAGTCTGCACATCTTCATTGGCGCGGATATCATCCGGCGCACCGGTGGCCAGCACCTGCCCGCCATTCAGCACCGTGATGCGATCCGCCAGCCGCATGACCACCCGCATATTGTGCTCGATCAAAAGGATCGTCGTGTCTTTCGACACGGCTTTGACAAGATCGCAGAAGCCATCGATTTCACTGTCCGAAAGCCCCTGCGTTGGCTCATCGAGGATGAGGAGTTTCGGCGCGAGCGCCAGACCCATGGCAATTTCCAGAAGCCTTTGGTGACCATAGGCAAGCGCCCCGGCCTTCCCATCGGCCCTATCAGCAAGACCGACCTTTTCGAGTGCTGAAACCACAGCGTTTTCCAAAGCCTGATTTTTCCAGCTCAGCCAGCCGGATTTTCGCTGCAAGGTATTTTGCGCCGCCAGTGCTACATTCTCGAAAACACTCAGCTTCGGATAGATGCTGGTGATCTGGAATGTGTAGGCAATGCCCTTGCGCACGCGCTCATAGGCCGTATCTGATGTGATGTCCTCACCGAGAAAGGTCACCGTTCCCGAACTCGGCGCGATGCGCCCGGACAGAAGCGAAACGAAGGTGGTCTTGCCCGCGCCATTCGGGCCAATCAGCGCATGGATTTCCCCTTGGGTGACCTCGAAATCGACGGCTTCGACGGCCTTGAGGCCACCGAAATGGCGGCTGAGAGCCCTAGTGAACAGCAGCGTTATGGCAGCCATGGCAGCCACCTTTCACGTATCGATCCGAGAATGCCCTTGGGGAAAAACAGCACCAGAAGCACTAACGCAATGCCGGTGACCAGCATGTAAGCGGAGGTGTATTCGCTGGCTATATCGATCATATAGAACATCGATACCGTACCGAGAATGGGGCCAAGCAGGGTGCCCGCGCCGCCGAGAAGCGTGAACAACAAAGCTTCAATCGAATATTGAATGGAGCCGAAGGACGAGCCGACATAGGCAAAGAGCAGCGCATAGGCCGCGCCCGCCATGGCGCAGATGGTGCCGGAAAGGGTCAACGCGATGAGCTTCAACGCAAATGTGTTGTAGCCTAGCATGGTGGTGCGCGCCTCGTTCTCCCGCACCGCCACCATCACACGACCGGCAGGGCTGCGGATGACGAGGAAGGTAATCAGCAATGCGAAGGCCATCAGCGCAAAGGCGATATTGTAGCGTATTGCCGCATTGGTGAGATCAAAATTTGTGCCAAGAAGCTCGAAGCTGCGCGCCGAATGCGGCAGCATCAGCCCCTCCTCGCCCCGCGTCCATTCGGAGAAATAGAGGCTGGCCAGATAGGCGACCTGCGAAAACATCAGCGTCACGATCATGAAGGCGACGCCTGTCGTGCGCAGAGAAATCAGCCCGATCAGCAATGAGACGGCAAATCCGACACCGATCCCGGCCGCGAAAGCAGCCGGAACGCTCCATTCCAGATGATAGGCTGCGAGCCCAGCGCCATAGAGGCCGCTGGCAAAAAACAGCGCGTGCCCAAGGCTCAGCAGCCCGGTGTAGCCGAACAGCAGATTATAACCCATGGCGAAAATCGCCAGCACCATGACCCGCGTCATGGCAAGATGGTGATATTCCGGCAGCAGGAATTGCAGGCAGAAGAACACAAGAAGGACTGCGCCATGCAGACCCAGGATTTTGGCAGATGACGCGCCCCTCATCTCGCCTTGGCTCCAAACAACCCTTCCGGTTTGAAGACCAGAACCAGCGCAACAAGCAGCGTCGAGATCATCTTGGCCAGCGTCGGTGAAAAGAACACGGAAATGATGCCGTCGCTCAAACCTATCACCAGTGCTGCGACGACGGTGCCGCGAATGCTGCCCAGCCCGCCGATGATGACGACGATGAAGGAGAGCAGCAGCGGATCAAGACCCATGAGGTAATGCGCCTGCCGGATCGGCACGATAAGCACCGCCGCAATAGCCGCCAGCATCGCGCCCGCGGCGAACACGAAACCATAGACCCGGTCGATGGGAATGCCGAAGGCCTGCGCCGTCTCCCGGTCATATTGCGTGGCGCGCATGATGAGACCGATGCGGGTGCGGGTCAGGACATACCAGACGGCAATGAGAAGAACGACGGCAATGGCGATGACGAAGAGATTGTAGGCGGAATATCCGAACCACGGCAGTTGCAGGCGATAATAGAAAGGTGCCGTGACCGGACGAGCATCTGGCCCATAGGTCAAAAGCACCGTCTGCTGAATAATATAGAGCATGCCGATGGTGGCGACGATGGTGGATTCCGGATCGTAGGACAAACGCCGCAGCACCAAACGTTCCCCGGCAAAGGCCACGGCACCGACGACAAGCGGGCTGATGATGAGGGCGAGGAGAAAGCCGAGCGCTGGATGCATGCCAGCCATTGAGGTAACCCACCACGCCAGCACGGCTCCCAGCATGTAGAATTCGCCGTGCGCGACGTTGACGATACGCATAACGCCGAAAACCAGCGACAGGCCGAGCGCCGTCAGTGTCAGCACGGCGGCCTGCAGGAGCCCTTCCAGCGTGGCAAGTAACAGGAACGGGCCGAATGCCACGCGCTTATCCCTTCAAAACCGCAAGCCACCCTGCCGGGGTCCGGCACGGTGCAACATCTCCGTTCTTAGATCACAGAGACATCTTCGTATAGTCTGCGGTGATTTCGTAAGCGCCATCCTCGATGGACGTCTTGTGGACGACATCCAGCTTACCGCCGCTGACTTTCGAGATGTACTGGTGCCCGTAGCACTGGTGGTTCTTGCCGTTGAAGATCTTGTCGCCCTGCGGGTGGTCGCGACCTTCGTCGAATTTCTCCAGCGATTCCATCGCCTCGATAAAGGCAGCCCTGTCCTGCGGCCCGCGATAGCCTGCCTTTTCCATGGCCTGCTTAATGACGAACAGCGTTTCCCACACACCGAACATATGGGAATAGGTCGAGATATCCTTGGGGTCGGCAGCGCTTGCACCATTCTGATCGATACCCACGGCGGCGCGATAAATCTTGTCCCACTCGCTCTGGTCCTTCTGGGCATAGCGCGGCATGCCTTCCCAGAAATAGGTGTCTTCCAGATAAGACAGCTGCGGCGTCGCCAGATCGACGGCTTCGAGACTGTCGATGAAGCCGAAGATTTGCGGTCGTTGCGATCCGTAGAACTGGCCGAGTTCTGTCACGAAGGTCAAAACCGAAGGCCCGACCATGACGTGGTATAGCACCTCCGTATCCGAGGGAATGCGTGGCAAATACCGGGTGAAGGATGTCTCCGTTGGCGGAATGGCGATGAGTTCCAGTATCTCGCCGCCCTGCGCCTTCATCGCGGCGGAGAAGTAATCGCGGTGATCATGCCCGAATGCGTAATCCGGGAAGATCATCGTCGCCTTCTTGCCGAGGTTTTGGGAAATCCAGGGCGCCATGGCGGTAACCTGGCTGCGCACATCGGTAATGCAGGGCTGGAAGCAATAGCGGTTCAGCTTGCCGGATGCGACGTGGAAACCCTCGGACACAACGAGATAGGGCATCTTCAGCTCACCCGCGCGCGGTGCCGAACCGATCACCACATGCGAAAACAGCGTGCCGAAGATGGCATCGACCTTGTGCTGGGCAGCGAATTTCTCCACCACTTCGGCACCACGTTTGGCATCGGTACCGTCGTCTTCGACGATGATCTCAACGGGGCGGCCATTGATACCGCCTTCGTCATTGATGATCTTTGCGGCGGCCTTCGCCACCCGCTCATACCAGCGGCCATAGGAAGCGCCGATACCGGTTCGGTGAAGCTGCATGCCGAGCTTGATCGGCTGCGAGGTCTGGGCCTGCGCATAACGCACGAAGCCCGGCGCAACACTGGCTGCCAGACCCGCACCTGCGGTAGCGCCGAGGCCCAGAAGCGTTGCGCGTCGCGTGACATTTGTCTCCGGTGTGATCAACTCGTCGGCCATTTCCATCCCCATCAATGAGCATTCCTGCCCATTGTCTCCTGCCATCATAGCGGCAATATGCGATTGGCTTTCGCACTGCCTAAAAAACCAGAGGGCGATTTATGCCGTGCAATGCCGCATACGTAAATACGTGAACAATAGGAATTGATAAATATTATACAATCCGATTCTATACGTCGATAATTTAACCAGCCGATCTAAAATCATACTATTAATTCCCAATGAGCAATAAAAAACAATAATATATCGCTTTTATCGCCAACAATATTATCCAGTATTGCCGCCCCATCTAGAGAATAACAGAGACGATCGAGCGAATGTCGCAAACTGACAAAAAAGAGATTTGTGGAGCGACATTCTCCTGCCAGCGCATCCGAAGCCTACCTTTGCTGCCCGGCACAATCCTTATCGCGAGTCTCTTGAGCATTACACCCGCTTTTGCTCACGGAGCGGAGCGCGGGCTGATCATGCTTCTGCCGACGAATTATTATCTCATCGGTGGCGGGCTGGCTGTATTCCTGTCGTTCATGATGCTCGCTGTGGTTCCCAATCGCTGGTTCTCAGAGCTTGCACACAAGACCGTTGCGATTGCGCCCTCGCTTGGCATTCCCAAAGCGCCGGTCAGTTTTCTTGCATTCCTGCTGCTCGCGATTTGTGTTCTCGCCGGTTTCTTTTCAGTCCATGATCCCCTCAGCAATCCCTTGCCGCTGGTCATCTGGACCGCATGGTGGGTGGGTCTGACGCTGGCGCATGCCATTTTCGGCAATCTATGGCTATGGCTCAACCCGTGGACGGGCGTGCTTTCGGCACTGCGCAAAGTCACCGGTTCCGAATTGGGACGGAAGCCGATATTCAATCTGCCAAAGCGTATTGGCTATGTCCCAGCCATCCTGCAATTTTTACTCTTCGCATGGTTTGAACTGGTCTCGATTGCGCCCGAAGACCCGCCTCGGCTTGCAAGTGCCGTCCTGTGCTACTGGCTGTTCAACTTCATTGCGATCATGCTGTTCGGTCAAACCGAATGGATGAAGCGTGGCGAGCCCTTCTCCGTGTTCTTCCGCATGATCGGGATGTTTTCGCCTTTGTGTCTCCTCGAAACTGAGACAGGCAGGAAGATAGCGCTCAGCTGGCCGGGTGCGCGGTGCCTCACCGCCGAACCGCTTCCGCTCTCCGGCACAATCTTCATTCTGCTGACGCTTGGCACCGCATCCTTTGATGGCTTTGCCGAAACCTTCACATGGCTCGGCTTCATCGACGTGAACCCGCTGGAATTTCCGGGCCGTAGCGGTGTGATGCTGCCCAATACGCTGGGGCTTTTTGTTGCTCCCATTGTCCTGGCGATTTTGTTTTACGCCAGCGTCGGGGCAGGGTTTCTCCTGGCGGGCAGAACCAAGTGGAAAGACCTGCAACCCTTTGCCGGACGCCTCGTCTATTCCATCGTGTCGATTTCCATCACCTTTCATAGCGCCCATTACCTGACGCAGCTTCTGATCAACGGCCAATATCTGATGGTCGTCATGTCCGATCCCTTCGCGCTCGACTGGAACCTGTTCGGCACAGCAGACATGCATGTCACCGCGTCTTTCCTGCAAAACCTGGAAAGCGTGCGTCTTGTGTGGACAGCGCAAACGGCGATGATCGTGGCCGGGCATGTCGCTGGTATCATTGTCGCGCATGGCATTGCCACAGCGGAATTTCAGACGTCAAAAAACGCTGCCGTCTCACAGATATTTCTTGCTGCGGCCATGGTGTTTTACACGGTTTTCGGGCTCTGGCTTTTGTCCACGCCAACGGTTGGCTAATCTTTCAGCCGCCCGCATACCCCTGACTTTTCACAGGGGTCCAAGGCCCATTTATCTCTTTTTCGCCACAAACCAAAACGGCATCGCTGTTACACTTTCAGCTGGAGGAAATGTCGGGGAGGACAGTTTCAACAGGAGATATTTCGATGGCGAAGTCGATCATGAACGCTCTTGGCAAGCCGCTTTATTACAGCGACACGTCCACCGGCTTTTTCTCTGCAACGGGCTCCGGCCCAGACCTTTACGGCACCAGCAAAAATGACTCCATGTGGGGTGACAGCAGCGTCAACGTCACCATGCGCGGTGGCACGGGCGACGACATCTATTATCTCTACTCCACCATCAACCGCGCTGCCGAAGCACCCGGTGAGGGTATCGATACGATCAATACCTGGATGGGCTATACGCTTCCCGACAACATCGAAAACCTGACAGTCACGGGCGATGGACGCCACGCCTTCGGCAATGTGCTTGATAACATCATCAGCGGTGCATCCGGTTCGCAAACCATCGATGGCGGTGCGGGCAACGATGTTCTGACCGGCGGTGGCGGGTCAGATACGTTTGTGTTTGCCAAGGGCAACGGCACGGATCTGATCACAGATTTCGGTGCCGATGACATCATCCGGCTGGATGGTTACGGCGTCACCTCGTTCGATCACCTCGTCAGCGCCTCCACCCAGAAGGGCAGCGATCTCTGGCTCAACTTCGACAATGGCGAAAGCGTTGTTCTGGCCAATACCACCGCCGATGACCTGAGTGCCGACCAGTTCCGCCTGACGCTAGATCGCTCTCAGCTCACCTCGACCTTCTCCGACGAGTTCAACTCACTGTCGCTCAGCGATGGCCAAAGCGGCGTTTGGGAGCCGAAATTCTGGTGGGCAGGAGAAGAGGGCGGCAGCCTTCACACCAATTCCGAAAAGCAGTGGTACATCAACCCTGCCTATCAGCCGACATCCTCGGTTAATCCGTTTTCGGTCCAGAATGGCGTCCTCACCATCACGGCGGCCCCTACCCCGGACTCGATTTCCGATGCGGTAAACGGCTATGATTACACCTCGGGCATGCTGACCACGCATCCATCCTTTTCGCAGACCTATGGCTATTTCGAAATACGCGCGGATATGCCGAGTGATCAGGGTGCTTGGCCCGCCTTCTGGCTGTTGCCGACCGATGGCCGGTGGCCGCCGGAGCTCGATGTGATCGAAATGCGCGGGCAGAACCCGAACACGCTGATCCTGTCTGCCCATTCCAATGCGTCAGGTCAGCAGACCTCCACCATCAACAATGTCAATGTCGCCAGCACCGAAGGCTTCCATAAATACGGGCTGCTGTGGGAGGAAGACCACATCACATGGTACTTCGACGACGTCGCTGTCGCGCAGGTCGATACGCCCGCCGACATGCATGACCCCATGTATATGATCGTCAATCTGGCTGTCGGCGGCATTGCCGGCACGCCAACGAACGGGCTGCCCAACGGCTCGGAAATGAAGATCGACTATATCCACGCCTATTCCATCAACGATCCGGCCATCAGCGATATGGCGCAGACGACCCCGGCGGATAACCTTCTGATGTGATGCAGACCCGATGCTGGCATTTATCGATAAGCGTTAAATGCCAGCTTTCTTGTTCTGGGACGTGCGGGTTGCGACGCTGGCGTAATGCGCCTTCTTCTGATCATACATGCTGATATCCGCACGCCGGACCATGGCTTCCAGAGTCTCGCCCTGCTCGCTGGTGGCGACACCTATGGAGATGCCAAGCGGCGACGTGGAATAGAACTGGTTGTTGATCTTGAGCAGTTCGTAGATCGTGTCGACCATAGTCGTCGCCGCATTCTTGTCTGCGCCCGGCATGAGAATGGCAAACTCATCGCCACCGATACGGGCGGCATGGTTGGGTGACGCGACGACACCGTTCAGGACCTCGCCCAGCCTGCGCAAAAGCTTGTCGCCCGCATCATGACCCAGCGTGTCATTGGCGATTTTCAGGCCGTTGAGATCAATGATGATGGCAGAGACCGGGCGCAAGCTGTTGCGCTCCAGCCGGTTCAGCTCATCCGTATAGAAAGCGCGATTGTAGAGCTTGGTCAGCACATCATGCTTGCCCAGATATTCCAGATAGGCCTCGGCCTTCTTGCGGGCGGTAATATCCGTCAGCGCCACCTGCACCAGCGACCAATCCTGCTCATGGCCCGGAAAGACCGAGAACTGCAACAGGACGTGACGCTCGGAACCATCCAGCGCGTAATTGACGACTTCGCGCTGGTGGAACAGATTGCCGTTCCAGAGGTCGATCAGCTGTTCCTTGAAGGGCTTGTCCATTTCATCGCGAAACACATCGCCAAGGCGGTGTAGCAATGTCTTCTCATCCGGCGCGCAAAATAGGTCGAGCGTGGCCTTGTTGACCTCGATGACCCGGATTTCGCTCATGCACTGACGCACGAACTCGGGGTGCACATCCATGAACACCCGGAAATCCACGATGCCCCGGTTCTTGATGTCATCGATCAACCGCTTGATGTGGCTGAAATCCTCGACCCACAGCGACACTGGCGAATGTTCGAACATCCCTTCCGCGTAGCGCCGGTTGCTTTGCTCCAGCCTGCGCGCTTCTTCCCGCTCTGTTACGTCTTCAGTGGTGATCAAGATGCGCTCGAGCGTGGCTTCATGGCCGGGAATGACAGCGCCGCGAAGCTGGATATCCAGCCGCTCTCCATTCAGCGCGTAATTGACCGCATGGCTGGAAAAGCGGGGCTTTCCCTCCCACAGAGCTTCCAACTCGTTGATGTGGCTTTCCAGCATGTCATCGCGAAAGACACGATGCAGGTTTGCCAAAAGGTGATCGAAATCGCGGGCAGCGAACAGCTCCAGCGTCTTGTCGTTGACCTTCAGCACCCGAATTTTCTGAGAACATGCCTGCACGCGCGACAGGTCTTCCCGCAGAAAAGACCGGATGTCGTTCACACCCTGCTGGCGCCAGATGTCGAACTGACGCTTGACGCCAGAAAAGTCCTCGATCCACATCGCCACCGGCGCAAGGTTGAAGATATCTGCATCAAAGGATTGCGACATGGGCGTCATCTCTGTCTAGCGGCCTTGGAGAAGGTTTGCGCGCAAGATTTCGCGCAAACCAATGTCAAACAACTTCACCTGCTGAACTAAAGAATTTGCTAATTTGCTGCACCGCAACAGCAAAGTTTATGCTTTATCACTAAATGCCGAACTACCAAAGTTTAACGTGTCGGTTCACATCCTTGTAAAGCAGGTAACGGAAACGACCGGGGCCACCCGCGTAGCAGGCCTGCGGGCAAAAGGCGCGCAGCCACATGAAGTCACCGGCCTCAACCTCCACCCAGTCATTGTTCAGCCGATAGACTGCTTTGCCTTCCAGCACGAACAGTCCGTGTTCCATGACATGGGTTTCCATGAAGGGAATGGTCGCGCCCGGCTCGAAGGTCACGACATTCAGATGCATGTCGTAGCGCCCGTCCGCCGGGTCGATGAAGCGGGTCGTCGCCCACTTGCCTTCGGTATCGGGCATGGCGGACATTTCATGATCGTCTTCATGCGTGAAGATCGCAGGTGGCAGTTCCAGTCCTTCGACCACGTCGAAGACTTTTCTGACCCAGTGGAATTTGGCGGGTGCAGACCCCTCACCGCGAATCTTCCAAAGCTGACCGGCAGGAATATAGGCAAAGGAGCCTGCGCGCAGAGCATGCCGTTCGCCCGCATGTTCGATGCTCATCTCACCATCGACGACGAAAATCGCGGCCTGTGCGCGGGCATCCGGCTCAGGCCTGTCGCTTCCGCCGCCGGGCATCACTTCCATCACATATTGTGCGAATGTTTCGGAAAAACCCGTCATCGGGCGTGAGATGATCCAGGCACGCGTGTCGGTCCAATGCGGCAATACACTGGTGACGATATCCGACATCACCCGTTTTGGAATGACCGCATAGGCCGTGGTGAATGTCGCCTTGCTGGACAGAAGCTCCGTCTGGCCCGGAAGCCCGCCGAAATCAGAATAATACCGCTTGTTTTCCATGATGCACTCCAACGCCATGCTATGTCTTAGAATGCTTTAGAACCTTTCAGCGCCAAATGGAATCGTCATTTCATCGAGAGAAAGCCGCGCCACTTTCTCGGCGGCGCGGCTTGCGATTTCGGTCAAGGATCACGCCTTCTTCCGAATGACGCCATAGACGATATTGCGGTTTTCTCCGAAGAACACCTCCGCTTCGAAGGCCGATGGATCGATGCTGGCATTGATGATGCCCCACATATCCGCCTGTGAGCGCAGCAGAAGCGCCCAGTTCATGAAGGTCTCCATGAAACCGTCGTCGTCGATACCCTCTGCGAAATTGGCGAACAGGAACGTGCCACCCGGCTTCAGCATATCAAGGCAACGCTGCGTCAGAGTGATTGCCACCTTATCGATGAGGTAATCGTAAAGACCCGCGGCATAGACAAAGTCGAACTGTCCAAGATCATGCTTGCGGGACATAAGGCCACGAACCGACCCGTCGATCGCTTCGACAGCGGTGCCGCTGAAGTCTCTTGCAATGGCACCGATACTCATCGGGTCTTGGTCAAGCGCGACCCAACGCTTGATCCCGCCTTTTGCTAAAGCCGTCGAGCGATTGGCTTCGCGAAGATGCCCTGCCGCCACCGTCAGTATTTCAGTTTCCGGCCCCTTCTGCTCCGCAATCTGATCGACGTAGCGTGTCAGAATATCCAGACGCTCGCGGACTGCGGCTGAGGATAAAGAGTTTCTGGTGCATTCATAAAGGGTGGCACCCAAAGGAGACGCCGCGCTCACCTTATCGGAAACCGCTTCGTGTCCATAAATAAAATCGAGCAGTTGAGCGTCGCCGGAGTAGCCGCGCGGCTTTACGAAAGACCAGTTTGTGAACGGATCCTGATGCAAATATTCGGCGACGGGGTGGTTTTGAGCGATGGGAATGAGCTCTTTCCACACTCCAGAATGGCATTTTCTACGAAGCTGATGCAATCTTTTGGCGACTGAATGTATAATTTCCTGCGGGAAATTGTCCCCAATAAATTGCTGTTGTGCCAAATTGAGAATGAGAACAAGCTCTGCTTGTCCGAGCACCAACTGCTCTTCAAAGCGCTCGTCTCTTTTAGCAAAAATTTTCTGTGATATTGCCTCCGGAGTGATCAAGCTCTCTCCGTCGAATGATTTATTCTTGAGCTGGGACACTAACACCTCCAACGTTTAAGACATTGTTAACGCTATAACAATTCGAACGGGATGGCGAGAGCCGGAAGCAGTGGAATCTGACGTTATTGGAATTTATTTCTAAGTCTGTACGTTTAAGGTAAATCTAATATCCGTGTTTTTCTGACAGGGATTCAAACAAACTTAATCTGCACTGGAATAGAGTTCGGGCGCTCGTTGTTAGTCTGCGTCTGCGCATGAAAGCTCAAAGTGTAGATGCAGAATTGTCAGAAAAGCGACGGAATAACGAAGGCATTATTGCGAAATATTGCAACCAATGGATCAGTGCATGAAGCACAGTTTGGCAGATGTGGTTGAGTTAGATTTGCATGCAGACGCATCTCGCACGAGATCGGCTGACACGATGCGTGCAATTTTCTTGGAAGAAGCCGACACGAAGAGACGATTGGCGATACGCCGAGGCCTGTGGGCTTCCGGCCCGATCTATCTCATGTTCTCGCTAACGGACTTTCTTCTCATTCCAGACGTGGCCGTCCATACGATATTCCTACGTTTCGTGGTCGGCATCCTGGCGTTGATGACATTGGAAATGCAGATCCGTGGCGCGGTGAAGACGGACCAGATGGACCTGACATGTGCTGCTGCCGTGGTCAGCAGTTATATCGGCTGGCTTTTGCCCGCCATGATGACCAGCCACGTCACCAACATGTCTTATTACATGGTTTTCGGTGCCATATTCATGATGGGCGCCAACCTCTTCTTCACCTTCAATTTCAAGCTGTCGCTGGTCGCCTCCAGCCTCATCCTTGGAATATACTTCGTGGCCCTCAGCTATTTCCATGAAGACATCTATTATCTGATTGCCTTCGGCACCTTTTACCTCACTTGCTTCGTCTTCACGTCCTATGTGAATCTTCGCCTCAATCGCGAGCGGTACCATGTCTTCCTCAACGCCATGGAAGCGAAGGTGCAGCAGCGTGAAGCAGAAGATCGGGGCAGAGCGCTGCTTCGCCTGTCCAATACCGATCCGCTGACGGGCCTTGAGAACCGCCGCGCCATAGACGAAAGGCTGCGGCATCTCTGGGATGGCTGGATGGAATCCCAGCGCAATTTCGCGGTCTTCCTCATCGATGTCGACTTCTTCAAGAAGTACAATGACTTCTATGGCCACCAGGAAGGCGACCGCTGCCTGATACAGGTTGCCCAGACGCTACAGACAAGTATGGCCCGTTTCGATGCCGTGATTGGCCGTTATGGCGGTGAGGAGTTCATCGCCCTTGCCAGCTTCAGAAGTGCCAAAGACATCGAAGACATTGCCGAGACGCTGCGGCAGACAGTTGAAGACCTTTCGCTGACCCATGAAAGACGCCGAGACGGCACATCCATCATCACCGTCAGCGTCGGCGCGTCCTTCACACGACCACAGCCCGATCCGAAGCTTGAGCGTATCATCAACGAAGCCGACCGCGCGCTCTATCTCGCCAAGGCCAATGGTCGCAACACCGTCAAGCTCTTCGATCCCAATGATCCGCACAACAGCGACGATACGGAAAACGTCGCGGCCCTGCTCAATATCGCCATCGCGCAGGATCTCGTTTCCCTCGTCTACCAGCCCATCAAGAATCTATCATCCGACAAGATCATGGGGGTCGAAGCGCTGATGCGGCTGCGGCTTCTGGATGGAACGCTGGTTCCGCCCAGCATCTTCATTCCCATTGCCGAACGCAACGGCGTCATCATGGATCTCGGTCTGTGGGCAATCCGCACCGTGTGCCAGCAGGTTCTCAGCTGCGATAAAATCTCCGTTGTCAGCGTCAATGTCTCACCCATTCAGCTGAAAAGCCCCGGCTTTGCCACCTCCGTTGCCGCTATTCTGGGTGAGGTCGGCGTTGCCGGTGGAAGACTGGCGCTGGAAATCACCGAAGGGCTGGAGATGGACATGAATTCCGATGTTCTGCGCTGCATCAGCGATCTCAAAACACTCGGTGTGCGTATCTGGCTCGATGATTTCGGCACCGGCTTCGCTGGCCTGTCATGGCTGCGCCTCATCGACTTCGACACGGTCAAGATCGACAAGTCCTTTCTGCATGATGCCCACACCCCACGCGGCAAAGTCATGCTGAACGACATCATCGGCCTCATCCGCAACCGTGGACACAAGATACTGGTCGAAGGTGTGGAAACCGCAGAGCAACTAGAGTTGCTGAAGGAACTGCGGATCGATCAGGTTCAGGGCTATTATGTCGGGCGTCCCGCCCCTATCGACAAGTTCCGGCTGGAGACAACGCCCTATCTTCCCCGCACCGGCCTGATGCGGCCAGCCTGATACGAAAAACCCGGCGATGGTTCTCGCCGGGCCTATCAATTCTATCTCTAGAGCGGGACTTTTCAGTCCCCGCCTCCAGGCACTTCACAGACATCCCGTTCACCCACGATGATCGAGCGCTTGCCAACATGGTTGGCCGGGCCGACGATGCCTTCCTGCTCCATGCGTTCCACCAGCGAGGCAGCGCGGTTATAGCCGATGGACAGGCGGCGCTGGATATAGGAGGTCGAGCACTTCTTGTCGCGCAGTACCACCTTGACGGCCTTTTCGTAAAGGTCTGCCGTATCGTCCTCGGCCATGGCCGTCTTATCGAAAACGGCGCTGTCTTCTTCCTCGGCGTCGTCAGCCTCGTCGGCATCTTCGGTGACCGTTCCCAGATATTCCGGGCGACCTTGCGTCTTCAGATGCGCGACGACCTTTTCCACTTCTTCGTCGGAAACGAAGGGGCCGTGAACGCGGGCAATGCGTCCGCCACCGACCATGTGCAGCATGTCGCCCTGGCCCAGCAGATGCTCGGCACCCTGCTCGCCCAGAATGGTGCGGCTGTCGATCTTCGACGTCACCTGGAAAGAGATACGTGTTGGGAAGTTGGCCTTGATGGTACCGGTGATGACGTCCACCGATGGGCGCTGCGTAGCCATGATCAGGTGAATACCGGCGGCACGCGCCATCTGCGCCAGACGCTGGATGGCACCTTCGATTTCCTTGCCGGCAACCATCATCAGGTCGGCCATCTCATCGACGATGACGACGATGTACGGCATGGCCGTGAGGTCCATCTCCTCCTGCTCGTAGACGGCCTCACCCGTTGCGCGGTCGAACCCGGTCTGCACGTTGCACATGACCGTCTCGCCCTTGCCGCGGGCGGAAGCTGCACGGGCATTGTAACCATCGATATTGCGAACACCCAGACGCGACATCTTGCGATACCGGTCTTCCATCTCGCGCACGGCCCATTTCAGCGCCATGACGGCCTTCTTCGGGTCGGTCACGACCGGTGTCAGAAGGTGCGGAATGCCGTCATAAACCGAGAGTTCCAGCATCTTGGGATCGACCATGATCAGGCGGCACTCTTCCGGCTTCAGGCGATAGAGCAGCGACAGGATCATCGTATTGATCGCCACCGACTTGCCGGAACCGGTGGTGCCAGCCACCAGAAGATGCGGCATCTTTGCCAGTTCCGCCACCACAGGTTCGCCGCCGATGGTCTTGCCGAGGCAAAGCGCCAGCTTCATGCGCGTTTCGGCATAATCGGGAGACTCGATCAGTTCGCGGAAATAGACTGTCTCGCGAACCGGGTTCGGCAGTTCGATACCGATGACGTTACGGCCGGGCACGACGGCAACGCGGGCAGAAAGCGCCGACATGGAACGGGCGATGTCATCCGAGAGGCCGATGACGCGGGAAGATTTGACACCCGGCGCTGGCTCGAATTCGTAGAGAGTGACGACCGGGCCGGGACGCACATCGATGATCTCACCCTTGATGCCGAAGTCTTCCAGCACGCTTTCCAAGAGGCCAGCGCTCTGTTCCAGCGCTTCCGGCGTCATGGTCGTCGTTTGCAGAACCTGTGGCTGCTGCAGCAGGTCGATGGGCGGATATTCGTATTCCCCTTCGCCAAAGACAGGCGCATCGAGGAACATCGGCTGGTTGTTGTTACGGGCAACCGTGCGCATTTCCCGACGCGGCTCGACAACGGGCGCGACAACAGCGACGGCTTGCTCGACAGGGGCGACAGACTGTTCAACGGGGGCTTGGGCTGGGGTTGCGGCCTCCACCTCAGCCACCGGCTCAACCTCAACCTCGCGAGCAGAGCGAATTTCTACCTGCCGATAGAGCGAGACGGCTGACCCTTCAGGTCTGCTGAAAACAGGCTTCTCAATGACCGGCAGCGTCTGGCGAACCACCTGCACAGGCCGAGGCGCTGCCTTTGCAGCAACGGGCGGAGCTGGAATTGGGGCAGTCACGGCGGCGGCGCGCTGCGCCTTGATCCGTGCCAGTTCCGCAAGCCGCATGGGCCGTGACGGCGGCAGGATCGCATCGCCGACATCAAGGCTCATCGCCTCCCAGAACATTTCGTCGGAGAGAGCGTCTGCAAAAGCTGGCACGTCAAGCGTCGCCGGGCCTTTTTGGCCGTGCTCGTCAGGAAAGCATGCGACATCTATCTGCTCGGCATTGCCAGCGTCCACAGGCATTTCCGCTGTATTTTCGGCAACGGGCTCAGCCGGGGCAGATGCTTCCTGCTGCTGCTTCAGCGCGAGTTCACGCCGCAGACGATAGGTGAGAGCAAGCGCACCTGTTGCCCCCGGCGGCTGCGGCAACACGGCAGGCTTGGCGATGCGGCGTTCGACGGGCGTCGGCTTCGGCGCGGGCTGCTGTTCGGAGACGGCTTCAACGGCGACGGGGCCAGCGATGGCTACGACTTCCTCGTCGGCCTTACCTGACGGCGTAGCGGTAGACTGCTTTCCAGCAACGATGTTTTGCGGGGTACGGGTAAAGCGCACGTTGGGACCGAGGGTGAAGGCGTTCTGCCACAGCGGCATCTCATCACGGCCCTCAATCGCATTGGCGGCGATCTGGTCGGCATTGTGTCCCATAACCGCGCGCTGGTCTGCCGTTAACGGAATCATTCCGCGGGCGGCGCTTTGCGGGTCTTTCGGCTCCGCATTGGGCTGGTTCTGTCCCCTCTCTTCTATCGTATTGACGGAATTATTTAAATTTGAACGGGGAAAACGCATCACAGCCTGTACACTCATCATAAACGGACATTTGGCACAGCAAATGAGATAGAAAATAAAGGTTAATCACATATTGCCAACGGGCTCTCAAAAGCGAATTTTCACAAGCTTCTTGGCCGCTGTGTCTGTGCAGCCACGCATCGAAGGTGATGACGAAACCGCCAAAAATCGTTGAATATCAGGCGTTTTTACAGCTTTTAAGCCTCACCAAGACCTGACGGCGCCCCTTGCCGCTCTCTTTAATAAAAACTTCATGCGAACTGACAGATGCCGGCTTTACAACTAACATGTTAATGGCGTATCAAGTTGCTGTCAGTTTTTGGAGGAGCAGGCAATTGACTGGGAAATTCGGCCTATCGGCAGCACTTACGACACCCTTCGCGCAGGATGGAAGCATCGACATCGCGGCCATGATTGCGCAGGCGAAGCGCTCGCTTGCCGCTGGCTGCAACAGCGTCACCCTGTTCGGCACCACCGGTGAAGGCAGCTCTATCGGCAGCCGCGAACGTACGCAGGTGCTGACAGCTTTCCTTGATGCAGGCGTAAGTGCGAACAATCTCGTCGCTGGCGTTCTGGTGGATTCGGCGCAGGATGCTGCCGATCAGGCCGGTGAAGCCTTGAAGGCCGGTGTCCGCAATATCCTGCTCGCCCCTCCCTCCTATTTCAAGAATGTCAGCGATGACGGCCTGTTCGAATGGTTCTCGTCCGTTTTCCAGCAGCTTGGCACTGATGCCCGCGACGTTCTGGTTTACAACATTCCCTCTGTGACGACGGTAGCACTTTCCGTGGAGCTGATCGGTCGGCTGCGTCACGCCTTTCCGGGCGTCGTGACCGGCGTAAAGGACTCCTCCGGCGATTGGCCCTATACGCAGCGCCTGCTGGCCGAACATCGCGATCTCATCATCCTCATCGGTGACGAGCGGCATCTGGCGCAAGGCGTTCGCCTTGGCGGCCAGGGCGCGATTTCCGGCTGCGCCAACTTCCTGCCCGCCGAAATCCGCGCCATGGCCGTGGACGGCGTGGAAGACAAGCGGATCGAAGACCTCGTCGTTGAGCTTCTGAAATATCCGGTAACACCTGCCGTCAAGGTTTTGGTATCGCATGTGACGGGTGAACCCATCTGGCATTCGGTTCGCCCGCCCCTGGTTTCCATTTCCGCTGAAAACCGTAAAAAGATCGAAGCGGCCTTCGAGTCGCTGTTCAGCAAACGGGCGGCTTGAGAAGGATAGTCGATGGACGACAGCGGCGAACAGACAACGTTGAGGGAGAAGGCGTATGAAAGCTTTACGCACCACCTTCTCGCGCGCGATGTTCGCCCCGGCCAGTTCATCTCCCAGCGCCGCCTCGTAGAACTAACCGGATTGCCACTTGGCGCAATCCGCGAAGCCATTCCACGGCTGGAAGCAGACGGTTTGATCATAACGGTGCCGCAGCGCGGGCTACAGGTTGCGCATATTGACATCAACCTCATCCGCGAAGCCTTCCAGTTTCGTATTTTTCTGGAAAAGGAAGCGGTCGCGATTTTTACCCGCACGGCATCCGATGAGACGATTGCCGCTATGATAAAGGACCATCGCGATATTGGAGAAGCAGCCCAGAGCGGCAAGACATCGCCGGAACTGGATGCCCGCGCTCAAGCGGTCGACTGGGGCATGCACGACGCCTTCATCGATTCGCTCGGCAACTCCATCATCTCGAATGCCTACCGCGTCAATTCGATCAAGATGCGGTTGATCAACCAGGAACGGTTCCGCATTGCCGGTCACGTCAAATCGGTCATGGCGGAGCATCTGACCATTCTCGAAGCCATCGAGCGTCGCGCACCGGAAGAGGCCGCCGAAAGGCTGGTCGCCCATATTCGCAACGCGCGGGACAGGGCTTTGGCGGTTTAGGAACACAGCATAAGCAATCGGCCGGGGGTGAGGAGATTTTCGGCCAACACAAGAGGAGGAAAAAACATGACGCATTCACTGCTCAATCCCACACGCCGTGGGTTCATGGCTGGCACAGCCGCCATTGCGGGCACGGCCGCATTCGGCATTCGCCCCGCATCTGCCGCGGTCAACTGGAAAAAGCATGCTGGCACGACGCTGGAAGTCAATCTCGTCAAGAGCCCGCGCAGCGAAACGCTTCTGAAATACATCAAGGAATTCGAAGACCTGACCGGCATCAAGGTCAACGCCGAAGCAACGCCGGAACAGCAGCAACGCCAGAAGGTCGTCATCGAACTGTCCTCCGGCAGACCAAGCTTCGACGTGGTTCACCTGAGCTATCACGTCCAGAAGCGCCAGTTCGAAAAGGGCAAGTGGCTGGCCGATATCAGCGGCTTCCTGAAAGACCCGTCACTAACCGATCCATCGCTTACCGAAAGCGATTTCGCCGAAGCAGGCATGCAGTTTGCCAAGGATAGCGATGGCGTTCTGCGCTCCCTGCCCTTCTCCGTGGATTACTGGATTCTGTACTGGAACAAGGAGCTCTTCGACGCCAAGGGCCTGAAATATCCCCAGACCTTCGACGAACTTGTCACCGCCGCAGAAGCGCTGACCGATCCGTCCACCAACACCTATGGTTTCGTGGCACGCGGACTGAAGAACGCCAACACGCCGGTCTGGACATCGTTGATGCTGGGTTATGGCGCAGCTCCAATCGTGAACGGCAAGATCGACACCACGACGAAAGAAGCCGTCGAAGCAGCAAAGCTATATCAGCGCCTGATGACCAAATCTGCACCGCCTGGCGTTTCCGGTTTCAACTGGGCCGAAGCACAGTCGGCCTTCCTTCAGGGCAAGATCGGCATGTGGTTCGATGGCGTCGGCTTTGCACCGCCCATCGAAAACCCGGAAAAATCCCGCGTCGTCGGCAAGGCTGGCTATGGCGTGATGCCAAAGGGCCCGGCACAGCAGGCGGCAGGCACATTCGGTGATGGTCTCGGCGTGGTCGAAGCCAGCCAGAAAAAGGAAGCGGCTTACCTCTTCTGCCAGTGGGCCATTTCCCACGAAATGGGTGCGCGCCTGTTGCAGGCCGGTGCGGGCGTACCGTTCCGCCAGTCCATTCTGGAAGACGCCAAGGTTCGCGAAGGCGTGAAGATGCCTGCAGAGTGGCTGGATGCCGTCGTCGGCTCCGGCAAGGTCTCCAAGCTGGCCCTGCCCGTCATCATTCCCGTCACCGAGTTCCGCGATATCTACGGCGTTGGCCTCACCAACATGATTGGTGGCGCAGACCCGGAAGCCGAACTCAAGAAAGCGACCGAGCAGTTCGCCCCTGTTCTGGCACGTAGCGAGGGATAATGGTGTCCGTCAGCATCGAAAATGCCGCAAGGCCAACGAAACTCGTCAGAAGGAGCAAGCCCACGCGGCTTGCTCCCAACTACTGGCCTTTCGTCATTCCCGCACTCGTCGTCATTGCAGCGGTGATCGTGTTTCCATGGGTCTTTACCCTGTGGATGAGCGCGCAGCGCTGGACGCTGGGGCAGGAACAGAGCTTCATCGGTTTCGACAACTACATCCGTCTGGCAAGCGATGCGCGGTTCTGGGAATCGCTCTGGCATACGCTTGTCTATACGACGCTGTCGGTTGTCGCGCCCTTGTTCCTTGGTACGCTGGCGGCACTGCTGTTCGATGCGCAATTTCCGCTGCGCGGCTTTCTGCGCGGCGTCTTTGTCATGCCGATGATGGCGACCCCGGTTGCCATCGCGCTGGTCTGGACCATGATGTTCCACCCGCAGCTTGGCGTCTTGAACTATCTCCTGTCCTTCATCGGCATCGGCCCGCTGGAATGGATCTATAACCAGTCAACCGTCATCCCCTCGCTTGTGCTGGTGGAGACGTGGCAGTGGACGCCGCTCGTCATGCTCATCGTTCTCGGCGGGCTCGCCGCCGTTCCGCGTGAACCTTACGAAAGCGCCGAAATCGACGGTGCAAATGCCTGGCAGAAGTTCCGCTATCTGACCATGCCGATGATCGCGCCCTTCCTGATGATTGCCGTCATCATCCGCTCCATCGACGCCGTCAAAAGCTTCGACATCATCTACGCGATGACACAGGGCGGACCCGGCACGGCATCGGAAACGATCAACATCTATCTCTACAACACGGCCTTTGCCTATTACGACATCGGTTACGGCTCGGCCATGGCCGTTATGTTCTTCATCGTCATCATCGCACTGTCCTTCGTGCTGTTGATGGTGCGCGCCCGCACACAATGGAACGAGATGGAGGAGCGCTGATGAAACGCAAGACACTCGACAAGATCGGCCTGTTCTTCGTGGCTCTCGTCATGATCTCGCCCGTCATCCTGTTCTTCCTCTGGATGATCTCGCTGTCGCTGAAATTCGAAATCGACAACGGCGCCTATCCCCCCATCCTCATCCCCGAACGTTTCGCTTGGTCGAACTATGTGAAGGTGTTCGAGGAGAACAATTTCTTCCTCTATTTCTGGAATTCCGTTCTCGTCACCGGTGCGGCGACCTTCCTTGCCCTCGTTATCGGCGTTCCCGCCGGTTACGGCATTGCGCGGCTGAAGGCGGAAAAAGCAGCCATCGTCATCATGATCGCACGCATGACGCCCGGGCTCTCCTTTCTCATTCCGCTGTTTCTCCTGTTCCAATGGCTGAATCTGCTGGGCACGCTATGGCCGCAGATCATCATCCATCTGGTCGTTACCGTTCCCATCGTGGTCTGGATCATGATCGGTTATTTCGAGACGACGCCGAAAGAACTCGAAGAAGCGGCCAGCATCGACGGCGCGTCCTCATGGCAGGTCTTCCGGCTCGTGGCTCTGCCCATCGCCAAGCCCGGCATCGTCGTGTCCTTCATTCTCGCCGTCATCTTCTCGTGGAACAACTTCGTCTTCGGCATCGTGCTGGCCAGCCGTGAAACGCGCACCCTTCCGGTCGCGGTCTACAACATGCTGTCCTTCGAGCAGGTTAGCTGGGGTCCGCTGGCGGCAGCGGCGCTGATCGTCACGCTGCCGGTGCTGTTGCTCACCATGTTCGCACAGAAGCAGATCGTAGCCGGCCTTACCGCTGGCGCCGTCAAGGGCGGCTAACTCATCAAATTCATTACGGGATCAAAACCATGGCACCGGTCAATATTCAGAATGTTCAAAAGCGCTTCGGCGCAGTCAACGTCATCCACGGCATCGATATCGACATTGGCGATGGCGAATTCGTCGTGCTCGTCGGCCCCTCTGGCTGCGGCAAGTCCACTCTGCTGCGCATGATCGCGGGTCTGGAAGAAGTCAGCGATGGCGAAATCCACATCGGTGCGCGTGAGGTCAGCAACCTGCCCGCCCGTGATCGCGATATCGCCATGGTGTTCCAGAACTACGCGCTTTATCCACATATGACGGTCAAGGAGAATATGGGCTTTGCCCTGAAGCTCAAGAAGGTCAGCGCCGATGAAACCGCCGCCAAGGTCAACAAGGCCGCTGGCATTCTGGGTCTCGACAAGCTGCTGGACCGTTACCCGCGCCAGCTTTCCGGCGGCCAGCGTCAGCGCGTCGCCATGGGCCGCGCACTGGTGCGCGACCCGCAGGTTTTCCTCTTTGATGAACCTCTGTCCAACCTCGATGCCAAGCTGCGCGTGCAGATGCGCGGCGAGATCAAGGCCCTGCATCAGCGCATCGGCACCACAACCATCTACGTCACACACGACCAGGTGGAAGCTATGACAATGGCCGACAAGATCGTCGTGCTGCATGATGGCGTTATCGAGCAGATCGGCGCGCCGCTGGAGCTTTACGACCGCCCGGCCAACCTCTTCGTCGCCGGATTCATCGGCTCCCCGGCCATGAACTTCATTCGTGGCCATGTCGAGGAAGGCGTGTTCCGCACCACCAAGGGCCTGACCCTGCCCTTGCCGCAGACGGCGAATCCAGCAGAACTCGGTGGACGTGATCTGGTATACGGTATCCGCCCGGAACACATCCGCGTAGCCGAAAACGGCATTTCCGGGCGTGTCGAACTGGTGGAAGGCACGGGCTCGGAAATCTATGCCAAGCTTGATTGCTTGGGCGAAGACATCGCCTGCCTGTTCCGCGAGCGACTGGACATCCGCTTTGGCGATACCGTCAGCATTGCGATCGATCCCGCATCTGTGCATCTCTTCGACAGGGAAACAGGCAAGCGAATCTGAACGTCCATGGATGAAAATGAAAAACACGGCAAGCATGTGCTGTGCGTGGGTGCTGCCGTGCTGGACACGCTATTCCGCGTCCATGACATGCCCACCGGCCAAGGCAAGGTGCTGCCCTACGAGATGCTGCAGATTGCCGAAGGCATGGCATCCAGTGCTGCCTATACGGTTCACCGCATGGGCGGCCGTGCCAGCCTGTGGGGTGCCGTGGGCGACGATGAGACCGGAGGTCGCATTCTTCGTGACCTCGGCGAAAGCGGCATCGACACATCGGGCATGACCATCGCCAAGGGTGCACGCTCCGCCCTTTCGACCATCATCATTGATGATAAGGGCGAGCGACTGATCGTTCCCTTTTACGACGCCAAACTGCATGAGACCAAACGCTCCTGCACGGCGAATGATCTGGCACCCTTCGATGCCGTTCTGGTCGATGTGCGCTGGCCGGACCTGGCATTCGATGTGCTGACAATGGCCCGCTCCCTCGGCAAATATGCCATACTCGACGGCGATGTCGCACCTGTGGAAACGTTGCAGCGGCTGGCACCTGCCGCCACCCACATCATCTTTTCAGAACCCGCAGCCGATCGGCTGACTGGCACGAAGGATGTGCCATCCATGCTGCCGATCTTGCATGCGCGTTACCCGCAAACCTTCATCGCCGTCACCGCCGGACCTGCGGGCTGCTACTGGACAGAGGCGGGCAATCCCACGGTTCATTTCCAATCGACAATGGAGGTGGAGGCGGTGGATACGCTGGCAGCGGGAGATGTGTTCCACGGCACCTTTGCACTCGCCATCGCCGAGGGCATGGAAAGCCGCGCGGCCATTCAACTTTCATCGGTCGCCGCCGCGCTGAAATGCACTGTCTTCGGCGGTCGTGCTGGCACGCCGACGAGGGCGGAAGCCGAGGCACGTCTGCATCACTGGCTGTCGGCGCAGCAAACGTCCTGATTGGCGTTTTCAGACACCGGCATCAGTCGTTCGCAGACCTCCGCAAAAGCTTCATCGAGAATGGCGAGTTTATTGGCCATGGCACGCGCATATTCCACGTAAAAGCCGCGCGATATCCAGATGCGGGATCGCCCCCGAACACCGTTCCAGCCAACGCCGCCAATGGCTTCTGCCGCAGCCAGTTTGCGGCTGGCATGGGCGCGTGACAGGCCGAAGGATTGCGCCAGATGGGAGATGGCGCTGACATCTGTCAGAAAGCTGCTTTGCTCGCCATTTTCGTGATGATCCATGCCCGCAATCAACCGGTCCATCAAAAGACCGCCTGAATCTGCCCATGTGAAAATCGTATAGAGCGGGCCGGGATGGTAGAGTGACTGGTTGGTCAAAAGCGCGGGTGATACCGACTGCTGAATAATCGCCAAAACGCTATCCGGCTGCACCGCAAACCGCGCCGCTCTGTCTCCATCATCGATGACATCAAGGGCCTGAAAATGCACGAAATACCAGTGTTTCAAAAGCGACAGTGTCTCCAGTGAAGGCTCGACAAGGCGAGCGGCAACACTGTCATCGCCTTGCACCGGGCGGATGACGCCATATTTCAGAGCCTCGTCAAAAAAGGCATAGGCCGTGTTGCGACTGGAAACGCCAAATTGGCGGGCCAGATTTCCAATCGCCCGACGGGTCAGCCCCGGTTCGCGGTTGTCCAAAGCACGGAAATGATGCGCTAGGGCGGCATGGCAAAGAAACCAGCGTTGTTGCGAGGCAAACAGTCCTGCCGTTCTGGGTGCCGAGCTGTAGATCGCGACGAGATTGCGCGCCAGAAGCTGGGCCGCATGGCGAAACGCATCCGTTTCGATCAGGCAGTTCATATCGTTTTCGGATACCGACAACGGCAACCGATGACCAGCACGTCGAAAATTCAACCACGTCTCCCGATGGCGGATAAGGCAAATGAGCCGTCCACGTGCTACGGAGGACAGGCCTTTTCCGCAGTTACAGGAGTGAAAAACGCCGGTCTTCTCAACCAGCGCAAAAGCAAAAATTCTGCTTGAAAGCCTAGTGAATGAAATTCGCTTCGCGATATTCACCCGGCGCGACGCCGCTATGGGTTTTGAATATCCGGTAGAAGGTTGGAATACTGTCGAAGCCGCAGGCAAAGGCGATCTGCGTGACGGACAAGGACGGCGATTTGGTCAGCATCCTTTTTGCCTGCGCGACCCGCATGTCAGACAAAGTGCGGGAAAACGACCGCCCGGCATGCTCAAACACGATATGCAGCTGCCGCACTGAAACCCCAAGCTCCAACGCGACGGATGACGGCGTCAGCCTCTGCTCACCTATATCCCGCGCCATGATGTCCTGCGCCGCATGAAAAACGCCGGACCGAAGTGCTGCACGCACCTCCGGCATGCGATGATGCAGTCTGCCGCGTGCGACCATGGCAAGACGAGCAATATGGGTAACGTCGCTTTGCGGATCGACAAGCCTGCCGTTTGGCGCTGACAAAGCATTGAACAGCGCCCGTAAAGGCATTGAAAATGCAGCATGGAGATAACGTTCCGCAAACAGATCGTCCGCGGGCATGCCCAGTGCCAAATCGCCGCCCAGCGGAATCTTGAGCATCCGATAATGAAAATCCCTGTGATCGCCCGGTATCGCCCGATAGGGCAGATCGGAATAGCTGATCGTCATGTCATTGTTCTGAACGGAATCGACACGGCTCCTGCCGCTTTCCAGCACGCCTGAACCTCTTACTTGCAAACCGATGCACAGGCTATCGCCAGCAATACGCGCAATATCCTGATCCGTCCGGCTAACCCTATAGGCGGACGCAAGCATCTCGGACGCCACGGCATTGCCGACCTGATGAGCAGAAAACGCTCCCTGAAAATCACGCCGTCGTTCAGCCGCAAGTTCGATTGTCACGCCAAAAAGGCTCTTACCCCTGACTTCCCGCCACTGCTCGAAACGGTCCTGTGGCGCAATATCGTCTGTCGAAAAATGGATCATGCAAAAAGCCCTGAAAGCTTCCGCGCAATTTCAATCGGAAGCAGACATTGTGTGGCAAAAAGACGGAGATTTCGCAAGAAGCTGGAAGGGCTGAAAGTGGAGATGTCGGGCTGGTTTATTATGAATGATACTGCTTATGCGGCTTTGATTCTTCTTTTTTAGCTCTTTCGACCATTGAATTCATTACATATTTTCTATGACTTCCTAACCAACGCGGGCATTCCGCGGTATTTGATCTGGGCACATTGGGAAGCAAGTCAAAAGAAAACCCGCCGGAGCGGGTTCAGAAGACGGCCACTTAGCCGATGTCGCGGTAGCTCTACACGATGTGCCTAATCTCTGATCTTCGGTAGAAGCGTGCGATTGACCATTGGGGTTCAAAGATTGGTGAGATTCCGGCTTGGTCGAGTTCTGCCTTAATCGCAGCCCTATAGCCTTGACGAGATTTGGCGATCTGCGTCAGGGAAACATAGACCTCCTGGAATTCAAGCACCGATCGCCTCTCGATGAACGTAACTTTCCGGACTGTGTCACGGCGCAGGACCCGTGAACGGAGAAAGCCCCGCTTGATAAGTTCCGAGACTGTGCCGGTCGTCGTACCGAGTTGAGACATCGCTTCCTTGAGCCGCATCAGTTCGTCGTCGCTCCCCGCTTTGGGACCGACCTCAAGGCTGAAAGCATCGGCCTTTACTCTCGCCCGTTGAAGAATGGGGTCGCTCCCGGAAACGGCATACGCCTTCAAGTCTCCTTCGAGTAGCATGCCGACAATCAACCGAAACGGACGCTTCCATAATCTGGCAGCCTCAGACAGCGAAATGCCGTCATCGTTTCCATCAGTCACAGCAAGCTTTGTCTCAAGCTGATGGACCAAGTCTACAACCGCTGACTTTGGAATGCGTGTGAAGCTACGTTCGCCGTTCGCTCGTGTCTCCACCTGCTTTAAAAGTCCGATTTCCAGAAAGTCGAGAACACGCTTTTCACGGACGCCAAGCACCTCCGATGCCTCCTTACTCGTCAGAGTTTCGCATGCGGCTTGAAGCACGGGATGCAACGCTGCGGCGACGAAGTAGCTGCAAGCGTCTGAGAGGCCATCACGGAATCCTGGATCGGTTTCCTTTACCAGAGCCCTGATACGATCGGGATTAAGACCGTACTTTTCCTGAGCCGAGATTAAGCAATGAAGGTATCGGTTTCGAACAGGTTTGAAGATCGTCTGCCCATCGCCAAACGGCATATTACGCTCGATGACATCCTGTACCAGGTTTACGACATTCTCGTATGCTTCCTTGTCCTTGTTACGGCTCAACCACCTGTGCATGGGTCCAAGTACCGTTGTGCCGTGCTTCACCATGGGTCGTTTGCACTCAATCACCTCTGCAAGGACACGGCGGATTTCCTCCTCTCCGCGCATGGACAAGGTAAATCCCCATTCCGCAAGGTCACTCTCGTCGCGCATCCACTCCGCCACGCCGTGAAGCGCCACAAATTCTCCGATATAGCGGGATAACTCGGCGGCAACATGGACGTCGAGTTGGTCAAGAAAGCCGTCTCCGCCACTTCTGATCAGCCGGTCACGAAGATATCGGTCGAGCTGCGGTTGCCGGCTAGCAGTTGGCGCTGCGGCTGTCGCCAAGATAGACGCTAACTCGGCATCGACAAAGCGAGGGAAATCATGAAGATCGACATCGGCATCTACGGGCATCTTCGTGATCATGCACCCATGGTCCGGACAGCCCTCAATGCCTGAAATGCCCCACCAGGCTCGCCGATATGGTCGGGATACGGGCCGCCCCGTGCCGTTGTTTCTGTCATCGACAACACACTTCGCGCAGAAGCGTTGCACTCGGCCCGGATGCATGGCCTTACTGAGGGTTGCAAAGCCCATCTGCCACGTGCTGGCAGGTCCAGATGACTTGACCGCCAGTTTCCCCAACGCATCGATCGGCATACCAGACCACTCGCTGACCAGCGACAGTGCGTCATCCTCACCTTGAACGATGGCCTTTGCGGTCACATTCGTATGACCGAGGAACGACCGCAACGACGAAAATCCGTTAGCCGCGGCAAGACGCGCGACGAAATCGATCGCTGTTTCGTCGGCGTGATAGTCGAGTGTTACAGGCAGAACCATCACTTACGTCCTTTCTTTTCAGGGGTCCACAGATCGGCGACGGAGTTCGCGGGATCGATTTCACTCCATCGGGCCGCGGTGTAGATGTTATCGCTCGGCAGGCACCCGCTGGTCCGTGAGTAGTTGAAGGCGAAAGCGCGCAGATCAACCTTGTCCTTGCTTCTGCTCTTAGCCAAGGAGCATGCCCCTTGGATTGCCGCAACGATCTCACCGAAGCAGCCGCTATTAGCCCAGCATAGCCGCCCAAGGAAATCATCGGTGCGGAGCTCGTCAGGAAGCACCATGCCGAACTTGGCGTCGACGATATCGGTGAGCATTCGCAGGATGTCCGCTCGATTCCCCGGCAGGCTCAAAGGTACGAAACGCATGATCACCGAGCGGTTCTTCACCTGGCCGTCACCGCCCTTCAGCAAATCGGCAAGGTCCGGAACGCCCGAAAAGATCAGGTGCAATGGCCAATCCGCGATCTGCATCAGCGACTTGATGCGGTCCTGAACATCGAGGATCGCCTGGCTACTCGGATGGCGACGCAGATGCTGGGCCTCGTCAACGTGAAGGTAGATGATCCCGCGCTCGCGGAACTGGGTCTTCACGGTCGCAAAGAGCTCGGCTTCCGTCTGCCTCGCCTTCGACGGAACTCCGATGGCATCAAGGATGGACACTGCGAAATCCTTCGGCCCACAAGGCTTGGGTGCCTCCAGGCTGAGAACAGGACGCACCTCCTCGCCATATTCGTTCACCCGCGGCTGAAATTCGGGCATGTGGAGGAAGTGGTGCTCCAACGCCGTCGACTTCCCGGTGCCCGATCCACCCAACAGGAACAGCGCGCGCCGTCGCGACCCGACACCGCGACGGCAAAGGTCGACGTTGTCGACCATCTCCCGCAGCATCTGCGTCAACATCTTGTCACCCGGATTTTCGACGTAGTCGCTCACGGCCGGTTTCTTGTCGACGTTGTCGTTCAGTCCAATGGCTGTAGTGTCCATTATCGGTACTCCGCGTAATAGCTGTCGGTGGGTTCGATTGGCTTCGGTGTTTCGATCGGCGTCTGCTCGACGTCGGCCTTCTGCTCTTTGTTCTTCTTGTTCTTCTTGTTCTTCTTTCTGGCGTCGCGCTCCCGCTCCGCGTGGTAATCAGGGATGAGCCTGCATTCGGACACCGAGCCATCGCGCAGCGGGTCTACGGGCGTCTCGAATGTCTTCACCAAATCTGGAGCGCTTGCAGAGCTGACCGCCTCCCAAGCGCCGAACAGATCGCTTTCGAGGATCGCGTAGTGGCTGGCGTCCAGCTGGCGTGGCGTGAGGTTGGCGCGCAGGGCTGCGGCTTCACCGTTTTCTCTCAACCGATTAATGGCCCGGAACATTGCGTCCAGTCCCGCCTCGGCCTCGCTTGCGTTCTGCTGACGAATATCGCGGCGCGCCGCGATCCATTCCGCCAGTGACACACCACGCTCGATACCGACTAGGTTCTTGACGATGAACCATCCCTTGTCTCCACGAACGGCGATGTGTTCGAGGTTGTCGGGATCGACCTTGATCTCGAAAACCATCTGGCCGTGCGTGGTCCGTTGACGGTGGAGTTCTTCGTTCCCGTACGGAACACCCATGAATGGAATTCCTTGACTGCCGATACGGCGCTGGTAACGCTCACCGAAGATGTGCAGCATCTGCTCCGGGTCTTGGCTGGGAAATTCGATCCCGTGTTCCCGTACCGCCCTGATCCAGGCGTTGTGCGGCGTCGCGCCGCCAACTCCGCTGTGGGGCTTGTTATGATAGATGTCGCAGATGGCGAAGATGAACAATCTGACGACCTCGTCCGCCAGCAGGCTGATGTTATGCTCGGGATTGTAATCCCCCTTTTCGTCGATCGAGCCAAACGTCCGCCCTTCGAAGTAAGCAGCGATCAAGGGGCCGATCGAATGGAACAAGCTTTCGACGAAAGGGCGTGCAGCGGGTTTGCCCGCCTGAGGACGGTTGAAGGTGATCCCGGCGGATCGCATCACTGACTCCACCCGCTCGTTGGCGAACTCCTTGCCGTTGTCACTGAAGATGTCTCGCGGCTGGACGAATGCGAACCATGGTGTTTCAGCGCCGACGAAATCCGAGATGTGGCGCTTGTCGCTCATGATCATGCGGATCGAGGCGGCGGCCGACACGGAGTTCGGGTTCAAGCTCGCCTTGAAGGCCAGAATGTAGCGTGTGGCGACATCGATGGCCGCCACGAACCAAATCCTTTTTCCTTCGATTGCCTGGCGATAAGCGGGCGGAAGAATCGCCCACATGCCGGTTTCGACGAAAAGCGACATCAGGTCGACGTTCCAGAAGTCGATTTCGATGCGCTGCCCTACGTTGAGAGCGTCGATGCCCTTTTTTGCCATGCTGAAGTGTTTCAGCGCGGACGCGCGACCATGACGGCCGTCCCATTTATCGAACGCGTCGAACTTCGAGATGATCGACTCGAATTTACCGCGCTTGATCTTCTCGAGTTTGAAGGTGCGCTTGGCATTTTCAGCGGCCAGCGCGGCTTGGTAGTTGCGATACACCTGCGCCATCGAAGGTTTGAGCGGCGAGATGTATTCACGGGCCTCTTTGTGTGCGAACGCCACGGATTCGTGATCCGCTGCTCGGAGATGCAGGCCGGGACCATGGTGGCGGTGGACGAGTGCAAGGGTATCCTCCCCGCATTCGTAATAGCGTTTGCAGTCCTTTCGGAAAGTCTTCACCGAGGGCGTTGGGAAACCTGCAATTTGCACCATCTGATCGGCACGGCTCTGTTCGTTGAGTCCGAGTTGCTCGATAAGGATTTCGTTGCGCCATTGGCACAATTTCGCTTGGAGAACGCCCTTCTTGAAGCGAGGCTTCTTCTCCATATGTCCATACTCGTCATCGTAGCATTTGATCAGCTTTTCACGGAACAGCGCGAGAGGCCGCTTCTTGCCGGTAATATCCTCAAAGGTTTTGTCACCGAACACCGCGCGCAGTTTTTGGTTTTCAGGCGCGTTGTACTTGTGCTGGATAGTTGCCTTGCCGCTGGCAAGACGCGTGTAGATTTCGCGATGTGACACAAACACTTCGTGTTCACCGTCGATCTCGTTACGGAACCGGTAGCCAGCGGCATCGCGCGCCAGCGGTACCCAGTTTACATTGTTGTCGGTGTACCGGTCGCGACGGCTCATGTTCACAACGGCATGGTCGAAGACGTGCGGAATCGGAAAGGATTGCAGCATCGGAGGCTCCTTTTAGGGCTACAGAGAGGGTTCTTGGGTGATTGGGTGTTCGGTGCTACCGACGGACCATAAGCATGGTCAGATCGTCGATGGGTCCCGATGTCTCCGCGACAAGGACCCCGTCGTCGATCAGCAGCAAGAGCGCCGTGCGACGCTTTGCATGGTCGCCACAATTGCGAAGCAACTCACCGAAGCGAAAACGACCGGTCAACGTCTGGACGAGTTCCAATGCACGGTCGTATTCGGCATCATCACGCATACGCCGGGCACGCAGGATGCGCAGTGCGTTTTCGTAGACACCGTAGGTCGCATCGCGCTCCGTGATCAGTCGGATGTCATGGACTGCACCGGGTGTGGTGCTACCATTCCGGTTCCTCCTCAGAAACCCTTCGGCCTTGATGCGGGCAATGAGGTCGTTCATCGATGCGTTCTTGCGGGCATGCTTGACCGCTACGGCGACGGTGTGGCCATCTTCGAAGACCACACAGTAGTCGCAGATGTGCTCGCACGAGACTTCGTCGGCGTCCCGGTAGAGCAAGACCGGATATTGGGAGTGGATCGCCTTCACGTCCTTGCGAAGCTGCAGGTACGTGGAGAACCGACGTTCTAGGTCGCTCTCGTGATAGAGTACCGTGTTCTGGAAGATCGAGAAGCCGCGCAAAGTCTTGGCGTGCGTAGCCGGCGGCTTGCGCACGGCACGTTCGGCAACCGGCTCGTTCCAGAACTTGGTTTCAGTCGTCGTTCCTACGACGATACCGCGTTATTCCGCAGTCCCCGGCTTCGGCTTTGCCGTTCTCCGAAAGGCGGTTGGCGTGGCCGAACGTGCGCGGGTTGATCGCAGGCATGCTCAGGAAACCGAGGCCTGCGCGATCCAGCTTGATGTGACGGGAAACCTGACGTGCGAAATGCATGGAGCCCTCCTTGGCTTGAACACTATGACGACATACGGTAACGACGCAGACGGATTTTCCGTCCAGTTTATTACTTTGCTCGTATGCCTATCTCGTTCATCGCCTGGGCTCCTTTTCTAATGATCCTTGTGACCTAGTTCAGTGAATTTTCCAAGAGTGGGCGGTCGGATTTGTGCACCGGATCGGTACACCATAATAATCATGGTTAATTGTTCGTTTCACTTGAGAATGCCGTATCGTTGTAAAATCAAATGATTGCGTGATCCTCGTCGTCCCTTCAAAAGGCTGAAGGTTAGAGACAGTCATTTCCGCAGTTGAGGTGGGTCGGAGCGGCAGCCTCAATATCCTGCCTCGGAAGGTACCGCCTCTGGATATCTGCCTAATATGTCTCCAACTTTTGTCGTCACATCCGACGCCACTCCACGCTGCTTCAACATGTAGTCAAGGCATTGCAGAATAGCCTTGAGTGAATGTTTTACCGATGTAGGTATCTGAGTAGCAGGTTTTGCCAGAGGGGGAGACGCCCCGAGTAAGAGCAAGATACTCGGTTGTTTTTGGAACTTTCGGTTGAACAATCGGTCATGATGCGCACAATTATTTCTGAGATCGACTAGGCATTCGACCCAGTTTGTAAAGATTAGGTCTTTCGGCACGCCAAAGTCGGCCGCAATATTTGTTCGTAAAGGCCCAGACAAAAATTGTAGGATTCTAGAGGTTGCCCCGAAAGTCATAAACTCCTTCATCCGCCATATTGGGAATAAGGAGGGATGGCTATAATTTTCTTTGTAGTGCTTGGCTCGCCGATCTCTCGATTTATTGTAAATATCGGCGAACATCTTCAAAGCGTCAATTTGGGAGGCAGCGTTTTTAAACGCATCGCATTCGAAGTAAGGGTGGCTACCGTACCGCGAGCTAAGTGTCTCGGAAATTGAATTCCGCAGTAGAAGTTCGAACTGACCCACAGCAGCGAAGCAAGCGTCACGAAGCGCCATGTCGCATTCGTATAGACGAACTATGTCTTCGAATGAAGTTCCCGGATTGAACGGCTTGCCTATAACGCCAATCTGTCGACGGCTAAGAAAGTAGATTCTTAGTCGTTCGTAGCCAATTAGCTCGATTTCCTGAGCCGCGCTACGAGGACTTGGAATGCTCAGCCCCCTGTTTTCTAGGTGCCTGATCATGTCCGCCGTGGTGGCATGCGGTTTTGTGTATGGTATCAATGCCATGGCAAAAACGAGAAGGACCGCCCTTTTACACCCTCCAAGGAGGTCGTGTGGCGGCCCATGACAAAGTTAACATAAACGATGAGATTCAAAGTTTCAAGCCCGAGATTGCGAAATCGCAAAATGAAAGTCCGTCGATGCGTCGTTACTACTACTCCACGTAAACATTTGTCAAACTGCAACGTTCTGGCCATTTCTCTGTTCGACGTGGAGAGATTCATTTGACTGATGACGATGGAGTTTGGTTTCCATGACGAGTTCGGCGGCCCTTATGTTTCCTCCGCATTTGAGGTCGGTGTAATTTGCTACGTAACTCCGCAGTGTTATGGGCTCAGATACCCCAACGCGACTTCAGAAGGTTGACGTGGCGGTTATGGCGGGCTGTGAAAGTATCAGGAGCCCACTCAGCAGTATGAGCAAGTTCTTGCGCAGAAGCGTAGGTAGCGCGCTTTGTAGACGAGCCGTGCTGCCCAAGGCCGAAATACACCCGGATTTTCTCAGGGTACGGTAGATTGGAAGCTCCTGAGTTTTTTCTGGATGTTAGAAGAACGAGGTTACCCAGCTTGTTCGTTAGTTCCGCACGCTGGATTTCGTCAAATTGGCTCCAGCCTGCACCGGGATTTTGCGGCAAGATATGTTCGACGGTTTTAGTACCCGTCCAAGAGACCGGTTGCTCAGACAAAAGGCGATCGAGACGCTCCAAGATCGCTCTAACAACGCGTGTCGGAAAAACGTTGTAGAGATTCCCTCCTAACGCGCCTTCTGCCTCGTGTCTCTCGTCGCTCTTTAATGTTAGCGCAGCGTCGAGCTCGCTTTCACTAAGCTTCAAGGATTTCAGCACCTCAACATATCGGCTCATGCGCTGGGTATCGTATCTCCTGGTCAACTGCATGGTCCACGCCAAACCTTCTAATCGTTCAATTGTCTTGATCAGGCGTTCTGGCCCCTGTGTCAAAAATGCCGACAAAGCTACGGGAAGCCAATCCTTGTTTGGCACAAGATTGAGACCGATAAGCGCTTCCGCCGCCCTTCCTTGTAGCTCTTTCGGAAACGAACTGGCATCCGCTTCCAGAAGTCTTGCATAGTGTACCTTCGTCGGTCCCATTTCCTCTGTCAGGAACGACCGCACGTCATTCGCATCCGCAACTTTGAAGCGTTCGGCATAAGCGTCGCTCAGAGTGCGGCGGTTCTTGTTTTCCTCACGGATGAACCTGAGCGTCTCGAGCAAGCCTTCGAATTCTTGTCGCCCCAGATCATTTTCAAACTCTCGCCAACGCTTGGCCTGGAACTGTATTTCGGCTTCATCGGGAAACTTCGCCAGAAGTTCGGCTTTGATCACGTCCGCATTGGTCAGATCGAGGCCTCGGTCGTTGAGAACCTTGAAAATACGCAGGGCCGCGGTGCGGGATTCGGTCGAGACGACAACCAACACACACCTGTTTAGTAAATACGCTACAAGCTTTTGGCGATCCCCGACTGACAGTGCTCCAGCCATCTTCCGGAGAGACCTGGCATTGTCCCACATGTGTTCTTGAGCTTCTGTCTTGGGAGGACCGGACGGTGCTTCTTTAGCAGTCGCCCCAGGCGTTTGAACCGACTCTCTGAAGAAGAGCCGATCATCTTCGTGCGCTAACACACGAACCGCCTCTTTCTGCGCGAGGAAGGCGTTAGGTCGAATATACACGATGGAGTCGAGAGCAGCTCGTTCCTTTTCGTCGATCGCCAGATCACGCAGAACCGCACCTAGTATAGTAAGCGTAGTGAGACGTTGCTGTCCATCGACAACCTGACCGATCAGATGACCAGGTGGCTTGATCAAAACTAAGCTTCCGAGAAAATAGGGTTCGTCGGCCTCGTCATCCATGGCCTCCGTGAGATCGACAAGGAGCTGCTTCGCCTCTTCCTCCGTCCACGCATACGGCCGTTGATACGGGGGTATTTCATGCAAGAACCGGTCACCAAGGACTTCATATACGGAATGTTGTGCTGCACTGATCAATATAATCTTCCCCCGATGACTTATAGTATCTACGAACAAATGATTCGACTAAGAATTGCAACAGTGTTTGCTTTAGGACCGGTAACGACGTGACGGTCCAACTAAGTGCGCGTGCTGTCTGAACCCGAGTTACTTTTTGACCACCGCTGTTACTCTAATCGCTAAAGGACAACTTCATGCCCATAAATCCTCGAGCCAAATACGCGCTGGCCACCAAGCCGATCCTATGGAGCGAGAACGGGTATACCGGTCCCAGCGACCCCCAAGTCCATGGAGGATTTGTGAAGCAGTCCGGTTATGGCGGTGAGGAATGGAATGGCGATCAGAAGCGGATATGGAAGGGCTGGCGATACTTCAGTTCTGAGTCGAAGCCAAAGCTGGACGAGTTCGCGCGATATGGTCACCTTGGTTTGATAATGACCGCAATGAAGGGCGATGTTCAGTACATCGTGGGCGTAGCGTGCGATGTGTCCATTGTGTTGGACGCAGAGGAACCTCAGCTTCGAAAGGCGTTCAGACTTGGTGCTGTCGGTCAGGACCTTTGGGGCCAACCTTCAGTGAAACGCAGGTTTTCGGACAAGAAGGAGTTTATGACACACTGGGGCACTGGAATGCACACATTGCATTGGAAATGTCCGGAGGAACTTTATCATTGGTTCGACGATCCAATACCCTTGCCGAAATTTCCACTGCGGGCCGACAGGATGGTCCTGTCGAAGATGCACAACAGTTACCAATCGATACGGCCCGAAGATGGCTTGAGACTTCTTGGGCAAGCTCTGGATGTCGACCACCCGGTGGTCAAATGGATAATAAGCAGTGATTTCGATCCTGACTTTCTAAACGCGGGAGATCGGAAGCGGGGGCCGATGCCCACAAAGGCCCAGAAGCAAATGGTCGCTTCCGCGGCCGCAGCGCAAAAGCCATATGTTCGCTATCTGAAGGAAATGGCGATTTCGGTGAACGCTTTACATGGCCAGCTCGAAAACGAGTTTTGCGAGTATCTCGTATCGAAAGGTGCGACGGGAGTAGAACGCAATCAGAGCGGAATGGATGTTTGTTTCGTTGATCCCCAACATGGAAAGATTGTTGCCGAGTTGAAGCCGGCATCTGAGGGGGAGACCAAATTCGCTATCAGAATTGCCATAGGACAAGTGCTTGAATACCGGCACTTCAACAGACGCGATAGCCACCCCATCATCGTCTTGGGGTCCAAGCCGCGTCCGAAAGAGTTGGAGTTCGTGATCAGCCTCGGCATATCATGCGGCTGGAAGGCCAATGACACCTTCACTATCAAATGGGCCAAGTAGAACATCAGGCAACAGACCTTGAGCTTAACGTCCAATTGGTTTTGGTCCATTGCGAACGACAATCACAATAGGCGACCTTTTTCCCGTAGAAGCGGGTACGATCCTTGTTGCCAGAGATATTAGAATTGGATCGCCACGACACATTTTTGCAGTCGCGAACGGCGCTGCTGCGAATGCCTCTTCGGCTGCCGGAACTGATGGCAAACCTTTCTTTCCAGAACGACATAGATCGCTGGAACTACATTTTGCTTTTCACAGGGGCGAGCGCGGAGGGCGCGGGATGAGTGCTGGATATGTGTCATTGCGCACCGATGGTGTTGCTTAAAACAATATCTCTTTGAGAGGCGGTCAAGTTTGGATTATCCGCGTCAATGCCCGTAAGTGAAAACCATCTGTTCTTCACCTTTATTTTGGGTTCGAGAACGACCAGAAATTCTTCGGTCATTCTCAGGTTTGGTGGCAACTCAGCATCATACCAGCAGTTTTTAAAAGATGCGTCGTTCAGAGCTGTAACCGTTATCCCGTCTTCAAAAACGCATCCGCTAAAGTCGCATTTTGTGAATGTACTTTCGTCACCCAAAAAAACGAGGTCTTCAAAGCGTGTTATATGGCAACTGATGAAATCGCAGCTTGTATAGACAGACCACGTAAATGCACACTCAGAGTTTACTATCTGAGATTTCCTTATGTCGACGGTTTGGTTCCCGGAAAAAACTTCTTCAGCCCTCTCCAACCGCCCGCCGGTTATCCGCAGTCGATGAAATCCCTTTATGTGCGGCCAAGACTCAAACGCTGGCCATTGGCCAGTGGGTTCAAGTTCGATACTCACTCGACTGAAGCGCCCCGCTGCCGCCTCGGCAGCCAACAGCGTTTGTATGGAGGAAAATACAGACGACTTACTGACCGCTTGGAGATCGTTAGGACTAAAACCCTCATGGAAGAGGCTCTTGATCCCTTCCGCAAGTACATCCAAAGCCTCGGGGGCATATCGGGCCTTAGGTTCATTGATAAGAATGCTGAGGCTCGCAATTCCGGCAAGCTGATTTGGCGGTTTATTATCGGCCACCAACTTCGCGCCCTCTTGCAAAAGTTTTGCGTAGTTAGCGTCGTCGGTGGCGTCATTCTGTCGACGTTGTTGGTCCGCCTGACGCGAACCAACCAGCCCTCGCCAGGCAACAGTGCAGAAGGTGACAGCGCCTATCATAAGTGTGCCAAACGGCACCAATGTCGACGACATTTTGGAGCGAATTTCAGGGTCATTTTCCGAGAATACCCAAACCGCTGCCATGGCAGTGGTGGCAATTGTGAACATGCCGCATATGACAGCATAAGAAAACCACCTGTTCTCATCAGCAATGGGAGAATCCGCGACGTTATCTTCACCGTCAATCTTCATGCTTCGCCCCCAAATCACCAACTCCAGCCTGACTATCTATTTTCGCGCCAAGGAAAGCTGGTCTAACTAGAAAGCGATGCATCCTTGCGTGTTTGGCCGCACGGCCTCGCTTTGTCTGAGCCCATGCGACTCGCCCTTCGAAGTCAAGATTTACTCCGAAGCCGCCCTTCTGCTAATCTCATGTTGAATGGGGGGGACTTCTTGACCAAAGTGCTTGAAAATCATGATGCGATCAAAAGAGTGTCAACCACCGAAAAGGGCGACGCCCTCCGAGACCAAGTCATCGAACTTCTTGAAGCTGAAGGCCACAAGGTCTCCCGTGAAGTCCGTGTGAGTAGCAAGAAGGTGGATGTCCTGCTTGAGATCGACGAGGAATTCCGTCCTCAGACGATCGCCGTAGAGTGCAAAAACCTCAGTAAGAACATGTCGCAGGCTGAGCTCAATGCCATCTATGCGGACTACCTGTCGCTTCTGGACGAGGGCGAGATCACAAGCATATTCGTGATTGCGCGCCTCGATTTCTCACCTGAGGCGAAGTTGTACGCAAATAAGAGGCGCGGGCAGCTGGAAATCTTCACGATTAAGGAGTTCGAGGACAGTCTTCTAGGCTACCGAAAATACTGCCGTAACGTCCGCGATCTTTTTAGCGAGGCAGGCCTCGAAAACTATTATATAAAGTCATCCATCGAGGGCGGCGGCACGCTTCATGATCAGATCGTCGAGTGGATCGCCTCACCAACGACCACACCTGTGGCCATTCTTGGCGGCTATGGCATGGGAAAGACCTCTTACTGCAAATTCCTGACGCGAGAGCTTGCCGACAAATACCTTGATGACTCGGCGAACAGAGTTCCGATCTACGTCAAACTCTCGGATATCGCGACTCAGACCGACATGGACGGTTTGATCGCGAAGACCCTCGCGGACCGTTACAGCACCAAGAACTATTCCTATGCCAAATTCAAAAAACTGAACCGTGCCGGCAAGTTCGTCGTGATCTTCGACGGCTTCGACGAGATGAAGCACGCTCTTTCGTGGACGGACTTTAAATACAACTTTTCCCAGATTCATACCCTTTTGGACGGTAGGGCCAAGATCATCGTGGCGGGGAGGCCGAACGCATTTCTGTCAGACGACGAACACGCATGGATTCTCCGCGGGCAACGGATATCCGGTGATCAGGTTATCAGGATGCCCGATGCCCCAGAGTATCAAGAGCTGGCTCTGGCTGCGTTCACCGAGGCCGAAATCAACGACTTCTTGCGTAAATATCTCCATCATCGCCATCCTCGGCAACTCACCGAGAAGGCTGAGATCGAGACATGGATATCGGGCCGGATCGCCGACTTCGATAAGATCAGGGAAAACGGAGTCCTCCACCGACCCGTCCATTTGAAAATATACGCCGACATAGCTGCCGATCCGGCCGTGAAGCTCGAGTCTTTCACGACCTATGGCCTGTATTCCATAGCGACGTCCAGGATCAGCGAGCGCGAAGGCGAAAAGGTTGTGCGCAAGCAAATCGATGCCGAGAAGCGCCAAGCCGTCATAGAACGCATCGCCTGGTGGCTCTGGGACACGTACGACGGGCGGCGGCTCTATTTCAGCCCGGATGTCGTCCCTGCGTCTATCATCGGACGTGACCTTCTCGAAGACCCGCTGTACGAGCGAGACGCTCTGTACCGAGAGATATTTACGGGTTCCTTCTTGGAGAGAAAATTTGGCGAGAACTATTATTTCTCGCATCGATCGTTTCTCGAATTCTTTGTAGCCACAAGGCTTGAAAAGGCCGAACGGCTTTCGATTACAGCTTCCTCGGTCTTCAAGAACCTAAATCCAGAAATCCTCGAGTTCCTTCGGCAGAGCCCCGGTTATCAGGACTTTCTTGCTTATGTCGACAGAGGTATGCAAAGGTTTAGTGGCGAAATACCCCTTCCGATCCTTGAGGAAGTCTACCTTTTCCGCGAGCAGAAGGGGCTTGCTGATGTCCAGCTTCCGATCCAGGTCCTTCTTCAGTACTATGGCTTCCTTCGATCCGAACACATCGACATTCAGTCCCTCTCACGCATGATCGCTACGGATATCGATTCGAAAAACCAGGAGCACCGCGAGACCGCCATCTATTTCGCGCTATTCCTTCTCAGGACGCGTTTTGACAGGGATGTTCTTCTCGGACTGTTGAGATCGTTGGCCAAGATCGTCTCCTGGCCGACGCGAGCGGGTACGGCATCTGGCATGAACATGACAAAATACAGCTTTTCGCGGCAAAACATTGGAGAGTACGTATTCGTCAGGTTCGCCCGGATTGCCGCGGAAAAGTCTCGCGACGGAAATTCAATCATCAGCTTCGATTACATACGCGCTTTCGACGAAATCAGGGACAAGCGCGCGCCTAAGATCGTCGTGGCGGGATCAGGATTTCAAAATGGAAACGATGCGCCTGCTGCGGTTCGGTTCGAATTCGGTGAGGTCTTCGAGGGCTTTAGCGCGAAGGATCAAAAGTCGGCACTCGCGGTCCTAACGGTAGGAGTCGCCTGATCCTGGTCGCTCGCCAGACAACCCATAACCGTAGACATTTAAAGCGGCAACCAAGATTCCATTTCGTCCTAATAGACTATCGGGGTTAGAAGCTCCTAAAATAAGTAGCGCGAAGAAAGCGGAGGACAATCCCTGTATGTGCGTGGGATTAGCTGGCGCATCAGCTGACCATGTCCTCATCGAGCAAGAGACACCATGACCGTACTCAATTTTATCAATTCGGAAAAATCCGTTTTCATCGCCACGGACAGTAGCTTCAGCCACTCTGACGATAAACAGCCGGCGGGCTTTATCACCAAGGCATTCCTCCTGCCGCATCTGGACGGCATCATTGCGGGCACGGGCGATCCGAAGATCATAGCCGACTGGCTCGTACGCGCCAACACAGGGTTTGTGGTCCAAGATATGATCCAACTCGATCAATTCACGCAGCAGAGTTTGGTCGAGATCAATCAGCCACGGTCCTGTGACACGAAGGACACAGGCTCCACAACTATCTACCACTGGGGATATGATCGCCAGATCGGCGTGATGCGCTCCTTCGCCTACCGATCGGCGAACGGCTTCGTCAGCGAGGAACTTGGCTTAGGATCAGCACTCAAACCCGGCTACGACATCGGTGACTACGAAATCCAGAATTTTCCGAATGACTTCATTGATGTTGTTGAAAAACAGAAGGCAGCAGACGAGGCGTTGCCTTTGAACGAGAGAGTCGGGGTCGGCGGACATCTCATCGCCTACTGTATGCATGCGACCGATGAGCCGGACGGCACGAAGGTGACGATGTACACGCACAGAGTGACGAAGCTGTCTGGCTTTGATCATGCGTACCAGAGAGCCTGCGATAGGTTGTAGATCATCCCTACTCGGCCAGGTTCGCCCTGATATCTTCATCCGCGTTCACTGGAAATTCCGCGCCTTCACCTTCAACGTGTCGATGTGGAGGTCGGGTATGAAGATATCCCTTGCTGGAACGGCAGGCTTCGGGTTGTCTCTGGGATCGGGACCACCCCCTCGCGAGAACTCGTCGCCGCGTCCCTTTTGCAATGGAAACGCGCCGTCACGTTCGCCGAGACTACTGAGGTCGCTAGAGAAATCGAACAGGCGTTGGGCGACCAGATGGACAACATCGCCCTCCCGCTGAACCTTCCCGTTCACCCCGAGCATCGAAGCCGACAGGACGACCCGCCGCTGGCGTTCGAATAGCGACGGCCAAATGACGACATTGACGACACCCGTTTCGTCCTCGATCGTCGCGAACATCACCCCCTTTGCGCTTCCCGGTTTCTGACGGACCAGGACGATGCCCGCGGTCCAGAGCCACTTGCCGTCGTGCTGGCTCGCCGCCTCCGCGCAGGTGACGATGTTCTTCCGCCTCAGGTCCTCTCTTAGGAAGCTCATGGGGTGGTCCCGCAGCGTCAGTCCCGTGTGTCCATAATCCTCGACCACCTGTCGGCCTTCGACCATCGGGACGAGAGAAACTTCCGGTTCGACCATTTCCGGGACCGTCTCCGCTTCACGCTCGGCGGCCGCTGCAAACAGTGGCAGCGGGTCGTCGCGCAGTGCCTTGAGAGCCCAGAGAGCATCACGGCGCTCGAGCTTCAGCGACGGCCTGAAGGCATCCGCCTCGGCGAGCTGGACCAGGGCTTCCGTCGGCACTCCCGACCACCGCCAGACATCGTCGGCGGAGACGAACGGCTGGTCGGCCCGAGCGACGACGATGCGGGCCGCGTCGCGCATGGCCAAGCCTTTCACGAGCCGCATCCCAAGTCGAACCGCGTGGCGCTCGGTACCGGGAATGGCTTCCATCGTGCAGTCCCATCGGCTGGCATTCACACAGACAGGCCGGAGTTCGACACCGTGCGCGCGGGCGTCCGCGACGATCTGAGCGGGCGCGTAGAAACCCATGGGTTGCGAGTTCAAAAGGGCGGCACAGAACACGTCGGGGAAATGGCATTTGAGATAACAGGAGGCATAGGAGATGAGCGCGAACGACGCGGCATGGCTTTCGGGAAAGCCGTACGACCCGAACCCCTCCAGCTGTGAAAACGTCTTCTCGGCGAACTCCGCCGTGTAGCCGTTGCGGACCATGCCGTCGACGAGCTTCGTCTTGAAGCGTGAGACGCCGCCCGTGAACTTGAAGGTGGCCATGGACTTTCTGAGCTGGTCGGCCTCCCCAGCGGTAAACCCCGCGCACACCATGGCGACGCGCATCGCGCTTTCCTGGAAAAGCGGAACGCCAAGGGTTTTGCCGAGGACCGCCTCCAGCTCCGGGGTCGGGTAATCGACGGCCTCCTTGCCCTCGCGGCGACGCAGATACGGATGGACCATGTCTCCCTGGATCGGCCCCGGACGCACGATGGCGACCTGGATGACGAGGTCGTAAAAGGTCCTCGGTTTCAGTCGGGGCAACATCGCCATCTGAGCGCGAGACTCGACCTGGAACGTCCCGAGCGTGTCGGCTTTCCGGATCATCGCATAGGTCGCGTTGTCCTCCTGCTTGATATTCGCGAGATCGATCACGTCGTTCTTGTGTTCCCTGATCAAAGCGAATGCCTTCGACATGCAGGTCAGCATCCCGAGCGCCAGAATGTCCACCTTCATCATCTTGAGCGCTTCGACGTCGTCTTTGTCCCACTCGATAATCTGGCGATTGTCCATGGCGGCCGGCTCGATCGGCACAAGCTCGTCGAGGCGGTCGTTGGTCAGGACGAAACCACCGGGGTGCTGGCTGAGATGTCGGGGCGCGCCCATGAGCTGCTGCGCAAGTTCGAGCGCCAGTCGGAGCCTTCGGTCGCCCATATTGAGGTTATTATCCTTGACCTCCTTTTCGGAGACCCCCTCCTTGCTCCAACCCCAGACCCCGGACGACAGCTGGCGGATCATGTCCTCGGGCAACCCCAGAGCCTTGCCGACGTCACGGAGCGCGCCCTTGGCACGGTAGCGCGTGACAGCCGAACACAGGGCGGCCTTCGTCCGACCGTAGGTGTCGTAAATCCACTGGATGACCTCTTCCCGCCGCTCGTGCTCGAAATCGACGTCGATGTCGGGCGGCTCGGCCCGTTCCTGGCTGACGAATCTTTCGAACAGGAGGTCGTTGGTCTCCGGGTCGATGCTCGTGACCCCGAGGACGTAGCAGACGGCGCTATTGGCCGCCGACCCGCGGCCTTGGCACAGAATGCCCTTGGACCGCGCGAAACGCACGATGTTAAAGACGGTCAGGAAGTACGGGGCGTACTTCATCTTTTCGATGAGTTGGAGCTCGTGCCGGATTGTTTTCACAACGGTTTCCGGTACGCCCTCGGGATAACGATCCGCCGCTCCCTCCCAGGTGAACTTCTCCAGGGTAGCCTGAACGCCGAGACCGGGGATAATGGCCTCTGAGGGATACTGGTATTCGAGTTCGCTCAAGGAGAACGTACATCGCTTCGCGATCTCGAGCGTGCGGGCCAAAGCCTCTGGATAAGCATCTAACAATCGATGCATTTCCTCGGCGTGTTTGAGATAGCGATCCGCATGGCGTTCGCGGTTGAAGCCTATGTCGTCGATGGTCTTGTTGTGGCGGATGCAGGTGACGATGTCCTGTAACTGCCGCTTGCCCGGCTCGTGAAAAAGGACGTCGTTCGTGACGACCGTGCGGACGCGATGCCTAACGGCCATGTTCGAAAGGTTATGGATGCGGAGCTTGTCGTTCGGTCGCCGTCTCAGGCACAGGCTGACATAGGCCCTGTCTCCGAAGAGCTCCGACATCCTGCGCAGCTGGATCGCACACGTCTCGTCGGCTTCGTCGGGGATCAGGATGCCGATCAAGCCCTCGGCGTAGAGGCTGACATCGCTGAAATCCAAAATGCACTTCGCCTTGCCGCCGCGCGACTTGCCGAGCGAAAGAAGACGGCACAGCCGCGCGTAGGCCGCCCTGTCGGTCGGATAGATCAGGATCGCCATGCCGTCGATCAAATCCAGGCGACATCCTACGATCAAACGGACGCCCGTCGCCTTCGAAGCCTCCCATGCCCGCACGATGCCTGACAGCGAATTCCTGTCCACGATACCGAGCGCCTCGATCCCGAGTTCCGCAGCCGCGGCGAACAACTCGTCGGCGCTGGATGCTCCCCGTAGGAACGAGAAATGGGTCGTCGTCTGGAGTTCGACGTATCTCATCCGAATATCCCGTGTATGAACCACCTGTGTGAGCCTGTCGTCGTGTCCACGCCGTCGCCTGCGCGGTAGACCCAGAAGCGCTCGCCGCTGTCGTCCTCGACGACGTAGTAATCGCGGACGGCGTGAAACTCGGCATCCCGCAGCCACCATTCCCCGAAGACCCGCTCCGGGCCGTCGCCTCGGACGATCCGCCTCCGCTTGCCGCGCCATGTCATCGTTCTCGGAGGGCTATCCGGCAGGACCGCCAGCACCTCGATCTCTTCGGGACGCGCGAGGAGCCTACTGGGCCGTGGCCAGTTCGACGGCCAATCGACGCCTTTCTCTTCCGACATGGGGCCGACACGCTGAAAACTCCGTTCGGGGACATCACTGGCGACCGGGGTCATCCTGTAGATGCGGTGTCCGCGGTTTCCCAGAATATCAACCAGCGGTGTCACGTCGACGACCGTCTCCTCGATCAGGGATGACGACTGCTGCCTTTCGACCAGACACTCCGCCCATGTCGCGACGAGCGACAGCTTCTCGATACCGAAACCCGGATCGATATGCTCAATCCTGTCGGTCAGCAGGCGTGTCAGTCTTTTGTCGTCACGGACGGGTTTCGCGAGGCCAGCCCGTATCGCCTGGATGGTGTTGTCGACGCGATGGACGATGAGGTCACAGCGGCGGACACCAAGGCCACGGGTCTCCAGCTCGGAGCAAAGCTGCCCGACGAGGCGGCCGACGTATTTCGCTATGGTCTCCGCAGCCCCGATCGGCTCTGCGAACGGGCGGTGGACCTCCACGATCTCCGGACAACGGATGGGTTCGATCGGCTCGGCCGCACGACCGAACAACTGGTCGAGCCGCCTGCCGACCTCCGGGCCGAAGCGCAGGGTCAACGGCGCTCTCGGCATGGCCGATAATTGTCCGACTGTCTCGATACCGAGAACCCGTAGGCTGTTCACCGTTTCGGGTGCTAACCGCAGACAGACGATAGGAAGCCCCAGAACGGACTTCGCCGTCTCGGACGCGGGAACGACAGTCCATTCTGCTGAGGTGTATCTGGCGATCGCGTGTGCCGCGCCCCACGTGTCTGCCACGGCGGCTCGCGCGACCACGCCGACACCGCAGAGGCGGTTGACCATCCCCGACACCATGCGTTCTTCGCCGCCCTGGAGATGGTCCGCGCCCTCCGTGTCGATGACGATGCCGTCAGTGCCGTCCACTGCGACGACGGGGCTGTATTGCCGGAGCATCCAAAGCGCCATCTTATCGAGCGCAGCCAGATCGCCGACCGGGTCGGCATCGTACATGGCCAGATCGGCAACGAGAGCCTGGGCCTTGCTCGCGGGCATGCCGATGCGCAGACCGAGCTTTCGCGCGGCGTCGTCAGCTGCGCAGACCGTCCGCCTGGCCCCCGACCTAGCAATCACGACCATCGGCTTGTCAGGAGGCGGTGTGCCATCGGCCCCGGCCTTCCGTATCCTGTCCGTAGCCCATCTTGGGAAAAAGAGTGATACGACCCTTGGCATCACATGCTCCTACGCAGAACTCTGCACACTCGCCCGCGCGCGATCTCATCAGTTCCGCCAACCATCGCGGCCTACCCACGCCAGCCACGGGAAGGTCTTCCGACGGCAGCTGGCTTATTCGCCACCGCGTCACCGAAGCGGTGGGCTGGCCGTAGTCGTTCGCTTCCGCCTGTCGTCGCCATCGCCTCAACGCCAACCCCATTGTTCCAGACTTCTCCGCAGCCAATTGCAGCCGTCGTGAAGCCGTCATCGGTAACCGGACGATTTCACCCACGACCGCACCGAGGCCGCCAAAGCTCAGGCCCTCTTCGAAGGAGGCCAGCACATCCTCTTCCCGGTCGGCCTCGACGTAGATCACGCGGTCGGGATGAAGTCCTGCCTGCGAAATCGAAGGAGCGAACAGGTCGGGCCTGCTGAGGCACCAGAGGATTTTCCCCTTCGTTCTCGCGGCGATCCCGGCGACCATGAGGGCAGCGGCCGCGCCGTCCACGGTACCAGCCCCTCCGCCAGCGAACTCATGGAGCGCACCGAAAGCCAGCCCACCGCCGGGAAGTTTTCCGTCAATTTCGGCGACACCGAACGGGAGGCATTCCGCTTTCTTCGCCGACACACCCTCGAGCTTCGCTATCTGCTCGCGCAGGTCGTCGATGAGACTTGGAGACCGGACATGCGTTCTCATTCACGGACCTCCTAGGTGCGCGTTGGCAGGACTTCGTATCCTGAAAATCGGTTGACGTTCTCTATCTGTTCCGTTCTATAAGGAGAGTCAAGCCGGTCAAATCGGGCATTTTAGGTGACGTGCATTTGCCATCGCGGGAAAACCGAGATGAATCAGGACTCTAACATGCCATGCTAAGTGACCGGTCGGATTGGACTTTTTTTCAGACAACCAAGGGAAGTATGGATCAGGAACCAACGTTGCGATCGGTCAAGGGACCAATCATCGCCGTCGAATGCAGGGTCTGTGGGGTCTATACCGAACTTGACCGAGAGAGGACGGTTCGGCGCTTCAAGTCATCGGCACCGATATCTCGCGTGCGCCGCGTAGTCGTGGGTGCTTGTGATCGCATGTGCGTTGGTGGGGTGGACAGGTGTGAAGCCAGCCTGAAATCGCGGGATGCTCCACGGAGCTTTTGATTTGCGAGGACTGGCCGAATGCCTGTGCCGTCGCCAACCATACGACCAGCCGGAAGTCGCATGAAAGCGCAAGTCCTTCTGCGACTTGGTCTCAACGCAGGTTTTCAGCTGCCGTTCTATTGCAGGCTTCCTCGTTACCTATCTCGGTTTTGCTGATTGGCTTAAAGGCGTCCTTATCGAAATCGAAGAATTCAACGACGCATGTGCTGGTCTCGCTGTTCAGCCACTGGGTGGCAACCAGCCGGCTATCGCGACGATAGTCCAGGCTCAAATACATATGCTCCTCGCCTCCACGGGGAAACGACGCGGGTCGACCAGTCTGGTTATCTGCGAGAATGACAAACGAGCAGCCAGCACCGCAACCGATCTGGATCAGGGTGTAACGGCCTGCGAAATTCGGACCTTCACGCATTCCGTCGCGGATACGCGTTCTGAAGCTGTTGAATTCACGATCACGACCCCTGAAATCCGGCATCACGGTCTTGCCTGCAAACCGAGCGCGAACCGGAAAGCTCGTCGGGTTTGGCCGGGCGATGCTCGATTTCGCCGCGGCCACCGCTCCCTCCGGACGGTTTGAGGTCTGCCCGCAGGCATGCCATTGCATCTGATACCCGTATTCGCCCTCGCGACCATAACACCAGCCGACGGTCTGCAACTTGTTTCCAATGGCTTCGCGTCTCTCGCAGGCTGCCATGGTTTGGTCAGAGTCGCCGCTACCACCACGGCATGATCCGTTTTCATCTTGCCACTGGGATATCAAGCGGACCGGTCCTGAAACACCTTTGTCCGACTGGATGACCCTTCCGGTCTCGGAAAGGATCGTCTCGGTGCTCTGGTCCCAAACAACCGAAAACTCCGCCGTGCCCGAAGACACCCGGTCTCCAACGTCGCGTTTCGCAAACCAGTCAACCACCCCCTCTACCTTGCAGGTGTCCTGGCACGTTACTTTCGCTGAACCCGACTTTACGCTGTAGGCGCGGACGGGCCACCGCGATGCGAATTCAAGTTTCTGATCCATGACGGCGGCTCTTGATGTCGCCTTGCCATAGAATTCCACGGTCCCGGCATATGCCTTCTCCATGAAGGCAAGCGCTTCCTTGTTTCCGCGGGACCATGCGTCGTGATAGTCATTTACGAAAGCGATGGCTCTCTCTTCAACGGTCGGCGAAGGTGTCTCGTCTTTTTCGGGGGATGTCGCAGCTATATTTGGTTGCGCTGCGACAGTAGATACCCGCTCGGGCGTCTCTGTCGGAGTGCCTTTGGTTACCCCGAAATTTTGCATTTCGCTGGCTGTCAGATAACGCATGTCGTCACTGGGTACGGAGAGGCTCAGCTGGAGCAACTTGGGGTCGACGTCCATTTCCAACAGATACGTCATGATCTGGGCTGTCAGCGCTTGTACCGCCGCGACGGCTGTCCGACCGTCGATCTCTGTGTCGGGGGAGAAAGACGACTGATGCACGCCGATAGCTCCGGGCTCAGCCTGTCGGGTTGCACCTCCCACGAATGCCAATGCGCAAGCGGATGCGCATTGCGACGATCTCAACTGTAGAGTGGACAGTCCAAGCGATCTGATCATTCGCCCGTAGGCCATCGCCATGACGACGTTGCCACCGTCGCTATTAAAGGTGATTACCTTGGCCCCACTCGTCGCGACTTCTTTGGCAAGCAGGTCAGGTTTGTCGGTCGGAGTGAAGTCACCTTTCAGCAGGATAATCGGTGAAGAGTTCTCCATCGGCAAACGCTCGATGGTGACATCCGCATAAGCGGCTCTGCACCAAACAGTCGATGCAGCAATCGCAAAAAGCAATAAACGTCTAGACACGATCACAGCCCCCTGATCCCTCGCGAGACGTATGCTATCGTGTCAATCTTCGAGTGCAATGGTCGAAACGAGATATTCTTCCCACTTGGACATACTCTTGAGGGTACCGCAGCATGACACGCGTTAGCATAGCAGCCTTCAACCGGTCAAAAAGCGGTTCCAAGTCGCTAACAGATAGATAGCGTCGTATCCATTCACACCTTTGATCGGTAGTCATCCTCTACGCGGCAATAACCTCATCATAACCGGCCAATGATCACTGACGCCTCGGCCGGTCTTGGGATCAAACCGCCTCGGCTCGACGAAACCCTTGTCTGCATCATCGACCGCAACCTGCTCGGGATGAACGATCAAGGTGCCGAAGCTACCTAGATCGGCAAACCAGTTCTTTTTCGAAGGACGGGTTACACTCAGTTCGGGAGACACCAGGATCATGTCCAAAAAGGACCATGTGTTCCAATTGTCCATAACACGATCGGTGAACTTGCTTGACCCCGGCGCGTTGCATCCGTGTGTAGCCAGTGGCGAAACGTACCAGTTGCCCCGTTGCAGAAGACGGGCGAAACCCTCCATAGGTGCTTCGTTGCAGTTAATGTTGAAATCTCCCGCTGCAACGGCAAGGCTACCTTCGGGAAGCGCGGAGGCGAGTTCGCTCACCTGCTTGAGCGCACGGACGCGGCATTCAAACGGACTCGCGCCTGAGGGGAAATGAACACCGAAGACCGTCAGTTCCGCGCTGTCAGGTAACTGCACGATCACCTGAAGAATGTCGCGCGTCTTTCCGCACTTTTCCGACGCTCCACCGAAATCGATGACGTGGGCGGTGGGCGTGCCGACAATAGGAAGACGTGTCAGCAGACCCACATCGATCCCGCGACTGTCGGGCTTGTCACTGGTGTCGAGCTGGACAGCCGTGTAGCCCGCGTTCGACAGGTGCTGTGATACAAGGTCATCCAGGACCTTCTTGTTTTCAGTCTCCGGAATAACAACCACATCCGGCAGTACGGGCATGGCTTTAAGGACGTCAGCATATCGCTTGAGCTTCGTCGCATAGATCGCGCTGTCCCAATTGAGCGTCTTGCATTCGCTCGTATAGAAACCTGTCGGCCCATTGTACTTTTCGCACGCAGCGTCATGGGCCTGCCGATTCTGATCTTTCACGGTCAGCGGCAAGTAGGTGTCGTCACGGGGATTGGATGGATCATCCTCCGTGTCGAACATGTTTTCCGCATTGTATGAAACTATTGTGATCGGTTGCGCAACCGCAGCAGTCGCTATCAACCAAGTGGTAGTTAAAACCGTTATCAGACGCATTCGAATCCCCCGACCGAAAAAACCTGTCTGTATAGCTATGTCATGTCCCAGTGGAAGGCACGGTAACATGCAACCAGCTGTTAGTGAAGACGAGCTAACGAATATCACCCTGAGTGGTCGGTAATATGACAGTCAAATCCGACCTCAAGTGTTGTGTCCTTCCTGGATAATCTACGTTTTGCGGCTGACTTTACGATCAGGCTCGCAAGAAGCGCATAGCGCGCGCCGATTCTGAAAGTCTCATGGTCGAAATTCGTACTCGGGTGTTTAAAAATTTGGTCGTCGTACGTTGTACTGGATTTCAATTCCATACTACTAAAAGTATATAAGCATTGGCATTTTGGTTGCGGTTATCTGACATGTGTAAAAACGCGAATGGTTACTCCTCGAACATGATGTTCGACTTCGTTGAGGCCGTGAAGATTGCCGAAACACCTTACGCCATAGCGTGCGGCCTGGAGGTCGTAGCAGGTGACTTCGGACTGGATAGCTTCGCGATTTCGGGCCTACCTTTACCGGGCGAGAGCATCGCACCATACGTGCTGCTGAATGGCTGGCCGACGGAATGGTTCGAACGGTATGTCGCCGAAAAATATGTCCGGGTCGACCCTGTTATCCATCATTCGAGAACGACAGACGAAGTATTCATTTGGTCGGAGGCGTTGAACGGAACGCAGGTTGGACCGAGAGCGAGAAAGCTGATGAACGAAGCCTCGGACTTCGGGATGCGCGACGGAATAAGCGTTCCGCTACATCTGATCGGTGGCCTACAGGCTATCGTCACCTTCGGGGGTAGAAATATAAAGATGCCTCAGGAGGCCAAGGGCATTTTGCATCTCGTCTCCATATACGCGCATCATCGACTTCAGGCTATCACGGAAAAAGCCAACGGCACCAAACGAAGAAAAATCGCCAATCTCACCACCCACGAGTTGGATGTCGTCTATTGGTGCGCGGAAGGTAAGACAAACTGGGAAATCGCAAAAATCCTGGGACGGTCGAAAAATACCGTACAGCACCAGCTGCGTAACGCGCTTCAAAAGATGAACTGTGTCAACCGAAGTCAATTGATTGCAACCGCCATACGGAACGGCCTTATAAGGTGACAATAGCTATTCCTAGCTATTGTCTAAACGCAGGATTGTTGCATTTTCCCCGACGTCAATCAAAAGGGGTAAAACGCATGCTGCAGTCAATCATCGGAGACGCGATCCTCGGGTCAGAGTGGAGAGAACAGATTTGGCGGTTCCGCCATAAGCATTTCGTGGAGCGACTGGGTTGGGAAGGTTTAAGGAAACCCGATGGTCTGGAGATCGATGAGTTCGACACGAACGACGCGATCCATTTGGCTTTGATTTGCGATAGAACGGTGGTCGGTTACAGTCGGTTACTGCCGACAACCAAACCCCACCTGTTGTCGGATGTTTATCCGGAGGTGGCTGGTGGTAACGACTACCCAAAGGGGCCGCTCGTGTACGAATGGACCCGCTGCATTGCTGAACCGGAGGTTTCGATTGCCGGAGTTTTGGCGGCGAATATGCTTTTAACCGGCGTGCTCGAATATTGCCTTGTGGTGGGTATCGAGGCTCTCATTGTCGAAACGCATCCAAAACTTGTCAATCTGCTCGTGTCGACGGGTTGGGACGTCATGCCTTTTGCGGCACCATCGACACTGTCCAGCGGCCTCATTGTTCCGATTTGCGCAAAACCACTGCCCTTCGCACTCACCATCAGTCACGAGCAACAGGGTATCAACGGCAGTGTTCTCGAACTCCCGGAGAACGGAAGGAATCCACTCACCGGAAGGCCTCTTCTGCCTTTCCTGCAACCTCATAAGCAGTCGTCGGAGGTTTCGGAATATGCGTGAGAGGATCGAGGAAGCCGCGGCAATGGAATTTGTCGCCGACCATGCGACCGGTCTGATCGAAATGCTGAGATCGGCTGAAGAGAGCTCTAACGTCCACATCGTCACTTACCTGCTCGCGGCGGCGCGAGACCAGGCGCTATCCGCCACAACCGGGAAAGCCACTGAGCTGATCACGTCCTCTCCAAGCGCAAGCGTGACGGCGCTTAATTAACCGAGGTCGATACAACGCAGAAGCCTGATGCGTCTGCACCGCATCAGGTTATCCGAGGTAGCGGTAAACGACCACTCCGATGATCAGTACGATAAAGGGCAAGACCAATGCCTTGACGACTCCCGATATCGAAACAGGCCCCGAACTGTAATGATTGTCCGGTCCCGGATTTTTATCCCACCCACTGACCATTGCGGCTCCCTCATTTCCACTTGCCTATTAAGGAAGGAACGAAATCCGGCGCAAGTATTACTTGCAGGACTGGAGCGATTTCTCCAATGTACGTGCGGGGGCTCTAATATGAAAAAACGTTACTGGGCGATCTGTGGCCTTTGCCTATTCGCGATCTCGAAGCTAGGAGGAACGCCTCCAGTTCAAGACCAGTCGACCATTTCGGCCGCCTATGGACCCACTTCCTCGACCGACAGCGTAAGCCCTACCCAACCGGCTAAAAAGGCCGAACTCAAGCGCGTCGCTACACTCCAACCGCCGCAGGAAACCAAAGAGAATTACGTCGGCGACAGCGAGCCCGAGACATCGGAGGTCAGATACATCAGTGGAAACCGGGTCGCGTTGAGAACTCGAGCTGCCTCTGATGCTGGTATCATCGACAGGTTTGACGTCGGACGCAAAGTAGAACTCATCGAAGTTCAGAACGACTGGTCGCGCGTCAGAGACAGCTTGACCCTCAAGGAGGGTTGGATCGCGAGTCGCTTTTTGAAAGATCGAGAACCAGAGGCAAAAGCAGCCGAGCCGCCAAAACAAAAACCAACGAACATTCCTCCTGCAATCGCCCCATCTGTCATAATTCAAAGGATTATCACCGAGTCGGTCGCAAGTTATCCCGGCTCATGTGCCTGTCCATACAGCACGGATCGTCGTGGAAAACGGTGTGGCAATCGGAGCGCATATTCGAAACCGGGAGGCTATGCGCCGATCTGCTTCGCACAGGATGTTACGAACTCGATGATCGAGGCCTATCGGTAAAGCACATCCCGAATTGGCTACGACGCACGGGTTCCAAAAGGCAAGCGGCGTGAAGTATGCCGATTTCACTCCGCCATCTTCTCCGCATGCGATGTCACAAGCATCGCAACCAGGTGCACAGTGTTTCGTGCTCCGTACTTAACCTTCAAGCGCTCGATTCGATGTTCTACCGTCCTCGGGGATACAACGAGTGTCTCGGCGATTTCCTTGGCTGTCGCGCCCTCTATCAGCAACTGTACGATGGCTTCGTCGGCGACATCGAGCCTTTCATGCCGCTGCGGCGGGCTCAGCAGGAATTGTGCATATGAAGACGAGATGACCCACTCCGGTCTACCCGAGTTCTTCTGCGGAATAAGGATACGGTCGTAACCGAGGTTCACGCCGAACAACCGTGTTTTCACCAGTTCCATGGACGGCTGCTGCGATTCCATGACATGCCGGAGCCTCGGAATAACCGCGTCCTCCATGTATTTCTGGTCTTTGAAATCCTCCACGCAACAGTCGGCGAAAATCTTGTTGATGTTCAGAATACGAGAAGTGAATCCGGAGTGCCTGATGGCTTTCATATGCCATTTCTTGGGGTTGTCGCTCGTGACCGTGAACAACGTCAGGCGCATCTTGATCGACAGATGGCTGAGGATGTCGTTGTAAACCACCTCCGGTTTGGCGGCATCTGTGGCGCTGGTCTGGACCCAGTTGTCTATCATAGTGCGCGTAACCGCGCTGAAGGGTGTATCTTTTGCCATTGTCGAGAACTTCAAATCCAAAAACCGATATCCGCCAGTAATCGGATTCCCTGATGCAGCACAGGGTATTTTTACCTTGTGTGGTCAGCATGGTGTTGACGATAGACTGAGAAACGAAGTCTCCAAATCGCAAGCCAGGGTATATTCCCCCTCGGAAATTTCCTCATAGGTAAGACGCCGGCCCGATTGTCCACCCCAGGGCAACTTCTGCCCTATCGCTATTTAGCTAAACAGGGGCTGGCCTTGACACACACAAATGAACATTCGCTTCCGTCCGCGCACGGAAAAGAGCTCGTAATACCGGCGCTGCTTGCCGCACTTTCCGTGGCGGCGATTTCGCTTCCAATCGTCACCATGAAAACCATGGGGTTCAGCGGCGGTATCGCTCTCCCATCACCGCATCTCCTGGGCGGTACGGCATACCTTCTGCCGCTTGCATTCCTGATTTCCATCGGAAGTCGATTTGCGCCACAGGCACGCCCGTATCGGCGGATGATCGAAATCGTGGCTTTCGCCGTCGCCGCCGTTACTACACTTTACGTCGTCGTCACGCTCCTGAACGGCCTGAGCGAAATGAACGCCGCGAACAGACAGATGTCGCAGATGCTCGGGTCAGCCGCCACACGTCAGTTTTCGTTGTCGAGTGCCGTGTCGCTGGGAACCGGCAGCATCGCTCTCGGGCTACTGGTACTTGGCAGCCTCTGGCAAGTCCGTCCCGGTCGCCGATAACCCGTCATTTGATTTCCGGAGCTTCAATTGAAAAACATCATTCTCTCGATCGTGCTTTCATGCACGGCGTCTGCGGCATCACACGCCGCGGAATTCGATATCAACGGGATGGCGCTGGGCATGAATGCCGAACAGGTCATTGCGCGGTATGATGAACTACGTCCCGATGGACAAACCAGATTCTCGCAATGGAAACTCACTGAGGGTTCGGAATGGGTCGCCAACGGTCGAACGCTCTACAACGACCTAAGCCGTCCAGACGACATGGAACACGAGCGTATGCAATTCGCGTTCACGGGGCTTGGGAGCGGTAACAAGCTCTTCGCCGTACGCCGCGAGTTGAGGTTTCGACCTTCTGAGCGACCCTCGACGGAATCGGTCTATGCGGCCGCGGTGCAGAAATACGGCGAACCGTCCTATCTCCACAAAAGCGAGACAAGCATCTCGGCGGCATGGAAATTCAAAGCGGCGGAAGCACGGGCTGAGAAGCTGGAATCACCGCTCGGCTGCGTCGGAACATCGGATTTTCCTGTCGCTCTGGATGAACACACAGCAGGGAAAGGCAAAGAGAGCGCGGCGTTCTGTGGGCTGTATATCGAGTTCACTGTCCGCGGCAACCAAACCGGTCTCGCGAGCGAACTCGATATGGGCATGATGAACCATCTCGATCTCGTGAGTGATTTCGACACCGACAACCAGGATGCACGAAAGAGAATTGACGCCGCGCGCGCTAAGACCCTCAGTAGCGCCGCACCTGCCCCAAAGCTCTGAACAGTGCATTACCGAAGCCTCGCGACCGAGGAATACGCAATGCCGAAATCGAGGACGCCAGAGGCGGCGTCCTCGATTCCAGAATGATCGAGATTCCAGACATGAAACTCACTGCCGCCTTTTCCATCCCCATGCTGCTTCTTGGCATAACGACAGGCTTCGCAGAGACAGTCGCTGGCAACAGCAACTTCTTGGGACGCTGGTCACGCGACTGCGACCAGGGCCGCACCTGCTATATCGAAATCAGTGACACAAAATCGAAGCGAGCAGTGGAAATCACCTTTTCGGTCGAAGGGAATGGTCCCAGCTGCAAATGGTCGGTGAATGCGGTTTACGACCGCGGCTTCGGCGGTGCCGTCGCGCGCGATCCGCACGGCAACTATTATTTTTATCTTACCCGGCAGCAGGACGGACGCCTCTACTCATCCGGCACGATGCTGCCAGATTGCGGTCCCCAACCGACTGATCAATACTTTACCTCGGACGACGAGGTCCAGGCTCTCGTCGATAACCGCCAGGTCTTCGACCACAACGGATCGGCCATGATCGTATCTCCAAGTCAGGGAACCATCGTCTATCGCGATCCCAAGAAATCAATCGGCGACACCGTGAAGCACGGTGCGTTACTATTCAAAGCCAGCGCACCTTGGGACCCATACGACGATGCCGCCTCAATCCGGGGGACAGCATATTTTTTCAAGCGTGGCTGTGAACCCGCACCATATGAGGTCTCAGGACGCCAGCACGGTTGGCATACGCTGATATTGAAGGGTGCTGCGCCGGTCCGCGCTAAGACTGGCTGCGAAGTTGTCAGCTACAAGATGAACGGCAACTCCACCCTGAAGTTCGTCAGCTGGGGGGACTAGGAGAAAACTGAATCACTATAATAACTTGAAGAACGAAAACACGACGTCTTACGCGGGGGGAAGCTAATGCTACTTCACGCGTCGCTAAAGGTCTCGTAACGATCTAGGATCAGGTTCTGCCAATCCTCCTTTGCATGATAGATGGCATAGATGATGTTGCACGCACCAACATTTCCGTAAAAAAAACGGTAACCGTTCTGCACTCGTTTAAAAATTAAACCTTTATGAGTTGCAGTCGGCAATGAGTCGCAATTTCCAACATCAGCATAAATCTGGTCTTCGATTTCCTCCGCCTTTTCATCGCCGCTGTACTCTTCGTGATGATTGTAAATTCGGTGGAAGTCGTGCTTGGTAGAAGGATCAAGTTCCATCAAAAATCCACCGTTAAAGCCAGGCCGGATTCTTTTCGCTGCGCACGCTCTCTCCGAACGATCTCGCGATGTTCGGCAACGGTCAAGGATGTTTCTAGGGATATTTGCCGCGATCTACGCAAGAGGTCTTGGTAAACCTGTTCCGGCATTCCGGAAAATTCCTCGGCTTCTCCATATTCTCGTTCCATGGCGTTCTCCTTTCGCAGTCACCATCACAATAACAACTCCACAAGCAACGCACTAGAGCCAACCTGTCAATAGAGGCAATATCGTGTTAACGCCAGCACGTGCCTTCATCTTCTCTATTCTGTGTTCGACCGTCCTGGGAGAAAGCTCGAGCAAGCTACCGATCTCTCGCGCAGACATTCCCTCTCGTAGCAATTGGAGGATCGACACGTCGACGTCGTCGAAGCGTGTGTCACGGGGAACGACCGTGATGGAGTGGACCTCTCCGAGAATGACGCACCACGCTTTCTCTCTTGTAGGGTCCGGCAAGATGATGCCACTCGCCGCCAGCCTCGCATTACCAATCGTTTGATCGATTTTGCCGGTTATGGGACGTCCGCTGGTCATCACCTTTTGGCAAACCTCGACGAGGTCCGACTTACACAGGCCTATATCGAAAAAATTTCCGAGAAGACCGGATTTTTGAAGACGATCCGAATTGATCAATCCTGTAGGAATCCCGTATTTTCTGACGAACTCCACCCGCCAATTCGACGGCGTCGCGATCGTTTTTATCGACATCAGCACCATGTTGATTTTCAGGAGGTCTTCCACCGACCGACAGATTTCGGTTGGAGATTCCGGATGTCTCGACGAAGCCAGCCATGCATCGGTCATTCGTCGTGCGAGGTCTGTGAATGAGACGTTCGGTCTCAAGCGGTGGGTGTCCTGGAAGACGGATACCAACGTATTTGTCACGACGGACCGGAGGTTGTTGTTCTACGCGTAAGTACCTCTGATCGTTGAACTCGAGACCTGATTGGGAAGTCTAATGCCGCCTCGGCGAATGTGTTGATTTCTGTCAAGTCATGACTTGGTACGTTTTGGATGGAAGGCTTCAGTGGCGACATGGCAAGGATCGGATACGCTAGGGTTTCGACTGTCGACCAACACCTCGACTTGCAGAAGAATGCTCTGCATCAGGCTGGCTGTCATCGTATATTCGAAGACCACGGCGTATCGGGAAGTATTGAACATCGTTGTGGATTGTCGTCGATGCTGAAAGCCCTCCGGCGCGGAGATGTATTGATAGTGTGGCGGCTCGATCGCCTAGGCCGGTCAATTGCACATCTGATCTCGATGGTCGAAACATTGAAGCGACGCGGAATTGGCCTCATCTCGCTCACCGAAAGCATCGATACTTCATCGCCAGGTGGCCAATTGATATTCCACATTCTCGCGGCTCTCGCCGAGTTCGAGAAATCGCTGATACGAGAAAGAACTATCGCGGGCATCGCGGCAGCCAAGGAACGTGGAAGTATTTTTGGACGACGTCCCACGCTGACAGAGATACAATGCAAGGAAATCCGTCTTGCGCTGAATTCTGGTACGTCGATGAGCGACGTGGCCCGCAATTACCATGTCCATCCCCGAACGGTTCGACGAGGGCTAGACAGGCTGAACTGATAGCCAAACAAAAACGCCGCAAGCGACTTTGTCTCGTATGCGCCACTAGCGGTCATTCCCGAGATTCGATCGTGGAGCTAGCCGCTGAGATAGCGACGCATGCAATAGAGCAGTGTTGCCCGTTCTTCGTTCTCACGAATACCGATTACGCGCCCGAAGAGGATGCGGTGGGTTGCCTCGTCCACGGCATTGGTAAATTCACACTCAAAGCTGACCGAAGCGTCGGCCAGCACGGGGACACCAGTTAGGCCTTCCCTCCAATCGCCTAGAGCAAATCGATCGTCCGCCCGGGTCTTTCCTCCAAAGAGGTTCGAAATATCCTCTTGGCCCGGCATAAGCGTATTGACGCAGAAGCGGCTCGCATTTTCAAAAGCATGAAAACACGAGCTCGCGCGATTGATGCAGACGAGAAGCGTTGCTGGCGTATCGCTGACGCTGCAGACCGCCGAGGCTGTGAAGCCGTAACGCTTCCCGTCGTGTCTGGTGGTAACGACGTTCACAGCCGAGCCGAGGCGCGACATGCCACTGCGAAACGTGGCTTTGTCCACATCGTCGAAGCCGTGACTCACCATGTTCATGTCGGCCTCCTGCCGCTCAGACGGCACTACGCCGAGAGCTCTCTCCTGACGATCTCGGCTCCTGCACTCAAGGCATTCAGCTTGCCTCTTGCCACACGGCGAGACAGGGGGGCCATGCCGCAATTGGTGCAGGGGCAAAGGTTGTCTGCGTCGACGAACTTGAGCGCCCTGCGCAGCGTTGCTGCGACGTCCTCCGGAGTTTCGATTGCGTCGCTTGCCACATCGATGGCTCCGACCATCACTTTTTTCCCTCGAACAAGCTCCAGAAGGTCCATGGGAACATGTGAGTTGTGGCATTCGAGGGAAATCATGCCGATGCTGGATTTCTGCAGTTTGGGGAGAGTTTCTTCATACTGACGCCACTCTGAACCGAGGGTCTTTTTCCAATCAGTATTGGCCTTTATGCCGTAACCGTAGCAGATATGGACGGCGGTTTCGCACTTCAGCCCTTCAATTGCCCTTTCCAAGGTGGCAACACCCCAGTCATTCACCTCGTCAAAGAAGACGTTGAAGGCAGGCTCGTCGAACTGGATGATATCGACACCGGCAGCCTCCAGCTCCCTTGCTTCCTCGTTCAGTATCCCGGCAAATTCCCAGGCGAGCTTTTCACGGCTCTTATAATGGTCGTCAAAGAGGGTATCGATCATCGTCATTGGACCCGGCAACGCCCATTTGATGGGCCGTTTGGTCTGCTGACGCAGGAATTTGGCGTCCTCGACGAAAACGGGCTTCTGGCGAGACACGGTGCCGACGACTGTCGGAACGCTAGCATCGTAGCGATCGCGAATTCTGACGGTTTCGCGTTTTGCAAAATCAACACCGTCGAGGTGCTCGATGAACGTCGTAACGAAATGCTGGCGTGTTTGCTCGCCATCGCTGACGATATCGATTCCGGCCTGTTGCTGATCGTCCAGTGAAAGGCGCAGGGCGTCTCTCTTGCCCTCCAGCAATTCCTCATCCTCCAGTTTCCAGGGCGACCACAGTTTTTCAGGCTGCGCAAGCCAGGAGGGTTTCGGCAGACTACCGGCGGTCGATGTGGGGAGAAGCTTCTTCATGATGATGACCTGTTTTCGGTGTTGATCAGGCGGCGCAGTGAGCCAGAAATTGCTCAAGGGCGGCGCGGTATGGCTTGATGAAATGTTCTTCGGTGAACTTGCCCTGATCCACCGCCAGGCGACTGCGTTCGTCGCGGTCGTAGACGATCCGGGTCAGCGAGTAGTCCTGATGCTTCAGATTGGGCTGGTAAAATGTCCCGGCCGCTGCGTTCGCATTGTAGATTTCAGGGCGATAAATCCTCTGAAATGTTTCCATCGTGCTGATGATGCCGATCAGTTCGATATTGGAATAATCGGCCAGCAAATCGCCGACGAAATAGAAGGCCAGCGGCGCAACGCTACCCGCAGGCATGAAGTAACGAACCTGCAATCCCATTTTCCCGAAATACTCATCGGTGGGGGAGAACTCATGTTGCCGGTACTCGACGCCCATAATGGGATGATGATTTTCGGTCCGGGAATAGGTCTTGCTGGTGGAGGCGCTGATGCAAATGACCGGCTGTTTGCGAAACTGCGACCGGTAGGCATCCGACCGCAGAAAGGATTTGAACAGGTTCCCATGCAGGTCGCCGAAGTCGGCCGGAACACTGAAAGCAGGCAGGCTCTTGTTATACTCCGGCAGCACGACACTGAAGTCGTAGTCGCGCACATAGGAGGATAAGTTATTCCCCACAATGCCGTCGATACGTTCACCGGTTTTGTGATCGATGATCGTCGTTTTCAGTATCTCGATCAGAGGAAATGTCTCGCTATCAACATTCAGGCTCATTTCGACCGAAATGATCTCCAGCTCGACCGAATATCGGTCCGCTTTGGGATTGTCCCAATGCGCGAGGGCGTTGAAGCGGCTATCTATCATCGCCAAGACATTGCGCAGGTTTTCCTGCCGCTTTTCGCCCCTGGCCAGATTGGCGAAATTGGTGGTGAGGCGCGTATGTTCCGAAGGATGATAGTCCTCGTCGAGGGGTACGCTTGTGATTGTGAAATTGCAGGTCTGAGACATGTTTTGCCCCTATGGAGTTGGGGGCATGGGTCTGCGGACGCATAGCAAGACAGGCCGCGACAAAGCAGCCTTTGCTACGGCACACTGGGACACCCCGCCCGTGGACGTTATTTCGCCGAAGGCAGGTCTCCTGGCTCACGGTTCATCGCTTCCGTCCGTCTTCCCGGATTAAACCAGTGACATAGTGGACTTCAGCTCGCCGCTTACAGTTGCGGGGGCAGCGTCGGCATTTCCGAATGACACGGAGCACCGACTTCCCTCTTAGCCCCGGCGCGTTGCATGCAACGACCGGAGAACCTTAGGCACGATGACCATATTGAAAGGTGATCTGTCAGTCAATATCATATAATGATATCTTTATATCGTTAAGTCACTCTGTGCTCAGAGGTTCTGACCAATTGGATTAAATCGGGCGTTAACAGAGGATTTCAAACGCGCAGGCCTGAGCCGCGGCAAGCTAACAATCGATCGCCGCCTATAGGCGCAATTCAGGCAAGCGGATGTAACCATACGCTAACGTCCGCTTCGGGCCGAGTAGCGACGAGATGTGCTACTGTTGGTCGGCCTGATGGAGGCGACGCGGTGGGAGGAGTGGCGGAGGCCTTAGCATGGACACCGCCGTACTGCGTAATCGTTTTCCATGGAACAAGGGAATTCTGGTCGGACAGAAGCGACCGCTGCAGCCAAAGCACGTTTGGTCGATCCGCGTCAGGCTCGAAATGAGGGGGGCCATCCGAGAGCTGGCGCTGTTCAACCTCGCCATCGACAGCAAGCTCCGCGCTTGTGACCTGGTCAAGCTGAGGGTCGAGGACTTATGGTCGGGTAGTTCGATCCGGGATCGAGCCACCATCATCCAGAAGAAGACGAAGCGACCCGTGCAGTTCGAGGTGACGGAGCAGACGAAGACTGCGCTCGTGGCATGGCTTCCCTTCGTTCGAAGGAACGGCGGCAGCTATTTATTTCCAGGCCGTCGGAAGATGTCGCATCATTTGTCCACGAGGCAATACGCTCGGATTGTCCACCGTTGGGTCGCGTCTATCGGACTTGATCCTAGCGCCTACGGCACCCACTCCATGAGGCGAACCAAGGCAGCGCAGATTTACAAGAAGACAGGTAACCTCCGGGCCGTCCAGATTTTGCTCGGTCATACGAAGCTGGAAAGCACCGTTCGCTATCTCGGCGTCGAGGTGGATGACGCCCTCAGAATTGCCGAGCAGATCGAGCTATAGGTTCTCGACCATCGGCGACAGCCGGTGGTCTCTCTCGCGCCATTAAGCGGACATAGGCTGCCATTTTGTCTCAGTCCGCTCAACGAGCCGAAGAGTTCGTCGCCGATGTCACTTCTCCTCAGCTGCGATGCCGCAGGGCTTCCAGAACCTTCAGGAACGCCGGCGAAGCTTGTCGGCGGCTCGGATAATACAGGTAGTAGCCGTCCCATGGCGGCGAATATTTCTGGAGCACGCGGATGAGCCGTCCCTCTTCGACATAAGGAAGGACCATCTCCTCCGGGATGTAGGCGAGCCCGAAGCCATCCAGTGCTGCTTCAAGCGAGTTGAAGCTGTTGTTGAACGCGAGCTGGCCATCGACCTTGATCTTGATCTCTCGCCCCTTGTCTTCGAATTCCCAGACATAGAGACCGCCGGCACTGGGGAGTCGGAAGTTGATGCAGGTGTGATTGACGAGGTCCTTGGGATGCTTCGGGTGCGGTCTATCCTTGAAATAGTCAGGTGATCCTACCACGGCGAGGCAAAAGTCCGGGCCGATGCGTGCAGAGATCATATCCTTCGCGAGATGTTCGCCCATGCGCACGCCGGCATCGAAGCGCTCGGTCACGATGTCCGTCAGCCCATTGTCGAGAATCAATTCGACCTTGATATCCGGGTAATCAGGTAGAAGCTTTTTCAGCTTGGGCCAAAGGACATGCTTGATCGCGTATTCGGCGGCCACGATCCGGATCGTTCCTGCCGGTCTTTCCCTCAGATCGTTTAGGGCGTCGACATGCGCTTCGATATCGTCGAAATGCGGGCCGATACCATTCAGAAGGCGCTCGCCAGCCTCCGTAGGCGAGACCGCACGCGTGGTTCTCGTGAGAAGGCGCACACCGAGCCGGGCTTCGAGTTGCCGAAGCGTATGGCTGAGCGCCGATTGCGATACACCAAGCTTTGCGGCGGCGCGGGTAAAGCTCTGCTCTCGGGCAACCGCGATGAACGCGACCAGATCATTGACAGTATCCCGCGCCATTCATGAGCCTCCTTCATTTCGGGGCTTTCATTATGGCATATGGATCATGCGCATGAATCGAAAAATGAGCCCACATCAAGTAGGCTCACCAACTTTCGCGTGAAGGTCCCGTTGCTTAGACGGACAGATGCTGCTCGAAGAAGCTGGTCAGCTTGTCGAAGGGAATGATGTCGACCTTGTCGTAGAGATCGGTGTGGCTCGCGCCCGGGATCACCATCAATTCTTTCGGTTCGGCCGCCGCGGCATGTGCCGTCTGTGCGAAGTAAAGGGAATGTGCCTTTTCGCCGTGGATGAACAGGACCGGCCGCGGCGAGATTTCCGCGATGTAGGTCAGGATCGGCATATTCATGAACGATAGCGGTGTTGTTTGCGTCCAGGCGTTCCCGGAGTTGACCGCCCGCTTGTGATATCCACGCGGCGTCCCGTAATAGTCATGGTAATCGACCATGAACTGCGGCGCGTCAGGCCCGACTTCCGCGTTATACGCCGCCTGATATGCCGGGGTTCCCTTTTCCGCGTCGGCCCAGCGCTGGCGGCTCATCTGTTCAAGAGCCTGGGAGCGCTGCTCCAGCGTAACAGCGTCGTTGTAACCCTTCGACATGACGCGGGTCATGTCATACATCGTGCTGGCGACTACTGCCTTTACCCGCTTGTCCGAGGCGACGGCGTTGAGCGCCATGCCGCCCCAACCGCAAATGCCGATGACGCCGATGCGCTCGCGATCGACTTCCTGGCGAAGCCCGATGTAGTCCACCGCTGCGCTGAAGTCCTCCGTGTTGATGTCCGGCGATGCCACGTTGCGCGGCTCGCCACCGCTTTCGCCCGTATAGGACGGGTCGAAGGCGAGCGTGATGAATCCGCGTTCAGCCATCTGCTGTGCGTAGAGGCCGGAAGACTGTTCCTTGATCGCTCCGAACGGGCCGCTGACGACGATTGCCGGGTTTCCGCCACTGGCGCGCATCTTCGGCATATAAAGATCGGCCGCCAGCGTGATGCCGTAGCGGTTCGAGAACGTCACCTTCTGATGGTCGACGTTTTCGCTCTTCGGGAATGTCTTGTCCCAATCCTGCGTCATGTTCAAAGTCTGCGCCTGTGCGTGTGATGCTGTCATGATGGACGCTGCGCCAACTGCAGCAGCACCGATGGTGGTCAGCTTGAGAAGGCCACGGCGGCCCATGTCCGGGCCCGCACCTGCAGTTTCGTTTCGGTCGCTCATTTCATTCTCCTTGAGAGGTTGCCGCGATGTGCGGTCGGCTGGCTGTCACATGGAGAATAGGGCTAGTCCGTGGGCAGGATTAGCCAGCTCGCGAGGGATGTCGTCATGAGCGATACTCATAAATGAAGCTGACCTATGACGCGAACGCAAATGATGAGTGATCGATAGTTCCGCCGTGACGGGCTCGATTCTCATGAGCACCATTCATAAAGACATCCCGTTTCAGCAGGCTAATTTACCAGTTGGCTATCCTCTATCTTTGGTCCTGCTCATCCCCGCGCTGGGGGACTTCGATTGATGAACAAAGAAAGGTTGCGGTCAGGAATGGCACAGAATGTCGCTCGATACGGTCTGCTCGGCTTCGTGGCTCTTGCAACGGTCATTGGCGGATATCTGCTGTTACCCGAAGGCTCCGGGCCGACGGCCGCCCTCGCGCAAGTCGGCTCCGTGACGTTCCCCGATCTGGATAAGCTCGTCCACTACACCACAGTGCGGCGCGGCGTTACACGCGAGCACATGCTGATCAACCAGACGGCTCTCGATGCCATCCAAGCCGGACAACCCGTTCCGACAGGGACGAACGTGGTTCTCGTCGATCACCAGAGCGATGTCCTCGCGCGCTACCTGATCGCCCAGAAGAACGGCGACGGCCCCGATGACTGGGCGTATCAGGCCTTCAACACGGATCGCTCGATCAAGACGGACGATGAAAGTCCCGCCCGATGTTTCTCCTGTCACCAGACCCGGCAGGATCGCCAGTTCATGTTCACCTTCAACGATGCGCGAAGCTTCAAGCCTTGATTGCGATCCGCAACGGAACCGGAGCGCGAGACATGACATCGCCTTTTCTCAATCGCCTTTTTCTCCCGGCTATAATGATGGCGCTGCTCGTGCTGTCGTTGGCATACTGGTGGCTGGAAAACCTCCCGCACGAAATATTCGGCACGGTCATGTTCGTGGCGCTCGGATGGCATCTCGCCGTCAATCGGCACTGGTTCGGCAATCTCAAGCGCGGGCGCTATGACGCGAGACGCGTTGTGATCGTAGCGCTTCATGCCGCGCTCGTCCTGAACATGCTCGTCCTGCTGGTGACCAGTTTCACAATCTCGAAATCGCTGTTCGCCGCGCTGCCGATCCCCGACAGCATTTATCTGCGCGAGGTCCACTGGTTCTCAGCCTATTGGGCCATGATGATCGTCGGTATCCATCTCGACCTGCACTGGGTGCGCGTGATGGCTATCTGTCGGTCAGCATTCTTCCGGTCGGCGACCAGCATGGCGAGGACGATCGTGCTTCGCCTCGTGACCCTGATGCTTGCAGGCTATGCGCTGTGGAGCTTCTCGGTCCTCGATGTCTGGGGCAAACTCACTTTCACCTACAGCATCGACGTCTGGAATTTCAGGCAGTCCGTGACGCCATTCTTCGGCCACTGGCTCGGCGTCGTGGCGATTCCCGCAATCGCAACCCACTACGTGATGACCATCTGGCGCAGCCGTTCCGGCACGCGTCGCCGATCCTCGAATGCACAACGCGCCGGCGCGCACTGAGCGCCGCAGGTGCAAAACTCAAGAAGTTCACAAATAACATGTCCATACAGATCACAGCTCCCGCAGATGAAGCGACAATCCAACCAGCCAACTGGGGTGGGGTTCTGTCGATGACGCTCTGCGTCTTCGCTCTCATCGCCTCCGAGTTCATGCCGGTCAGCTTGCTGACGCCGATTGCAGGCGAACTTGGCGTCTCCGAAGGAACGGCAGGTCAGGCCATCGCCATCTCCGGGGCGTTCGCCGTTCTCACCAGCCTGTTCATTTCCTATCTGGCAGGAAACTGGGATCGCAAGGTCCTGCTGCTGCTCCTGACCGCGTTGATGATCGTCTCCGGGACCATCGTGGCGATTGCGCCGAACTACGAGATTTTCATGATCGGGCGCGCGCTGATCGGCGTCGTCATCGGCGGGTTCTGGTCGATGTCCGCGGCGATCGCCATGCGCCTCGTGCCGGAACATCTGGTGCCGCGCGCACTCGCCATCTTCAATAGCGGCAACGCTTTGGCAACCGTCGTCGCCCCGCCGCTCGGAGCATTCCTGGGTTCGATCATCGGGTGGCGTGGCGCGTTCTTCACCGTCGTTCCCGTGGCGGTCGTTGCTTTTCTCTGGCAGTCGATCAGCCTGCCGCCCATGAAACCGGTGGCATCCAAGACATCCAAGAACGCGTTCAGGCTGTTGAAGCGTCCCTTGGTTGCGATAGGGATGATATCGGTTTCCGTCTTCTTTATGGGTCAGTTCTCGCTGTTCACCTATGTCCGTCCATTTCTTGAGAGCGTGACAAAGGCAGATGTCACGACGCTCACCTTCATCCTTTTGGGCATAGGCCTAGCGGGTGTCGCCGGCACCAGCCTTATCGGCTATTTCCTTGGAAATAACCTGTATCGGGTTCTCATCGTCATACCGGCACTCATGGCAATCGTGGCCGCGACACTCATCGCCTTCGGAAGCAATATGCCGATCACCGCGCTGGCGCTCTTCATCTGGGGTATGATCGCGACGGCGGCTCCCGTCGGCTGGTGGACTTGGCTGGCACGTTCGTTGCCGCAGGATGCCGAGGCCGGAGGCGGCCTGATGGTCGCCGTCGTCCAGCTCGCCATCACGTTGGGTGCGGTGATCGGTGGACTGCTCTACGATACGGCGGGATATCGCACGACGTTCATAGCCAGCGCGGCGCTACTGGTTCTGGCATCGGCGCTCGCGTTCCGAACATCGAAAGCGCTCTCTTAATGCAAGACATTCGACGATGGAGGATCGGCCTATGATCAGACGACGTTCATTTCTCGGTGCGGCCATTGCCGCCATATCATTCCCGACCCTGGCGCTCGGGCAGGAGACTAATAAGGAAAAGCGAGCTATGAAATTCAGGATGTCGTTCAACGAACAGACCATGACGGCGACCCTATTGGACAATCCGTCAGCGCGGGAGCTTGTCTCCATATTGCCGCTCCAGCTCACGATAGAGGACTACTCGACCAACGAGAAAATCGCCTATCTGCCGCGGAAACTCACCCAGGTCGTCGATCAACCGTTCGACAACGAGCGTCCCGGCGACGTCGCCTATTATGCGCCATGGGGCAACCTCGTATTTTTCTACGACAGCTACCGATATTCCAAAGGCCTCATCCGCCTCGGACGCTTCGACGATGGTTTTGTGCCTCTGCTGACCCGTGGCGAATTCCCACTTCAGGTCGAACCAGCCTGATGTCGTGTCGCGATGATGTTCCGGTGATGTCCGCTTCGGGACGATTGCGGTCTTCCGCTTTGCGCCAATTGCGGACGTAGTAGAAACGGACGGCCAAAAATATCCGGCGACTCGATGCCTTGAGGGTCGAGGTGCAAATGTGTATCGGAGTGCGACATCAGACAGCCACAATGAGTGAGAGAAAATGCTCCGTTTTTCAATGCTAATAGCTGTTTGCTTGAGTATCAGCGGATGTGGACTAACGAAGGTGCCTGATATTATTCATGAGCGCGACGTGAATAGGTTAGATGCTGTAGGCGTCAGCCTGGAAAGCGCCAGAGCTATGGCGACGCGAAATGGCTTCAAATGCAACCAAAGCCTTGATCGAAACCGCACTGTGGTGTCCCAAGACAACGTCCAACGAAAAACTGATATCCTTGAGTGCCACAAAACATCCCTTGATTTGGTTTGCCCGCAGCGCAGATACGTGGTTTTCAACGCCGATCCGCAAAGCGGCAGAGTTTATAGCGTGGGCAGGCGTGTGACCCAACATTTCTGTTTCTAAAGACGATATCTACGGTATCGCCCGGAACGATCCATAGCGATAAGTTGGACGAAGGCTTCCGCAAGGTCGTTGCCGGGCAAGGCCTTGCTTCGGACGCTTCATGGAACGAGATCGAGAAAGCCGTGCTGCCGATGTTTGCCCAAGTTCCGATGGGAAGGGTAGGAACACTTGAGGAAATCGCTGATGCCATCGCTTTCCTCGTAAGTCCGCGAGCCAGCTACATTACAGGAGCAAGCTTACGGCTAGACGGCGGCATGCCGCCTGAACTTTGATCTTTCGTCAAATACGCTTTGGGCCATATTGCTGACGTCGGCTCAGCGCCAAAACTGACACAAGCTGCGAGATCATAGGTCGCCGCAGTAGCTCGGGACAAAAACAAGTTTCGAATTGAATACACAGGGTATTTCTACCCTGTCATTTTGCTCGGCTTGTTAACGCGAATATCCGAAATCTTTTGTTGAAGCGAACTTATGTACTCGCGCGAACCGATCGTAGGCCCGGATATTAGATGACCAGCTTTTTAACCAACGTTTCGGCGATGGCGGCGTTAACAACGCTGCGCTCGATCGGCGCGCAATTGGGAACCACATCCGAGAATATGTCGTCTGGCCTGCGGGTCGCAAAGGCCTCGGACGACGTGGCCTATTGGTCGATCTCCACGAAGATGCGCTCGGACACGAAGGCGATGAATGCCGCCACCGAAAGCGTCGGACTTGCAAAGGGTGTCGTGGACGCAGCTTATGCGGGGATGCAAAACGTCAGGGACGCATTCGTGGAAATTCGGAATATCGCAATCACCGCAAGCAGTATGCAGCCCGCGCCCACCTCGACAGCAGTTATACCGACCTTCTACCCGGACCCTGAATTCGTCAAGTCGGACGTTCACGAGATGGAGTTGCGGGTGCAGGAGTTGCTCGACCAGGCAAGAGCTTCGATCCTGGCTTCATCGTTCGCTGGCGTCAACCTGCTCTACCATCCCAAGAACGCGGCGGTGAAAGCCAGTCAGCAGCAGTTCTCCTTCGTTACCGGGTTCGTTGACGGAAAGGTCCAGACACTGGACGTGAAGGCCATGGATACGCTTGTTCTCAACGACGACTTCGGTAGCTACCCGACGACGTACCCCGAGCAGTACAATCCGGAAGAGACTTTGTTCGATGGTAGTGAATTGATCCGCGTGGACAGCAGCTTCACCCCGTCGTCCGTCTACTGGTTCAACGTGGGCGGGTTGACCAACCCGGCGACAGGCGACCCCGAGGCAGTCACACTCGATAACGTATACATGTTCCAGCGCATCGAAAACCATGTGGTGAGGCACGGCTCCGACCGCAAAGAGCTTTATGACGGACTCGTCAACGAGATCGACGAGAAGCTGAACGGCCTCACCTCCAGAATGGCCACTCTGGGATCGTTGCAGCAATCGCTCGATCTTCACGAGGAAAACGGGCGAAAGCGCATCGACGCGGCCAACAAGGGTGTCAGCCGTTTGGTCGATGCCGACATGGAGGAGACGTCGGCGCGGCTCAAGGCTTTGGAGGTGCAGCAGCAACTGGCGACCAATTCGTTGCAGATTGCCAATACCGCGCCATCCACAATCCTCCAGCTTTTCCAATAGCGGGAACAACCATCCGGTTTTTTCTGGCCAGCATTGCCAAGAGCGTGATCGGACGAACCGAAATGTGACGTTGATCGATTACGGAACGAACAAAAGGATATTAAATCCTTCCCTGACATCAAACCGAGTTTCATCCAGCAGCACATCTCCATGTTTGGACATAAACCATTCCGCCACGTCGGCGTCGTAGAATTCGATAATCGTTGCCTCGACCGCTGATTTTGCCGCATCCAGTGTTTCGGCTTTGCCCATCTTTCTCATGTTTATTTGCACCAACCTTCGCTTGGCCGGGGTGCCTGCATCAGAAACGGCAACCGATAGCTCGCAACCGTTATAGCTTTTGACCCTGACCCGCAGCCGCTTTGGTCGGAGTTGGTTGAAGGTGTCATTGACCGCTTTGATCCGTGCCTCAATCTCCGCGGCATCGATGTGAGTTTCGGGCATGACATCGGCCGCAGGTACAAGGTCGGCGGCAAACTCCTGCCTCGCAACCTCTGCAGCGTGATGCGCATAGGCCAGATGGGTAACAGGCAGGTCTTTCAGCCAGTTCCGCCGCTGTGCGATGGCCATCGACTTCGCCGCCTGTTCGCCAAACTTGGAGACCGAGAAGTTTTCCCTCTTCTGGCCTTCATTGGTCATCAGGGTTGCCTGCCAAAGATCGCCGTCACGCGTATCGATCCGTCGCACACCAGATATGCCGCTCTGATTGTTCTTTCGAAGGAGAACGGCCTGCTCATGATTGGTGACGGGTGGGATGGCGGCGATCACGGCGTCGCGGAAGGCCCGCGCCTGGGCATAGGCCGCAGCATCCGAACCATAGATGCTGTCCTTGAACAGCCGAACAATCTTGTGGCCGCGTCGTCTCAGACTGACCCACCATCCCGCACCACGACGCTCATTGGCTTCCTCGCGCTTGAGACCATATTTGCCGGCGTCATGCTTCGTCAGCGGGCTGTGAGCTTTGCGGCCCGTCTTTTGCTCCACCTTGTCGATATTCATTTGCGCCATGGGTCCTGCCTCGTCGCATCTGTCTGCGGTCAAACTAGCCGTAAGATTGCGGCGAGTTTTGGGATGCGATGATGGTTTGCGATTGTGAAGCTTATACGAACTTGCCTCAATTCCATGCTTTTGCCACAATGATTGATTGCATTCTGTTCAGTTCTTGACAGCTGATTGATATTTTATCTTATCCGATCACCGGGGTTCCCCATGACCGACCAGCCATCGTCCGCCGATTTCATCCAGGCCAGCCGTGTTTTAAAGGTCAAGTCGCCGCTCGGCGAGGACCAACTGCTGCCCGAACGCATGGTCATCAACGAAGGCGTGTCGCAGCTCTTCGAAATCCAGCTGAATGTCCGCGCCAAGAAGGAAGCGGTCAAGCCCGAGGAACTGATCGGCAGGCTGGTCGATGTCTCGATTGAAGTAAGCCAGGGCGAAGGCGAAGATGGCGGTGTCCGCCGTCCCTTCAATGGCTTGGTGACGGAACTGCATGAAGGCCCACCCATCACCCGTGGCCTGCGCTCATACTCGATGACCATCCGTCCGCAAATGTGGCTGCTATCGCGCCGCTCGGATTGCCGCATCTGGATGGACAAGACGAGCGTTGAGATTGCGGAAACACTGTTTTCCGAACACGGCATTCCAGCCCCGGATACATCGGGCATCATTTCTCCGCCACCACCGCAGCACTACAGCGTTCAGTTCAACGAACGGGACCTCGACTATCTCTTGCGCCGTTTCGAGGAAGACGGTCTTTTCTACTGGTTTAGCCACGAGGATGGTTCTCACAAGCTGCATGTAGCCGATAGCGCCAATGGCTGGCTCGGACCATCACCGTCTGCACAGGGCGAAGGCAAGGTGCGGCTGGCGCAGGGCTCATCGGACCGCAACCACATCAACGACTGGGCCCGCCGCTTTTCCTATGTGCCGGGCCAGCGCGCCGGTGCTGACTGGAATTTCGAGACACCGGGCATGGTACCGGGCACGATGACGCCATCACTGGTGCAGATGCCCGATGCAACCAAGCGCGAGCTTTACGAATACCCCGCCCGCATCAAGACGGTGGCCGAAGCAGAACGTGCGCAGAAACTCAGAACCCAGTCAACCGAAGCCGATCACGACCGTGTCTTCGGTGCCTCCACCTCCCGCATTCTCGAAGCTGGCCGCCGCTTTACCCCTTACGAGGTCGCGCATCCCGAACACGAATATGAAGAGCATGTGATCATAAGGGCCAGCCACACCATCGTGGACCGGTCATACGAAACCAACAGCAACGAACCAGAATACCGCAACGCCTTCGAGGCCATCCCCGCGCGTGTTCCGCTAACCCCACACCGCTCGACGAAGCGCCCTAAGATCGAAGGCACACAGGTCGCCATTGTTGCGGGCCCCGAGGGAGAGGAAATCCACCCGGATCAATATGGCCGCATCAAGCTGTGGTTCCCGTGGGACCGTAAGGCGAAGAAGGATGGGACGGACACGTGCTGGGTGCGAGTCAGTCAGGCATGGGGTGGAGGAACATGGGGTGCACAGGTCATTCCCCGTATCGGCATGGAGGTGATGGTGGCGTTTGTGGATGGTGATCCCGACAGGCCGCTGGTGACGGGTGTCGTCAACAATCCAGCCAATTCGGTCCCTTATGATCTCCCCGCCAATAAGACCCGCATGGTCCTGCGCTCCAATACCCACAAGGGCGATGGTTTCAACGAAATCACATTTGAGGATGAAGCAGGCAAGGAGAACCAGTTCTTCCATGCGCAGAAGGATCAGACGACACGTGTTCTAAACGACCGCACCAAGCGCATCGACCGCCACGAGGTGGCCTCGGTTGGCGGCAACCGTGCGGTGGAAGTCTCGGGCAATCAGAAGCATGAAATCGGCGGATCGGTGAATACGGTCGTAGGCGGCACAGGGCCGATGGCGATGATGGCGATGGCGGGCGTGCAGGCGCTATCGGGGCATACTGCAGGACTGTTATCTCAAGCCGCCCAAATCGCGGGCGGCGGTGGTCCCGGTGTAGCCTCTTTTGCGACAACTATCGCCTCGTCCGCACTCGGCTTTCTCGGTTCTGGCGGTCTATCCTCACGCGAAGGCGTTGTCGCTGGTTCCAGTCCCCGAGCGGACGCAGGTACGGCGCTTGCTGGTTCGGGCACAGGCATCGGCAACGATGCCTCCGGTCTATTCCCTCTCCCCGGCATTATGAACACGATCGTCAGCACGTTCAAATCGGACAGCGTCGGTGTCGCCCGCGCCGAACAAATCGGCGTCAGCAAGGTGACCAATGTAGGACAGACGTCTCTGGAGAGCGTCGGCAAGTTCAAAAAGATCGCCGTCGGAGAAGAGTTCGTCATTGAGTGCGGCGATTCCAAGTTCATCATGAAGTCGAATGGCGAGGTGATCATTCTTGGAAAGACGTTCAACTTCGTCGCCACGGACCATTTCCAGCTTCGCGGCAAGCCGATCGATCTGAACTAGGGGAGCGCTTGTTCGTGGAACTCGACAACCGTCTTCCTTTTCCAGCCATGGCGTTCCGCCAGTTCGATACCGAGGGCGATCTGGATTGCATCGTGTCCGTGCGCGCCACTTTCAATCATGTGCAGGATGGGGTGATGGAAATTGCCGATGAGCAAGAAAGCTTCCAGTGGGAAGACGCTTACGAAGGTGATCCCCACCAGACAGGTCTTCTCCGTCAGAGCGATTTGACCCCTGACAAGCCCGGCACCGACATCAGTTTTCTTGGGGATGCCTGGTCACCGTCGAAGGAGCCGGAAAAGTCTTGGCAGGCTTCCATTCGTGCCGGCGGCATCTACAAAGAGGTGGAGGTCTGCGGGCCGCGCTTCTGGCAGCCTGTGATCAAGGAAAAGTGGGCAGGATTTTCCGCCAAGGAGCCAAAGCGGGTCGTCAGTGATTGGACGCTGACCGATCCCGAGCCAACCCGCCAAGTCTCCGTCTGCTGGACAAACGCCTACGGTGGCGTCATCCCAGGCACGGGCGATGCTGCAACTGACACACCTGCCGATGTCGAACGCCGCAATCCACTGGGCTGCGGTATCGTCAATCTCGATATGCCCGCTGGCACGCCACCTGTCCATGCGCCACAAATCACGTCAGTCGGTGAACGGCTAGACTGGAAGGAAACGCCTGAACCACAGGGACTTGGCCTTGTATCGCCGTGGTGGCGATCCCGTCAGCAATACACCGGAACCTATGACGATACCTGGGTGGAGGAGCGGCATCCGTTTTTGCCACGAGATTTCGATAACCGGTTCTGGCAGGCGGCCCATCCTGACTTAATTGCTGCACCACATCTTCATGGTGACGAGGGTTACGAACTTCGCAACCTGCATCCAGAGCATCCCGTAGCCAAAGGCCAACTTCCGGGGCTAACGCTCGGGGTCCATTGCCAACGGGCCGATCGTGATGAGTGGTACGTCCTCAAGCTTGATGGTGTTCAGTTCGATTGGCGCAACTATGGGCGAGTTCTCCTAACCTGGCGTGCGAGATTTCCCCTTGCCGATGCTGGCGAGACGAAGCTGACGCTGACCCGAGTACGCCTGAAGGCTCCGGAACCCGAAGACCATCATGCTGAAAAGGAAACGGCATGAGTATTCCACGGGACAATTACATCGGCGATCCGGACTACCCAGCGCCATGGACGACGAAAAAGCCGCGCGAGGGCTTGAGAGATATCGATGAAGCGCGGATCGTTTCTCTGGCACCGGATGTATGCTTGACTCCGGTTGGCTCTTCGGTTGTTCCGATACCATACCCCGTTGTGGACTTTTGCGGTCACGACAAGAATTACACGCCATCCGTCCGCTTCACGGGCAAGAAAGCCATGGTCATGCGCTCGTGCACCACGCATGTCCATGGTGATGCACCCGGTGTTCGGAAAGGTGTAAAATCCGGCACGGTGGAGAGCATCTGCGAACCGATCGGCCACGCCGATCATGTCCGCGCAGAAGGCTCGCATGTTATTCGGCACCTCGACCGGTTCTGGATGAACAACAGGAATACACAGGGCGAAGCGATATTTGTCCGGGGAACAAAGACCTTCGATCCACCTCTAGACGATGATCATGTGCCTGGATCATTGAGGGCCGTTGAAGTAGCCGATGCTTCGCGCCCGGAAAACAAAGCGACCGACACTGGTGGTCCGGGCGGAACCTCACTTGGCTTTCTAGCTCCCGGTGCCGCCCGCGCATTGAGCGCAGTTGGTGGAGGTGGCGTTGGAACTGCTACCGCTTCGTCTACGGCGGCTGCGTCTTCCGGTGCAGGCGGTGCCGCCGCCGCTGCGGGCGGCGCAAGCTTGGGAACTATACTTGCTGGTATTGGCGTCTTCGCCGCTGGGATGCTGATCCCTACGAACAAAATGAATTTCTCCGACACAGTCCCGCAGGATGAATTCGAAGTAGAGTTGCTGCGCGATGCTCAAAAAAGAATCAACGGACTCCCCTTCTGGGACAGCGGCACTAATCTTAGAAACCAAACGATCGCAAAACTTCAAGAACATCGAAGAAAGAAGAAGGCTGCCGAAAGCACGGACCAATCACTGGCTCCCGTGTCACCGGCGGAAACGGTCCGGGTTGACGAGGAAGGTTCGCAACGTCGATGCATCGTCGGACCATACTCCGAGATAGAGCCGATGTGTAAGGGCAATGCTCACCACATCGTACCTGACATGGCTTATCGTTTAGGTAGACGTCCGACAAAGTCAGAATTTAACTCCACCGCAAATCGCATCCCTAATTCGCCGACGTTGAATCAGGGTATGTCAATCTGCCTTCTGAGCCGTCAGCACGGCAGCGATGCCGAAGGGCTGCATGGTCAACTCCGTGATAAATTTTCAAGAATGGTTAGTCCAGTCCCGGGCACTGCACCGATGGGCGCTATTCTGCGTGATAGCCTGCGGGTCATCGAGGATATACCGGATTTGCCGCCTGAGTGTAAAAAACTAGCAAAGGCGCTCGCAACGGGGCAAGTAATGACAAACACCGGCCTTGCGGCACCAGGCCGCATAAAGGAGAAACCATTGCCGAACGGTGAGGCAGAAAAAGTTTTGAGAAGAGGACACTATTGATGTATGGCAACGAATGGAATGCAACCTTGCAGGCTGCCGTCGCGCTTGACGAAGATCATTTCACCATTTGCCTCGGTGAACTCGAATATGACGATCCATTTACGGCAATCATCTCCTATGACGCGCAATTCTCGCAGCCATGGAGCCGAGTGGATGTCCAACGCGAAATCGTTGATGTCTCTTACATCGATATCGGTGGTTCCGACGGCATGTCTCCGGTCGCACTTAGCAACGAGGGAGACGTTTATGTCGTGAAAGAGGATCGGGCGGAACGCTCCAAGATACCGGGCGCTGGCGTTCTTAGCGAAGACGCAGAAGGGTTAGGTGCTGTGCATACGTTGGTAGTGAACGGCAGTCGGCAATACGTGGTCGGCGACAGCCGTCAACTCTATCAGCGGGATGGGCTGGGTGACTGGGAAAGATTATCGGCGGATACATCACGCGCTCCAGGCTATGAGGCGGAGCATTTCGCGCGTGCCGCTTTTATCGATGGTGGTCTCCTCGTTGTGGCTTTCCAGCGGCCGTATTCAGAGACGACGGCTGAAGACCTTGATCCTAAGCGCTGGGAGAACATGACTGCGGACCAATTCCTCGCAATGATGGACGAAGATCAAGCCGAGCGAAGCACGAAGCCACGCATCCAAAGCGTCTATCTTTACGAAAATAGCGAATTCTCGCGTCTCGCTGTGCCGGAGGACTGCGTGATATCTGGTATCTACATGGAGCCAGACGGGACGATTTGGTTATTAGGCGTGTCAGGCCTTATATTAAAAGGGAGTTCCCGTGGAGAATTTGAGAAGGTAGGTTTTCGCGGGGACACTGAAACGTTGTTCAGCGCAGCGAGACTAGATTCGAAATTTTACGTAGCGACGGATGACGGTCTAAGGCGCTTCGATGGACACAAACTCAATATAGTCAAACCGACGTTAAACTCGCCGTCGATAAATGATAATGTTCCTACTCCACTGAAAATCCAAGCCTTTGGCAGTACGCTAGTTTACTTTGATCGCAAGCACGGAGTCTCTCGATGGGACGGTTCGAGATGGACGTGGTTTGAGCTTCCGCGAGAGTTGCTTGAACGTGACTTCAAGGGGCTTTCGCGTAGTCGGCCTTGATATAATTCAGGCTTGCGAGCAATTGATGTCGAAACCCTTCGATTTTTTAAGAATCTGCTCACATCGAAGGGAGTGGTCACGTTGAACGACCTAATTCGGCTATTCGCAGGGAGTTGCGCGACGTCCGCGTGATACCGTCGTCGAAAGGCGATACAGGGCCTTCCTATGTCACGATCAGCCTGCAGGGCGACATTTACCTTGTCGGTCCATCCGGTTCACAGCATTTTATCATCCCCGGAACTCAAGCAGAATCCGATACCGCGCCCGACGTCGAATTTCGCTCTATTCTTCCTTACGACGATCGTTGGCTGGTGGCAGGCAGCGGGAACTTCTTGAAGCTCGGAAAGGGCGCGAGCTGGGAGGACGTGTCGCCGTCGGTTACAACTGAATATCCTTACTCCGAGACTGAATGGGCCATTCTCGGCGAGAACGGGAATGGTAAAATCTTTATAGTTGCGATCCAAAGACCGAACCAACGATACTTCAACCTCTACCCCGGCCATCCCCTATATCGAAGTGATATGCCGGAAGACGAACGCTTCGAACTGAAAAAGAGATTGATAGCTGAACAGGGTGCTCATCCGGTTCTAACCGCGCTTTACACGGGAACACCCGGCAGCTGGAAACGTCAGGAGTTGCCCGACCGGATTGCCAAGACTTCACCACCATACGCATGGATAGATGAACGGAGAGAGCCAAATGGATGCGCTAGAAAACTTCCGTTTAACTGCTGTAACCGTACTGTCCGAACAGAAATTCTGCATCGCCTTTAGCGAAGCGGATTACGACGACATGTATTCCATCGTGCTGGTTTACGAGGGAGGCTTCGACCAGCCTTGGACCAGATTCGACATTCCCCGGATCATAGACAGCGTGACGGGCTGGATGGGCGAAGACGGCAAGCCTGCCGTCTTCGCGAAGAGCGACGAGGGCGACGTCTACGATCTCTCCGCTGGAACCGAGCCGAAGCACAGCAAGATCGTCGGTTCTGGAGTGTACAGCGAAGACGCTGAGGGACTTGGATATACGAACCGAATCGTGTCGATCGGCGACACGTTGCTGGTAACCGGTCATAACTCCCAGCTCTACATCCGCGACGGCGACCAGTGGACATGGTTCAACAAAGACCGCCTGCCGATGCCGTCGGAGGAGTTCGACCACCTCGTGTTCGGCGCGCTTGCCGGACCTTCGCTTGACGACCTCTATATGACGGTCACCTGCATGCCCAAGGCTTCGGGAAGGACGTTGACCGAGGAAGAGGAGAACCGGGCAGCGGAACTGTTCGATCTGGGACGACCCGACGAAGCGCTCGCCATCCACCATGCGGCCGAAGGCGAGACCAAGGTAATGGAAGGCCGGCTTTACCACTGGAACGGAACCGAGTGGACGGTGGTCGCCACGCCGAGGGACGGTCAATACTACCCCCAGCCAGCTGTATTGTCGGACGTTTTCGTAGAGGCTGCCGACAAGGTATGGGCGGTCGGAGAGAACGGTGTCATTCTGGATGGCAACGCAGAGCGTGGCTTCAGCGACGTTTCATTCAAAGGAGACGACGAGGACTTGAGGTCGATCACCCGGTTTGGTGACAGGATGATCCTTGCGTCGGATTACGGATTACATTCCTTTGACGGGTACATCATGTCGCCGTTGAATCCCGCCATTAACAAGAACGTCCCCAACCCGCTCAAGGTGCAGACCATTGGCAACACGCTTTACTATTTTGACAGGAAGCACGGCGTTCAAACATTTGATGGAGACGAGTGGACTGCAATCGCAATTCCAGCCGCCCTACTCAAGCGATAGCACTGCTTGTTCGCACACAGCTATGCGCTCGCTCCGCCGAGTTGACGCCGCCGTTTCCGCTTGGCGGCCTTCGGCAGATATTGCCGAGCTACGGATGTGTTTGGTAAACGACCTTGCCAACACAAAAGTCAGTCTGCAGTATTGACTTGCGGATTTTTGTTCACTAATTGTTCGCACATGCAAAACATTACCCGCCTCATACGAATAGGTTGATCCCTTCCTCCGCCGCGCCGACCGCGGCGTCGATCAACCATGTTTTGTTGAGGTCCCTCGATGGGTATCGCGCAGCAAGCGAAGTCGCTTCGCTCTAGCCGTCAATCGGCATCCGTCCGCACATTCAATCCAACTGCAACCATCAAATGTGATGGCCCTGCCGTCTTCCGGTCTCAGATCGCACGCGACGCGGCATGCCTGTTTGACGTCAACCCGTCCATTTCTTCGTGGCACTGCATGCCGATGTCGCTTGATTACGGCGGAGGTGTTCATGTTCCAGATTTCGGCGTCCTGAACGAAGACGGCGGTCGGTTCCTGGTCGATGCCTCCGACAGGATCATGCCTGTGGATTCCGAGGAGATCGCAGTCGTCGCCGAGAACCATGGCATTAGATATCGGCGTCTCGTTGCCGAGGAAATCTACGACGGAGCGCGTCTGCAGAATGCAAAGGACCTTCTGAGATATGGCGGTTCCGTATTGGCGCTTGGTGACCGGCTGAGGTTGTTGGCCGCTCTGGACGACAACGGAAACCTGACCGTCGCCGAGTGTTTGACGGCTTTTACCGAAACAAGACCGGTTGCTGGGTTGGCGCAATTAATCCTGCGCGGTTTTGTAGAGGTCGACCTGGATATGGAACTGATCGGCCCGGAGACGGTGGTGAGGAGGATAAGACGCTGAAAGCCCGTCGTCGTCGCCAATATCCTTCTTACGAGGCTTCCATGTCCTTTGATATCCCCTACGTTAATCATGACCAGTTCCACCGGTCGATGCATGACCTAACCTTGCCAACGCACCTCGCGATCATCTCGATCTCACGCTCGATCCGTCAATTCCTCAAAAAACGACCGTCGTTTGTGGCGGCGTTCATCATTCCACCGGGGTCGGACATCCAGGCATATCGAACCGCCGCGAAATGGCTGCTCGAAGGTATCGCTAAAAAGGGTGAGGAATACGGAAGCAACCATGTGCTGACTGTCAACGAGCGTAAGGAACTTGTCGATGAACTAACGGGGTTCAAGAGGCTCAGGGACCTAACCCGCGCGATCATCCTTCTTGAAAGCGGCGAGTTGCTATCGAATGACATCCGCATCGTTGCCGACGTCGTCGCTGATCTTCGTCCACCTTTGGCCAAGGACTACCGGATCGCGGCCCGTCGGATGGGCTTCGGAAACGTGACAGAAGCAGATGCCGCCTATCTAGCTGAACAATCCCCGGCAAGGGTGGCGCTCGGTTGGCGGCGCGGACGATCCGTGGCGATGACCGTCGAGCGTCTGCGCCGGCACCCTCATATCGACAAGGAGGACCATCGGTCCAATCCTCTACCGTCAGACCCGTCACTCCAAGACCTATTCGGTTTTGGGGATGCGAAAGCCTGGGGCATCGAACTGGCCGAAGACCTAGCGCTATGGAGGGAGGGCAACCTTAAATGGGAGGATATCGACTGCGGCATTCTTTTGTCCGGCCCCCCTGGATCAGGAAAGACATCATATGCCGCGGCACTGGCGAAAACCTGTGGCACTCCGCTGATCCTCGGATCGGCAGCGAGATGGCAGGCAACGGGACATCTCGGAGATATGCTTAAAGCCATGAGGACGACGTTCGCCGAAGCGGCGAACCAAGCGCCCTCCGTCCTGCTGATCGACGAATTTGACAGCTTCTCAACCCGAAGCGACGGTTCCGATCACGGGGACAATTACAATCGCCAGGTCATCAATGCGCTTCTGGAACTCTTGGACGGCGCGCAGTCGCACGAAGGCGTCATCGTGATCGGCGCGACGAACTATCCGGACATCATCGATCCAGCGCTACTGAGGGCCGGCCGCCTCGAGCGCCACTTCGAAATCTCGCTTCCCGATGAGCGATCGCGCACTGCCATCTTCCGTTTCTATCTCCGAGGCGATCTACCGGAGAGCGACCTCACCGAAATTGTGCGCGCAAGCAATGGATGGTCAGGGGCGGACATCGAGCGATGCGCCCGCGATGCCCGTAGGAATGCGAGAAGGGCGAAACGGCCGCTGTCGTTAGCTGATCTTGAAGCTGCTATGCCGCCTACCATTACTGTACCACTGGCAGTACAGCGTTGCGCCGCCGCCCACGAACTCGGCCACGCGCTCCTCGGGGTTTTGCTGGAAGCTGATTCATTAGTTTCCGTTTCGATCGAAAAGACGGTGCGGGTCGTTGGTGGATCGGAGGCGCTGGGGGTGACAGTATTCAAAGAGCGACTGCTCACAAGGAAGACGTTTACGTACGTCCGGAACAAGATTGCCATCCTACTTGGTGGGATTGCGGCAGAAGAGTTACTATTCGGAAGCTATGGCGATGGGGCTGCTGGTGATCCCTCAGCCGACCTTAACCGCGCAACAGACCTCGCAACGATGTTGGAGATCAGGTGGGGTTTTGGTAGAACTTTATCAGTCGAGCCTGCCGACAATCCGCGTGAATTATCGGATTTCCGCCAGCGGCGCAAAGGCCTCCAAAAATCCGTAGATTCAACCCTGGAAACCGAATTCCAGCGCGCGAAATCGCTGCTTGACGAGCATAGGCTTACTCTTCTCGATCTTCACGATGTTCTTTTACGCGAGGGTTTTCTGTCGGCGAGTGCTGTCAGAGCAGCTTTGAAAACAAACGATACATCCGAGTCACCTCATGAACCCGAAGCCGCTCGAAACGAACTCCGGCAGTGAGGGTGGCGTGCTCATATACGGAAGATCAAGCTCACTGCCACGGTATGGAACATGCCATACGCTTTCGACGGGGTGAAAGACGCCAGGTAAAGGGAAGTATTTGTCTATCAGAATAAAATCCTTCACGTTGAAGGTGGCTATCGGCATTTTGTGGGTGATCGAAAGCGCCGCAAAGAGGAGATCATGGCTGATCTTGTTTTTTGTTTGCGTAGGACTCGGTACATACAAATGTCGGAGCGCTCCAATGGTGGTCATTTTCGCGTAGAGGTCGGCCGACTTCGAGGTGAGTTCCGCAAACGGGAAATTCACTGAGAGGATGTCGTCGATCCAGCTATGAAGGCGCGCCGCTTTTTGTGGATCGACTTGCAAAGCTAGGTGGGCACCTCTCTTCAACTCTGATATTGCGGGAAAAGAAAGTGCCAAGGAATTTGCACCTGTGGCTTTCATCCAGGATCGCAGACCAACAGGTGGACGCTTTAAACCGGCATTGCTAAGAATATTAGTATCCATTAAATAAATCAGGCTTCCCATTATCATGGACCTCTCGAATGCGAATCACGAGACGTTAACCGGTGAAGGCCGGTCATCGTTAAAATTTGAGACGTCAAAAATAGTGATTCAAATATTGGAGGTGTTTGGGTATGGCGCGTAATTGGACAGTCGATGAAGCTACGGAGGACCTAGCCGGTCTTTTAGATGCCGCGCGGACGTCGTCGCAATACGTCGTCGTTGACGACGGGAGTTTCGAAGTTTCTTTCAAAAAAGGTGGCGCGAAGCGATTGGACAACATCTTGGACAACGACGGCCCACTGGATCGTGATGATATCGAAAATTGAGGCTTGGGATTGCCTGGCTGGTTAGAATTCGGTTGATAGAAGTGCCGCCCAGAATGTCGTATTTTAAGAGATTGGTTTTCATGTGGACAGTTCCACGCTGTGCCTCGTCCATATCCTGAGCGTCAATACAGGCTTGCTCGTCCATGGGAGAGGACGCTTAGATGACATTTCCGGCGATTAGACTGATCATAATGTTGGCACTGCTTCCTGTTGCATCAGGTGCAGTCGCCCAGTCTATATCGGGATTTTATCTAGGTGAAGATAAGGGCGGGCTACAGCGCCTCGGTAATCCTGTGCGAACCAAGAGCGATGGTTCATTCACGACGCAGAGTTATCTTGGTTCCGATGGAATAGAACTCAAGGCCACCTTCGAAAACCAATCGAATCAAATTGTAGCGCTTGAAACGACCTGGCCAAGAGCCAGCATTGGCCCCCTGGCAGGCTACGGCGGATTGACGTTCGGCAAAACATCATTGGGAGAAATCCGATCACAGTTAGGGTCGAAAGGTATACTGTATGCCTCGCAGCCCCCGGTCGTCGTGTTAGGAGATTCGATCGCTGTTTTGAGCTATTTCGAGGTCAGCGGAACAGACGCTGTCGCGGCATTCTTCACCTCGATAAGTGGTAGCGACGCCGCCCTTCTGAAAGCATCCTTTGGCGTTAACGCCTACAAGAATTCCCCAGAAGCTGCCAAACTTCGGACAATAGGTGTTTTCAAGCGCGACTACTTGGAAAGAGGACAAGGTACCAAAAGAATACTCGACATCGGATATCGAGAAATTCCCTGGTCGCCGCCGTTAATGGCACCAAAGCAGGCTGCCATCTCGTTGGCGCGCATCAAGCCCGGACAGCTACCGGTCTTCCGCCAATATTCCGGGCCGAAGAACTTTCCGGATTTCACAGGCCGGGACAAAGAGTTTAGCAATTTTCGGACACGCATAACCGAGGGCATGGGTGCCGATCCCTCATTCGCCGGCGAGTATGCCGTAATCCAGATCGGTTGTGGTACCGGATGCTCGATTGCCTACCTAGGGAACAGCCGCACAGGCCAGGTCTTCAAAGTACCCGTTGGTGGCGAGAACAACATGTATCTGAGCCTACAGTACCAGCTCGATAGTCGTCTTCTTGTCTCGCAATGGGCCAATCACGACGCAGATAAATGCTTCGTACAGTTTTTCGATTTTGACGATGGCGAGTGGACTGAACTCTTGAAACACGAGGTCGGCCCAACAGATGATTGCTTCAAAACAATCGCGGAAAATCTTCGTTGACTGCCCATAATCTCGCAGATTTGGAAATGCTTACGCAACCCTCTGCAGATATCCTACCGTCAACTGCAAATACTCCGTGTGCAACATGCCCCAGAACTTCGAGATCGCGCCCGAATTGATGCCATACGTCGCCGACGCGGTTGTGCGTTTTCATTACCTCTATCCCGGTGTTAACGTGACAACCAATGGCTCTACGGTTGTTGCAATCGGGAATGAGACCGTCAACGCCACGGAAATCGAACAGCAATTCATGTTTTGCCTTTATCGTCAAAAAATTTACGTAGAAACCCTCCCCCTCAGACGCACTCTCCTTGCAGGTGTAGTCGGGCGATGACGGTCTTTCCGCTACGCTTTCGTCCATCTGTCTCTGGTGATCTACTGTTCGCCGATGAGGCAGGCGGCTATTTCAAGTCAGACCATGATTTTCTGACCCGCTATGCCTTGGACCGGTTGACCAACGAGGACCGGGACTATCTCCTAAGAAACGGCCATGGGTTTGTTGAGGTTGGCGACCTAGCTTATTCAGGGTTCGAACATCGTTTCGCGAGCCGCTTATATAGCCCCGGACAACTCGACTACGTAATCCTCGTGCCTACCCTTCGCTGCAACCTCGCCTGCGGCTACTGTCAGGTCTCACGAGTCAACGAGAACACCCCTGGTTTCGATTGGGACGAGCGCACGCTCGAGGCGGTTCTCACGTTTCTCGGCGGGCTCACAACCGCAAAAATCAAGATAGAGTTTCAAGGCGGAGAACCCAGCCTTCGCTTGGATATCCTCATCAGAATTCGGGATTTCTGTCTGGGTAAATTTGTGAGCTGCGAGTTCGTCGTATGCACGAACCTTCAGGAAATATCGGAGGACATCTGGCGGTTCTTTGAACTTCCTGGCGTCTTCGTCAGTACTTCTCTCGATGGTGACTTCATCACGCACGAGACACAGCGCACGCTCTCTAGCGACAAAACACTGGCATTCTCATCCAACCTTAATCGTGCACTTACGCAGCTGGGTTCTGAAAAAGTTTCCGCACTGCCGACAATAAATCCGCACCGCCCTCCCTCTGCCAGATCGGTGATCGAAACCTATGCGTCTCTTGGGATGCGATCGATCTATCTGAGACCAATCAACTTCCAGGGTTTTGCACGTAAAAAGTACGATGCCGCTGCGTCCGCCTCAACTTGGAACGGTTACCATTCAGACTTCATCGACGATCTGGTCGATTACAACTGGACAGCGGAGTACGCAGTGGAGGAGTATTACTTCGTCCACTGTCTTCGGCGGGTTTTAAGGTCTGGACACAACGGTCACGTCGATCTTAGAAACCCGAACATCGTCGGATATGGATATGTCGTGATTGATTACGATGGGAAGGCATACCCGACTGACGAAGCCCGTATGGTCACCCGTCTTGGACAGTTCGATCTGTCGATGGGGAATGTCTTCGAAGGGCTTGACCGGTCTACTATCGATACACTCAACTCCGAAGCGCTAAGCAACTACCATCCGGATTGCGTCCACTGTCCGTATCAAGCGTTCTGTGGCATCGATCTGGTCGACGACCTATCCCGCTACGGCAGAATCGACATGCCGAAACATCTCACCGATTTCTGTCAGCGGCACACTTACATCTTCGATAAAATCTTCTCTATGATCTATTCCGACGATCCTAAGGTCAGGAAATCAATGGCCATCTGGACGGGCGTGCCAAATTTCGATCAAGCACTTGCTCGGTGGCATCGATGATCAACCTCAGGGTCAAAATCGACCAGCTACCATTGGTAGAGCCTCTTATTGTTAGGCTTCGTCATTCGGACACAAGCGCGGTGACCGAAAACGACGCCATCCTCGTCGATCAATCGATCGGTCGCCTGGAATATGACCTCAACGGGTTCTCGGTCGTGCTTCATCCTGAGGGCGGTGAGGATTTCGATGGCGATGTTATTCTCGTCCTACCTGGCCAGGAAAGCGCCCACCGACTTATAAGGGCTTCGTCACAACACAATACTTTCATGGTAACCGAGCAGTGCGACCAGCTTTGCGTCATGTGTTCCCAGCCACCTAAACCAAAGCACATCGACCTGTTCAGCCAGTTCACGACTGCAGCGCTGCTCTCGCCAAAAGGAGCCGTTCTCGGAATATCCGGTGGCGAGCCGCTACTCCACAAATCACAGCTGTTCGACATGCTGCGGATAGTGAGTCGGGCACGGCCCGACGTGACGTTTCACATCCTGACAAACGGCCAGCATTTCGAAGCGTCAGATATTCCTGCCCTACTGCAAGTAGGAACCGGACGCATCCTCTGGGGCGTACCTCTGTACTCAGCCGATCCCACGACCCACGACGAGATCGTCGGGAAAGCGGGAGCGTATGGACGGCTCGAGAAGGGCTTAGGCGTTCTGATGTCGGCAGGCGCGTCCATCGAACTCCGCACTGTACTGATGCGTCAGAACATTGCCGGACTGGCTGACTTGGCGGATTTCGTGTTCACGAGGCTCAGCGTAGTGAACGTATGGGCTCTCATGCAGATGGAGCGGATCGGCTACGGACGTATGAACTGGCAGAAGTCTTTCTTCGACTCTTCCTCGGACTTCGCACCTATCGCTTCCGCGATAGACCTGAGCGTAGCGAGGGGAATTGACGTTTCGCTCTATAATTTTCCTCTCTGCTCTGTACCGACTGCGTACCGGTCATTCGCACCGTCAACCATATCGGATTGGAAGCGCAAATATCTCGATTTTTGCTCAGATTGTGACAAGCGCGCAGCTTGTGGTGGTTTTTTTGAATGGTATAGTCACAACGAGGGGTTTTCTGCGCTGGGTCCAATATGAAGAAAAGACTATTTCTTATCCCGTCGTTTTTCGCGGCGGGATTTCTGCCGTCCAAAGCGGACGCGATGATACCGGGAGACTTGGTGTCCAAGCCGAACCCGCAGCCTTCGGTAATCGAGCGCCTAAAGCTGAAACATATTTACACGTTGGCTGGCCACAGATCACACAGCTCGCACCGGTCCCATTCGAGCCATCGATCCAGCAGCGGTGGTGGTTACAGCTATCGTAGCTACAGTTCGCCTAGCTATAGTCCGCCGCCTGCCTCGACCTACACAGCGCCCAAGCCGACCTATACGCCGCCGCCTCCTCCGGCACCTTCTGCACCCTCACCTGCCTATGCGATCGCTCCGTCCGAACCTAAGCTGGCCACACCTCTCAAAACGCTACCGGGCAACAGCGAGAAGTTTACCCGCATCGTCATGCAGGTTCAGACGGCGCTTACGGCGTATGGGTACTACTCCGGTCTTATAGATGGGAAAGTAGGTCCTGCATGCAAAACCGCACTCATCGCCATGCAGACAGATTACAAACTCAGGGCGACAGGAACCATCACGCCGGAGGTGCTGGACGCCTTCGGCATCGCCGCGAACTGAATCCAACAGAAAGATAGTCGATGAGCAATCCGTTTGAGCAACAACCATTCGAAGGTGCAGAGTTCGTGGATAACCCGGAACCCCGCTGCCCGTGTCTGTTGCTGTTAGATGTCTCCGGATCGATGAACGGGAGACCCATTAGCGAGTTGAACGATGGCCTCGTGCAGTTCAAGGACGAGCTTTTCGCTGACGCCCTGGCTGCTAAACGTGTGGAAGTTGGACTCGTCACTTTCGGTCCGGTCACAGTCGTCAATGATTTCCAAAGCGTACAACACTGGTATGCACCTACCCTATCGTCCCAGGGCGATACACCCATGGGTGCCGCCATCGAGCAGGGGTTACAAATGCTCCGCGAGCGAAAAGACCAGTATCGTCAGAACGGTATTTCCTATTACCGTCCTTGGGTTTTCCTGATTACCGACGGTGGGCCGACAGACGCGTGGAAGAATGCTGCCAGTCTCGTGAAAGCGGGTGAAGAGGAAAAAGCGTTCTCGTTCTTTGCCGTGGGTGTAGAGGGCGCTAACATGGAAACGCTGGCGCAGATCAGCACGCGCGCTCCACTCGCATTGAAAGCGTTGCGGTTCCGCGACCTTTTCTCTTGGCTTTCCAGCTCATTGAGCTCAGTTTCCCAATCAAATCCGGGAGATGCGGTTCCGCTCTCGAACCCGACCACCCCGGATGGCTGGGCCTCCATTTCATGAACGGGACATGGCGGTGGGCGGGTGCTCGAGCGATCGGCACCTCCCATGTGAAAACGGGTACCCCGTGCCAAGACTACGCCTGCGCCAAGCTCTTTCTTACTCGGGATGGCGCTGTTATGGCGGCTGTCGTTTCTGACGGAGCTGGAAGCGCGTCACTGGCAGAATTCGGGTCGAGAACGGTCTGCGTCACCTTTCTAAGGGCATGCCAAGATTTCTTGGCTCGCTCGTCCTTGAACGACCTGGGCGAGGACATCGTCTGGGACTGGATAGACACGGTCAGGGAAGCAATCAACCAGAAGGCCAAATCGGCGTCAGCAAGGCCACGAGACTTTGCTGCGACTCTGGTCGCTCTGCTGGTCTCGGAAAACCGGAGCGTGGTAATCCATATCGGCGACGGTGCGGCAGTTGTCAGGCTCGAAGGGGCCGAAGAATGGGAAGTACCCTCGTGGCCCTTCCAAGGTGAGTATGCCTCGACGACCTCGTTCGTCACCGATGACCCTCAGCCACGCTTAGACATCGTATGGGTCGAGGGACGTGTTGAGGAATTTGCGGTTTTCTCCGACGGCATCGAGCGAATGGTGCTGGATCATGTTTCCAAGGTCGCGCATGGCCCGTTCTTCAATCGCATGTTGGCCCCTCTGAAATCCTCCACCGCTGATAAAGTCGACAAGTCTCTTTCACTTGCTTTAAAGGAGTACCTTGATAGTGCGAACGTCTGCGACCGCACGGACGACGATAAGTCGCTGATACTAGGTCTACGCACGTGACAACGGTTATCTGTTCGGATGGTAGACGTCTGACTCTAGGGGCAGTCCTCGGCAAGGGTGGCGAGGGTGCTGTGTACCACGTCGGGGAGTCTCCCGATATCGCAGCCAAAATCTACAATCCGGGAAAGGCAAAAGACCGCCGTGGCAAAGTCAATGCCATGGTCGCCGACCGCCTTCACCACCGGTCGGAGTACGTCGCATTCCCGATTGAGACCCTTAGCTCCCCATCCGGCGAGTTCCTAGGCTTCACGATGAAGAAGGTAGCAGGGTTCAAGAGCGTCCACGACCTCTATGGCCCCGGAAGCAGGAAGACGGAGTTCCCGACAGCGGATTCCCAATTCCTGCTAAGATCAGCGATCAACCTTGCCAACGCCGTCGCCAGTATCCACTCGACCGGCTGTGTAATCGGTGACATCAACCATTCGGGCATTCTCGTTTCCAACAAAGCTTTGGTAACGCTAATCGACAGTGACTCCTTCCAGTATCAGTCGGGATCGAACACCTATCGCTCCCTAGTTGGAGTGGCAGAATATACTCCCCCCGAACTTCAAGGAGCGACCTTCGACAAGGTCGATAGGACACCGAACCACGATAACTTCGGCCTCGCGGTTCTGATCTTTCAGCTCCTTTTCATGGGCCGCCACCCCTTCGCTGGACGGTACCTGGGCAAAGGCGACATGGACATCAAGACAGCCATCGGCGGTGGACGCTTCGCCTACAGCGGCCGGAAAGCCGAGACAATGATGGAGCCCCCACCATTCGTACCGGCTCTTGGCGATTATGGAGAGGACGTCCGCAAGGCGTTCGAAGGGGCTTTCATGCCGCCAGCACGGCAACCCGGAGGTCGCCCGACGGCAGCATACTGGTCCACTATCCTAAAAGGCGTCGAAGCCTCGCTCGCCGTATGCGCAGTCGACAAGTCGCACGCCTACAAGCGGGAAGTTGGCGTTTGCCCGTGGTGCAAGGTGGAGAAGACGATGGGACGCTCGCTCTTCCCTGCCCACGTCTCCCCATCAGCGCCCGTTATGGATATAGGGCAACTCCTACAAGCCATTAAGACCATGGCAGCTCCATCAGCTCCGCCAAGTGCAGAAGCCGTGATCGGGCCGATCTCCGGTTTGACGATGTCCCAGAAAGGAAAATCTGCGAGAAGTGAACGCAATGCAACGGTTGCAGCAGCCTTGATCGCGACCGGCGTCGGCATCTACCTCATGTCCCAAGTCAGTGGCTTTTGGGGCTTCGCCTTGACGCTGGGCACTATCGTGGTAGCCGCGAGGTCCCTCGATCTCAAATCCAGGTTTGCAACAGAACTTAGCGGGGCGAAGGCTGGTTGGGACGAGCAACAAAGGAACTGGCTCAAGAAGGCGGGGCCAGATGCGTTCGAGACACGTCGAAGCCACTATCTCGCATTGGGAGCGGAGCATTCCGGGCTATCCGCAAAGGAGCGCGCCAAATTGGCGGTGCTTGAGCAGAAGAAGCGTCAGCTTCAACTGGAAAAACACATGGACGCCCATTTGATCGACCGCGCAAAAATCCCCCGGGTCGGAGACGGACGCAAAGCAACTTTGGCCTCCTATGGTTTCGAAAGTGCACTTGATGTTCGGCAGCGGTCAGTAACAGGTGTCCCTGGTTTTGGACCGTCGCTGGCAAGTGACATCGAAGGTTGGGCACGATCTGTTGAGCGGAAGTTCGTCTTCAACGCTTCGGTCCCGACGGACCCTGCTGCCGTCCAGGCAGTGAAAAGCGAAATAGCCAAACAGCGTGCGGAATTAGAACGCGATCTTCTCAAGGCAACAGAAGACCTCAAAAACCTCGCGGACACCGCACGCGTGTTACGGACCAAGCCGCCACAACAGTTGATTGACGCCTACACCAGACTAAAGCAGATTGAACTGGACATCGGATAGGATCGTCATGTCCGCACCATACAAGGGATTTTGGATCATTGTTGGAATGACTGTCGGCGCGGTCGTTATCGCGAACTCGACAGCGAAACCTCGTCGTTCGTCGACCACAACAACCTCATCAGACTACTCATCCACGCACCGGGTTCCCGGTACACCATCGACGACGTTTTCAAAGCCGGTTGCGTCAGAACGGCTGCCGTCATCTTTGCCTCAGCCCACAGAAGAGGTCGCGGGTCTCAGCCCGGTCGTTAATCCGCCGACGTTGAAGACCGAGGTCGCCTCAACCAGCGCCGTTACGGCGGAAACACGCTCCATTGATGGTGACTTCCAGTTGGCATTCGACCGTGCGATGGAAAGCGTCGTGGCAATACCCAACCCACCGGCGGACCAAACCGCTACCGCGGCAAACGTCGCTCTGCCTCCACCTCTTCAACCCAGAGAGATCGCACCAGCACCCGCAATTTTCGTCCAGCCGGCTACTTCCCTATCAGTCGATGAAGACGGCGAACTAAACGGCAACGCTCGTGCACTTACGACTACCGATCTCAACCTACGTGCGGGGCCAGGGCCGGAGTATTCGAAAGTTGAAACCATGGCCAAGGGTAGCGAGGTGATAATTCTGGAACGTCCGGGAAAATGGTGGCGTGTGAAATCGAAGATGACGAACGCCGAAGGCTGGATAAACGGGACATTCGTGACCGCGGCGAAGGGCTGATTAAAGGATGCCTTTGGCTCTGAAATCCGCCCCCATCTTTGATGCGGTATCCTCGCGGGCGTCGAAAGCTGACACACCCTCCGCCAAAAGCTGCCGAAAGTGGTTCCATGCGCGAATATGTTCTTCAGGGTATTCTCGGAGAGCATCCGGCAGAGCTACGCCGCGGCGGTATGGCGCATTGAAGTCGCCGTCACTATTCAATCGCCACTCTATTAACGGGTCGGGGATAAACTGGAATTGGCTAGGACTGGGCACTAGCTGTGGTGTCATACAAAACCATTCGCCGTCGATCCTGACTACCGAATGCAGGATGAGGTCGACCCCATAGACGATCCATCCCGCAACGTGGCGGCTACGTCCCTCGGTATCACTAGCTTGTTGCGCGGCGCAGTTTGAGTGACAATGGTAAGCTACCATTTCGGCAGCAATCAGTTCATGATCAGGCGGGCGCATCACAGAGACGCGTGGGAAGTTCAAAACCTCAGCGAGTGTTGAGGCTTCCCATTCGCTGGCGGGAAAAGCCATATTTTCCATGTTGCGCCGCGCCAGTTCACCGAGTTCGCGATTCTCGCTCTCTGACAACAACTCCATACCGCGCACAGCCCTTTCTTCCCGGATATCACTCCAGTTCAAAAAATCAGTCGAGCAACTTGTGGGTTCGACGTCCGTCGAAACCGCGAATACCGAGCCGTCAATCTGGTGTCACTAGCATAAATGCGCCGATATCCACGTCCTCCCGGTATACGCATTCTGGAAGATGATCTTCGGCCGAGTCGAGCATTGAAAGTATCGCGCGACCTTGGTTTAAGGCACCTTCGACAGATTGGGCGCTGCCTATTGCGGAGTAGAACTTCGTAGCGAACATAGCGGCTGCGATATCGGTTATTGATTCCGACATCGCCACTACAACTGGCACCGAGTCCAGAAGCGTTTCTACGCCTTCCAAGGTATCACAGGCATTCAGAACGAGAAGTCGCGGAGGCTCATCAGTTGCAGATAGGAACTTGCCCAACCGGTCGAAATTCATGACGACGCCCGCTGGGTTTTCAACACTGCCGTTGTCGAAAAAAATTCCTCCGCCCCCTCCATGTCCAGAGAAGTGGACAACGTGTGGACGTACATCATTTAACCCACGCAGCATGTCATCGTAGGTAGCCGCCGGGAGATGGCTGATCTTAACTCGGTCGCGGTACAATGTTCCTTTCAGCTCATTTTGAACGTTTCTGATTTCAACGTCCGTTCGAAGTGCTCCCGGGCCGAAAGCATCCGAATTTGTGGTCAGATAAAGTACTCGAAGGGGTTCAGGTTTGGGGGCTTGGATCGCAAGCCTTGCCCTTCGCAAGGAGGTCACCTGCCTCACATGATTAAGTTCCTCTCTTCTCACCTTTGCTGTTTCCCGGGAAAGTTTGTCACGATCCGATTTTTCGGCCGTCGAAAGCGACTTCTGCTTGTTGGCTTTCTGCGCAGCCAACGCGGCGAGCTTTTTCCTTGCATCAGCCACTTTGTTTTCCGCCGCTGCAGACTTCTTCATCGAGCTCTCTGCTTGTCGGAGATATGATGATCTTGAAGATGTCGACTTCGACTTGAAAGCCGCCTCCGACCTTTTAGCCCCTTCCGAAGCATACTTGTTCGCTTCCCGGGTATATTTTGCCAGATCGGACTGGGCATCAGCCTCCTTTTTTAGGATTTGCGCTAATTCCCGGCGGAGAGACTCAGCTTGGCTCATTTCGATCTCCGGAATCAAAGTTTCTTTAATTTAGAACCTGCCCCTTTCTAAAGCCCAAATACAACCTCAGCCGGTACTTTATTAAGCTTTGCCATCCATAAAATGCGCAAGGCAGCCAACGCCTGTAAGACATTGGCTGCCTTTAAGGTCATCAATCAGTGCGAATGATTGATAACCGGATTGTTAGTCTGAGAACGGACGGGCAACTTCATTCTTCTTTAAAGTTGCCCGTCTTTCCGAGATCGACGTAACGTGTAGTTGCGCGGCGACACTGCCCCAATCAAATGTAAGGCTTTCTTTCGTGGCAGATCGCCAACCCTGGCTTTTGAGGTCGTAGAGCCCCGGAAGCTCGAAGTACCGATCGATCCTCAAAAAGGCATCGATCCCAAAGCAGGCGAGTGGCAGATCGTAAGTGATCGCGGTTGCGGCAATTGCAACATGGTATCCAAAACCTGGATGCGCGGCCTTCGGGTGCGGAAGCCAAAGCGTTTTGAGCTGCCGACACTCAAGCATTGCTGCCAGAACTTTTGCTTTTTGTTGCTCACGGCCAGAAACAAGTGGCCAGTCGCTGGAGACGGACGAAAGCCAATCACGAAGCTCGAATGCCTTTTGAGGATTCGTTTTAGTGATACGATGGATTCCACGCTGGATGTCGATCAAAGTCTCGTCGGAGAATACGAATGAGTTCCTGGAGAGGAATTCCAAGACGTGGGCATCTTGCCTTGGTTTGGAAATCTCACTCACGAGGCAGGTCGTAGCTAGATATTTCAATGATTTGCTCCGTTTTGTTCAGTCGTGATTGACTGCAGGAGCGAAAATGACCGCAAATCACCGGCGTTCGGTTAAAGTCACGAATTATTTCCAGTATTTTTGATTTTTTTGGCGAGGAGGGTCGCCGTGAGCGGCTATCCGCTGGGTGATCTGATTGACGCTGGATGTATGCGCCACCGACCTCTTCGACTGACCAAGCTTAGCACCCGAAAACTTAAATATGAGTAAAGACGTCCGGCACCGCGCAACGTTTAGCCGTGTCCGACTGCGCCCAGTGTTCACGCTTGGCCGTAAGTGCGGATGAAGCGAAAGAGAATTGCGACAGCGCTTGAGAGCAAAGTGACATAAAATAGCGCTTACTGACCAAGACAACCCAGGGAACAAAAGGAACAGCCCAGCAAAACACCTCTCGCCGATTTTGAACGTTGACGGAGCAGAAGCCGGCCTGCCGATCCAAACAAGAAAAAGAGACGTCAACCAGCTCCAAAGCAAAATGCCAAAATCGAAAACCGAGAAATGGCTCCATCAGGCAGCAGATGGGCAAACGATTCACGCGAAATCTATGGAGATAAACGAGTAGATCGCAACAGGCACAAGCTCAACGCCGTTGATCCATTTAGCTACCTGAGAAGTGCGCTACCGGCCCTCGTTAATGGCCATAAGCAGAGCCAAATCGCTCATCTCCTGCCTTGGAATTACCGGGTGGATTAGACGGTCGGAAGGTCGTTTTCCGGAAGCGAGGTAGAGCTTGCCTCCGTTTTGCTTTTTTCCAAAGTGAATCCGACACAATCCGAAGCGTCGGAACCTCTTGAATGATGTGTTGCTCTGGCGAGTTGAGCCTAGACACTCGGAGTTCGGTCACTGGGTTCTTTCGGTACACGAGCCTATTGAACACCAGGCGACCGATGTACATCTGATTATTCAGAATTCCGCTACCTCTTCGCCGATGTCCCCGGATCGCCGTTCCTCTCCAAGCCTGCCCGCGAGGGCCAGGTATACCCTGCCCATTGAGAATTTTTGCAATGGCGTCGGGACTTAGGCCCTTCACATATTGCTCAAATATCCACACGATCACGGCCGCTTCGGCGGCAATGATGTCCCTCAGGCCACGGATCGGTTCGCCGTCCGCTCCAATCACCTTTTTGACCGAATAGCCGTAACAAATGCCGCCGGGAACTCGGCCCGTCTTCGCTACGGTTTTCATGCCCTCCCTGGTTCGATATCGAACCTGCTCCAGCATCTCGCTATTCAGGACCGCCCTCAGGCCAAGTTCCATAGCTGACACTTGAGAACCACCGTGCACTGTTCAAAGTTCAATGTCGTGGAACTGGAGCAGCTTCAACACTTTTGCACTGTGTTCCAGGTCTCGCGACAGCCGATCAAGCGTAAGACAAAGCAGAATATCATAGGCTGCTTCTCGCGCCCCACTCAGCGCAGCTTGAAGGCCCGGCCGTGTTTCGAAACTAGCGCCGCTAATGCCAGCGTCAACAAATGTCCCGCTCAGCTTCCAACCACGCGCCACAACGAACGACGTCCCCAGATCAAGTTGGGTCTCGATTGAAGCTGGGTTCTGTTGATCTGTTGAATACCGCGCGTAAATAACCACCCTCTTGCACATATTGGCCTCCCGATAACTATGGCAGGCAAAGGTATCACGACGGAGATTTGCTCAAGTGTTTATCGACATGTGTAGTGTTCAAAAGTTGAGCCAAGGTGTGAACGGGGCTTCGCTACCACATATCAGAACCCTTCGGTTCCGAACCGCCTATATGGCCAAGCCGGTAGAGTTGAGTTCAGCGGTAGATTCCGGAAACATTGGAGACGGTCCACATGTATCTGCTGCTGCATACTTCAAGAAGTGATCGAGCACGTGCACAACTGACGTGCCACGCAGACAGCCCCAGTGCCTAGTTTCAGCGCCCCGTGACCTTTGCCGATGCATCGAAAAAGATGGTGCAAATTGGCGAACAATAAAGCTCTACGGTGCTTGAGGGCGAAGTCGCCTTACGGCCTTTTAAACGTCGGACGAGCTCAAGGGAAAAGTGCCCACATCAAATTCCGCGAAACGACCCCGATCAGCCAGCAAATGGACGAACCAATCCAGCAAAACCAGATACCGCACTTCGCAAGCACACCCATACGAGCGAATGGTGTCTACGAGAGGATTCGAACCTCCGACCCCAGGATTCATACCACTTCGACTTTTGCCGCCGCTTGCGCGTTCGTGGTCTGGACTGTCCCTTCACCATGGACCTTTTGGTCTTTAGGTGCTGCCCATCCAGTCTCTACACCTTCACCGGATTTCTCCGGAGCTTGGCTCGGGATTGGCATGCTGAAAGTTCAGCGAAGCGTTCCCCGAATTTGAGCAGATCGATTACGGCGTTTCCGACCGTAACCCCCAATTTACAACTAGGAATCCTGTGCTCTATCCTGCTGAGCTACGTAGACATTTCTCGTTTTTCACGGGGCTTGGATACCTCATTAGAGAAATTTGGGCAACGTCCTTTTGAGATTTAAGCGCAATCAATCCGGTGCCGCGTGGCATTCACTCGCCTCTGGGGTATCGCTGGTTTTCTTCCAGCACGTTGAGGTCCATGTGGTTTCGCATATAGCGCTCGGAGGCTTTCTGGAGGGGTTGGTAGTCCCAGGGGTAGTAGGCACCGTTGCGTAGCGCCTTGTAGACCACCCAGCGGCGCGCCTGACTTTCCCGAACGGATGTGTCGAAGGACGCCAGATCCCAGCGTTTGTTGATCTGTTCCATCAAGGAAGCCAGTGTCTCGGCATGCAGGGGATCGCTGCCAAGATTGTTGCGTTCTTGCGGATCGGCCTCCAAATCGAACAGCATCGGTGGGTCCTGCTCGCAGATGGAAAGCTTGTAGCGGCCATCGCGGATGGCAACCAGCGGGGCGATTGAGCCTTCTGCGGCATATTCCATCGGCACGGGGCTGCGCCCTGCGGTTTCCTGCGCAAGGCCGGACAGGTCTTCGCCATCCGTCCATCGTTTCAGCGACGTAATGTCGAGACCTGCGAGTGCGCACAAGGTTGGCGTCACATCGAGTGTGGAAACCGGGGCGTCGATGCGTTTTGGTGACCAGCCGGGCGCGGAAATCATCAAGGGTACGCGGGCGGAGCCTTCGAAGAAGCACATCTTGAACCACAGACCGCGCTCGCCCAACATATCGCCGTGGTCGGACAAAAAGAGGATGGTCGTGTTCTCATCCATTCTCGTGCGCTTCAGCACATCGATGATCTCGCCGATCTTGTCATCGACATAGGATATATTGGCGAAATACCCCTGCCGCGCCCGGCGAACCTGTTCGGGCGAAATATCGAACGCGCGGTGATCGCAGGCTTCCAGCAGGCGTTGGGAATGCGGGTCCTGCTCGTCAAAGGGCAGTGCCCCGACCTGTGGATCGAGTGCTGGGCTATCCTCGTATAAATCCCAGTATTTCCGTCTAGCGACATAGGGGTCGTGCGGATGGGTGAAGCTGACGGTCAGGCACCAGGGGCGGTCATCGAGCCCGCGTGAGAGATCGTAGAGCTTGCGGGTTGCGTGGTAGGCAACCTCGTCGTCATATTCCAACTGGTTGGTGATTTCGGCCACGCCCGCACCGGTAACGGAGCCGAGATTATGATACCACCAGTCGATCCGCTCCCCCGGTTTGGAGTAATCAGGCGTCCAGCCGAAATCCGCTGGATAGATATCCGTGGTCAACCGCTCTTCAAAACCATGAAGTTGATCCGGCCCGACGAAATGCATCTTGCCGGAAAGGCCTGTGTAATATCCCGCCGAGCGCAAATGGTGCGCATAGGTCGGGATATCTGACGCGAATTCCGCGGCGTTGTCATAGACGCGCGTGCGGCTGGGCAGTTGACCAGACATGAAGGACGCGCGCGCCGGGGCGCAGAGCGGGCTGGCCGTATAGCTGTTGGCGAAGCGCACCGAGCGCTCCGCCAAGGCCTTTAAGTGCGGCGCGTGGAGAAAATCCGCTGGTCCATCCGGGAAGAACGTGCCGTTCAACTGATCGACCATAAGGATGAGAATATTCTGACGCGTCATGCACTTAATCCCGAAATTACAGACCGATGGAAGCCTTTACAGCCTCTCCACCCGGTTTGCCATCCAGCGTGGTAACGCCGGAGAGCCAGCCATCGACGGCCTTTGGATTGGCCTTCAGCCATGCCGTTGCCGCCTCCTGTGCGCTCTGCCCGCCAAGGATTTCGCCCATCAGCTTGTTTTCCATGCCGACATCGAATTTTAGGTTCTTGAACAGGGCCGCCGCATTCGGGCACTGCGCCGTCCAGCCGGTACGCGCCAGCGTGTAGACCTGCGCGCCACCGAAGTTCGGGCCGAAATAATCGTCACCACCGGAGAGATACTCGATGGAGAATTTCTCGTTCATCGGATGCGGCGCCCAGGCGAGGAACACGACGCCCTTTTTGGATTTGCCTGCACGGTCCACCTGCGCCAGCATGGCCTGCTCCCCGGATTCGACCAGTTCCCAGCCTTTCAGGCCGAACTTCTCATCGGCAATGATTTTCTGAATGTTCTGGTTGGCTGGGGCGCCGGGCTCAATGCCGTAAATCTTGTGGTCGAATTCATCGCCATGCTTGGCGAGATCGGAAAAATTCTTGATGCCTTTTTCCGCCATGTAGGACGGCACCGCGAGGGTAAATTTTGCGCCTTCAAGGTTCTGACCGATGATCTCGATGGCCTTTGCGGAGTTCAGATCGTCGATGAAGCTTTTCTGCGCGGGCATCCAGTTGCCGAGAAAGACGTCGATTTCCTTGTTCTTCATAGCCTGATAGCCAATCGGCACGGAAAGCGTCTTGACGTCGGCCTCATAGCCCAGTGCGCCGAGCAGGACGGAAGCGACACCATTGGTGGCCGTGATGTCTGTCCAACCGGGATCGCTCATTCGGATGGTCTTGCATGCAGCGTCATCGGCGGCCTGCGCATTGCCGGCGAAAGCAGCAGCGATAAGAAGAAGGCTCGATGTCAGCTGACCTATACGAAGTTTCCTGTTCATTGCTGTCCCTCCTGATTTTCCAGAATTTTAGTCAACAACAGATTGATCTCTGCCGTGAAGCGGATAATTTTTGATATCTGGCAAAAGGAATTTTTATGGCAGAACGACCGATTGATCTGGGATGGATGAGAATGCTGGTGGAAATCGGCAAGCGCGGAAGCCTGACGGCAGCTGCACAGGAACTCGGCCTGACCCAGCCCGCCGTGAGTTACCAGATGCGCCGTCTGGAGGATGAGTTGGGCGTTAAGCTTTTGAAGCGCCAGCATCGCGGCGTGGAACTGACGCAGGAAGGCACGAGGCTCTATGAACTGGCTGCGCGCAATGTGGCCGAGATCGATCAACTGACGGGCGAATTCAAAGCCACGGAACGGCCCACCGTTCGGCTGCACATGGACTATGCTTTCTCGTCGCTCTGGCTCATTCCGCGCATGCAGGATTTCCGGGCGCGATATCCCGATATCAACATGAAAATCGCCGCGACCCAAAACCCGAGAAGCCAGAGCGCCGATGATGATGACGTGCTGATTATTTTCGGCAGCCGACTGGAGGCAGGAGACAATGCCACGCTTCTTTTGCCGGAGAAAGTCAGACCTGTTTGCGCGCCAGGTTTTCTGGACTGTCTGCCTGACGAAGCCAAAGCCGAACAATTCGCCAAGTTGAAACTCGTTCATCTCGACAGTTCATGGGCATCGACATGGTTCGATTGGGCGAGCTACTTGACCCATGTCGGGGTGAAGAGAAGCTCAAGCCAAGGCCGGGGCGACATCAGCTTCAATACTTATTCGCTCGTCGTTCAATCCGCAGTCGAAGGTCAGGGGGTGGCGCTTGGCTGGTCCGGTCTGGTGGACAATCTTTTGGAAAGTGGTGCGCTGGTTGGCGTCGGGCCAACATTGGAAGCGCCGGAGCGGGGCTACTGGTTAGTCGGCTCCAAGGACAGAAAGGCGGCGGCATCGAAACTGGTGAACTGGCTTCTGGAACAGGCGAAAGACAGCTGATTTTGCATGCTCACGCCTCGGCAGATGCCAGCGTATTGCGCATGCCCGATGACTTCAGATAGGCACTGGGCGAACTGCCCAGCATGCGGCGAAACATGGTGGTAAAGGCAGATACGTTCTCGTAACCCGCATCCAGCGCCACATTCGTCACCGTCTCACCGCTTGCAAGGCGCGGCAGAGAGGCGAAAATACAGGCTTGCTGACGCCAGGTCACAAAGCTCACACCGGTTTCCGCCCGAAACACCCGGGTGAATGTGCGGCGGCTCATGCCAAGCGTCTGCGCCCAATCATCGATGCTGGCATTGGCTTCCGGCGCCAAAAGAAAGTGGCGGCAGAGTGCAGCAATGTTGGCGTTGGCTGGAAAAGGCAGCCCGAGTGGCTGTTCAGGCAACTGGCTGATTTCATCCATCATCAGTTCCATCACCAGCTCCCGCCTGCGCGCATTCGACCTGCTTGGATCGTCACGGACCAGTTCCTCGATCAGATTACTCGCCAGAACCGTCACCTCCACCACACGCGGGCGGTCGGAAGTGATCACATCCGGATGCACATAGACGGAATGCATCTCGACCGGGCTGATCATCTCGCTGGAATGCTGCAAACCGGCGGGAATAATGAGGCCGTGGCCGGGTGGGATCATCCAGCGCCCATCGGCTGTGCTGACGATGACGACGCCGCTGCGGGCGAACCAGAGCTGGGTCTTCTTGTGCGAGTGGACAGGCCCTTTTGAACCGGCAGGATAGATGCGGCGCAGAGCCAGCACTGACTCATTAGTGCCGTCGATGAAGGACAGAAGCGCGGTATGGGCCTCGTACTCATCATCATGGCGTGGATAGTCTATAGCGGATCGACGGCTGCGCATTTGGCCCACTCTCGAAAGAAATAGACCAAAGCACAAAAGCAGGCCGCGAGCAATGGGCGTACAAGAGCCGCAAATTGAAGACTTGCCGTCCTGTGACGGATATGCGGAGAAAATCAACATGGCGAGTGTGACCAGCACGAGCTTCACAGCCGAAAAAACGACGTTTTCCATCATTGCAGCGGCGAGCTTTTGCCACATGCTCAACGACATCATGCAATCCCTGCTGACGTCGCTCTACCCGCTTTTGAAGACGAATTACGCGCTGGACTTCGTCCAGATCGGCTTACTGACCTTCGCCTTTCAGGTCACCGCTTCGCTGTTGCAGCCAGCCGTAGGCATTGCGACGGACAAATGGCCGATGCCGTTTTCGCTACCCGTCGCCATGCTCTCCACCTGTGCGGGTCTGATAACGCTTGCCTATGCTCACAGCTTTCCAGTTCTCGTTATCGGCGCTTGCATGATCGGCATCGGTTCGGCCATTTTCCACCCTGAAGCGTCCCGCGTTGCGCGCGTTGCCTCCGGCGGTCGCCACGGTCTGGCACAATCCTTCTTCCAGGTCGGTGGCAATACGGGCACGGCCATCGGGCCGCTTCTCGCAGCCTTCGTCGTGCTACCCTATGGGCAGGAAAGCCTCAGCTGGTTTTCGCTGATTGCTCTTGCCGGTTTCGCCGTTCTGTCATGGGTCAGCGTCTGGTACAGCCGCCACCGCCGCAGCAATGCAGGCCGCCCACCCGTCAGCCGCACTTTGCCCCTGTCCAAAAACAAGGTGCTGATCACACTGGTCGTGCTGCTTATTCTGACGGCCACCAAGAATGCCTATCTCGCCAGCCTGTCCAGCTACTTCACCTTCTACACGATCGAGAAGTTTGGCCTTTCAGTTCAGGATGCGCAGTTGCTGCTCTTTCTGTTCCTCGGCGCGTCGGCTGCGGGCGTGTTCTTCGGCGGCCCAATCGGTGACCGTTTCGGATCGCGCATCGTCATCTGGTTTTCGATCTTGGGCGTCATTCCCTTCGCCCTCATGCTGCCCTACGCCAACCTGTTCTGGACGGCAGCGCTTGTCGTGCTGATCGGCTTCATATTCTCCTCGGCATTTTCGGCCATCGTCGTTTTTGCTCAGGAACTGGTGCCGGGACGTGTGGGGCTGATTGCCGGCATGTTCTTCGGCTTTGCCTTCGGCTTCGGCGGCATCGGTGCTGCGGTTCTCGGCGTCTTTGCAGACCGCGAAGGCATAGAGTTCGTCTACCGCCTTTGCTCCTACATGCCGCTGCTTGGCCTGCTCACGGTTTTCCTGCCGCGTCTGCCCAGCCGCAGACACGCACATTAAGCCCACAAAAAAGCCGCCCGGACGATCATCCGGGCGGCTTTTTCATTTGGCGTTTATCAGGCGGCGCGCAGACTGGCGCTCAGTGGAATTTCAACGTCGATTTCCAGAAGCGAGACATGCTCATCGCTGTCCATCTTGACGTGAACCTTGTCGCTGTCGATCTGCACGTGCTTGGCGATGACAGCGAGAATTTCCTCACGTAATACCGCGACCAACTCGTTGCCGACGCCGTTTCGCTCATGGGCCAGCAAAACCTGCAAACGTTCACGGGCAAGAGGTGCCGATTTCGGCTTGCGGAAAAGGCTGAAGATGCTCATGCGGCCCTCCCGAATATCTTGGAGAATATGCCACGCTTTTCACCCGGAATAACGATAGGCAGATCTTCACCGCAAAGACGGCGCGCCGCATCGAAATAAGCCATGGCAGGTGCCGACTTTGCATCGGCCAGCGTCACAGGCGCACCGACGTTGGATGCGCGCAGAACGTCCATGCTTTCAGGAATAATTCCCAGCAGCGGAATGGAAAGAATTTCCAGAACGTCGTCTACCTTCAGCATGTCGCCACGCTCAGCGCGAGCTGAATCGTAACGGGTCAGCAACAGGTGCTTTTCCATGCGCTCGCCGCGCTCGGCCTTCAGCGTCTTGGAATCCAAGAGACCGATAATGCGGTCAGAGTCGCGAACGGATGAGACTTCCGGGTTGGTTACGACCACAGCAACATCCGCATGGCGCATGGCAAGCGTCGCACCGCGTTCGATACCGGCCGGGCTGTCGCAGATGACCCAGTCGAAATGCTTCTTCAGTTCAGCAATGACCCACTCGACACCCTCAGGCGTCAAGTTATCCTTGTCGCGCGTCTGCGAGGCGGGCAGCAGAAACAGCGTGTCGAGACGCTTGTCGCGGATCAGCGCTTGAGGCAGCTTGGCGTCGCCCTGAATGACATTGACCAGATCATACACGACGCGGCGTTCCGCACCCATGACCAGATCGAGATTACGAAGACCGACGTCGAAATCCACGACGACGACTTTTTCTTTCTTCTGTGCCAGCGCTGCACCGAGCGCGGCGGTCGACGTTGTTTTACCAACGCCTCCTTTACCGGAAGTAACGACGACTACCTTCCCCATCCTGCTCTCCTGTTCTTGCCGCATGCGGCTTAATTGAGTTTGTCCGCCTTGATCGTATCGTTTTCCAGCCACAGCTGGACCGCCTGACCGCGGAGTTTCGGGTCTATGTCTTCTGCCACCTTGTAGACACCATCGATGGCCAGCAATTCGGCCTCCAGCTTCTTGCAGAATATGCGTGCCGACGCGTTACCGAGCGAGCCCGCCATGGCGCGTCCGCGCAGTGCGCCGTAAATGTGGATCGATCCGCCCGCGATGACTTCTGCACCAGAGGCAACGGAACCGACGATGGTCACATCGCCTTCCGGAAAGATTACCGACTGGCCGGAACGAACCGGCTCGCTGATCATCAACGATTGAACGACGCTGCGAATCTCCGTCACCGGAGCCTTCGTCGGCTCCTCGGCAACCTCGACGGTGGCCAGCGACACCGGTTCGACTTCAATGTCAGACGCAGCCTTACCGCCCTTCAGCGCAGGCGGCATGCCCTGCTCGATCATGGAAGGGCGTGCGCCCTCGATGCCCATGATGGCGACATTGCGCGACACGAGTTCGGCCAGAAGCGCTTTCAGCCCGCCCTTGTCGAGCTTCAGCTCCGCCACATCCAGCACCACGGGGCGCGACAGGAAGAACCCGGCAGAACGCGCCGCCAGATCATCGAGTCGCTCCAGCCATTGGTCGAGCGGCTGCTCGGGAGACAGCACGACCGCCAGAAATGAACGGCCTTTGATACGGATTGAGCGTGGGTCTGTTAGCACTTTGGTCATCTTGGTAAACAAATCATTGACATTAGGTACCCCAAATGTGGTTAACAAAAGGTTAACGGAGCCCTTTTCCAGCCGCAGAAATTAACCTCACTCACCCCTTGACAGGGCCGGAGTTCCCGTCCTTCAAAAACTGGCCATGCGACTGAAATTCCATGCGATTCTGCAAGCGACATGGTTTGTCGCGCCGGTGTTTTAGAGGGTTTGGAGAGGCCGCTGAACCTCCCAATCACCAGCCGCTGTGGCGATGCATAAAGAACCGCCAGATAAGAGAAAAATATTCTCTTATTTTGCATCTTTTTGCGTCTTTCTGCCGTTTAAACGCGCATGTTTTGTGGGATGAGATGTGCTTAGAAAATCCTGAAAGGAATACCAATGAACTGGCTCAAGACAATCACCACTGCCGCTGCGTTCACCGCCGCTACCGCCTCTTACTCTTTCGCTGGCGAGAACCTTGACCAGATCAAGTCCGCAGGTGTCATCAAGATCGGCACCGAGGGCACCTATGCGCCCTTCACCTTCCACGATTCTGCCAACAAGCTGGTTGGTTTCGATGTGGAAATCGGCGAAGCCGTCGCAAAGAAGCTCGGTGTCAAAGCCGAATTCGTTGAAGGCAAGTGGGATGGCCTGATCGCCGGTCTTGATTCCAAGCGCTACGACGCTGTTATCAATCAGGTCGGAATCACCGAAGCGCGCAAGCAGAAATATGCATTCTCCGAGCCCTACATTGCCTCCAAGGCCGTGCTGATCGTCAGCGAGAAGAACACTGACATCAAGGGCTTTGCAGACCTGAAGGGCAAGAAATCGGCACAGTCGCTGACCAGTAACTTCGGGAAGCTGGCAACCGAGGCAGGCGCTGAGCTGGTCGGCACCGACGGTTTCGACCAGTCGATCCAGCTGGTTCTGACCGGTCGCGCCGACGCAACCATCAATGACAGCCTGTCCTTCCTGGATTTCAAGAAGAAGCAGCCGCAAGCTCCTGTGAAGATCGTGGCTGAACAGCCGAATGCGGATTATTCCGGCATCATCGTGCGCAAGGGTGACGAAGACCTCGTTGCTGCCATCAACAAGGCGCTGACGGACATCAAGGCAGACGGCACCTACAAGACGATTTCCGACAAGTATTTCGGTCAGGACGTCTCCAAGTAAGGCGCTACCCAGGGGTCTATTATCCCCAGGTAAAATAAGCCATTATCCGAACCAGATCAGACAGTCCGGCGTTAGCGCCGGACTTCGTTTTTATTGAGGGGTTTTCCGTGCCGCACTGGCTTCAACTGATGATGGATTCCCTGCCCACACTACTTTGGGCAGGCGTGAAGTTCACCATCCCTCTGACATTGCTCTCCTTTCTGTTCGGCCTCATCCTTGGCCTCGCAACCGCCGTCGCCCGCCTCTTCGGGCCAACGCCGCTGAGGCTGATTGCCCGCTTCTACGTCTGGGTTATCAGAGGCACGCCGCTGCTGGTGCAGCTTTTCGTCATCTTCTACGGCCTGCCGAGTGTCGGAATTCTGCTGGATGCCTTTTCGGCAGCGCTGATCGGTTTCACCCTAAATGTTGGCGCCTACACGTCTGAAATCATCCGCGCCGCCATTTCCTCCGTGCCCAAAGGCCAGTGGGAAGCGGCGTTCTCGACCGGCATGAGCTGGCGTCAGGCCATGCAGCGCACCATTCTTCCGCAGGCAAGCCGTGTAGCCGTGCCGCCGTTGTCCAACACCTTTATCTCGCTGGTCAAAGACACGTCGCTTGCCGCTGCTATCACCGTGCCGGAGCTTTTCCAGTCCGCACAGCGCATCGTCGCCACCACTTACGAACCGCTTATCCTCTACATCGAAGCAGCCCTCATCTATCTCGCCCTCAGCTCCGTGCTGTCCAACTTGCAGGCCCGGCTGGAAGTGCGGTTTGCGCGTTATGGCGGCATGATGGAGAACAGCCGATGATCGAGCTTTCCAATATCGAAAAACGCTTCGACGACGCTGTCATCCTCAAAGACATTTCACTGACATTTCCAGAGGGCAGCGTCACGGCGCTGGTTGGCCCCTCCGGCGGCGGCAAAAGCACGCTCCTGCGCTGCATCAACCTGCTGGAGCTGCCGACCGAGGGCACGGTGCGCATCGGCACCGACTCGATTGCATTTACCTCAGACAAGAAAGTGACGTGGCAATCCATCCAGAAAATCCGCCGTCAGACGGGTATGGTGTTCCAAAACTTCCAGCTGTTTCCGCATCGCACCGCGATTGAAAACGTCATGGAAGGCTTGCTGATCGTGCAGAAATGGTCGCGCGAGAAAGCAAGAGATCGCGCCATGGAGCTTCTTACCAAGGTCGGCATGGCGCACAAGGCCGACGCCTGGCCCGCCAACCTCTCCGGCGGCCAGCAGCAGCGCGTTGCCATTGCCCGTGCGCTCGGCCCCTCCCCGCAGGTGCTGCTGTGTGACGAGCCGACTTCGGCGCTCGACCCGGAGCTTTCAGAGGAAGTCGTTGACGTGCTTGGCCAATTGGCCCGCGAGGGAACGACCATGGTTATGGCGACACATGATTTGCGCCTTGCTTCCCGCATCGCCAACAATGTCGTGTTTCTGGAGGCTGGCAAGGTGGTGGAAACAGGCACTGCCGAAGCCATTTTCCGCGCACCCGAACAGGAGCGTACGCGCCGCTTCGTCTCCTCCATCAATGCGGCGCAATCTCTCTGATCCGGATCGAAATCCGCACATCTGGCCGTAATAGACTGTTTTCAATTCGAGATTTCACGTCTAAGCCTATGTGACGATATCAGCATGAGGGAGGTTGCATGCCGACGGTTCTCGAGGAATTGGACGCGCGCCGGGCCGAAGCAAGGCTTGGCGGAGGCCAGAAGCGCATCGATGCGCAACATGCCAAGGGCAAGCTGACGGCGCGGGAGCGCCTTGATGTTCTGCTCGATGAGGGCTCCTTCGAAGAATACGACATGTATGTCACCCACCGCGCGGTGGATTTCGGCATGGCGGAGCAAAAAGTCGCTGGCGATGGCGTCGTTACCGGCTGGGGCACCATCAACGGTCGCCAGGTTTACGTCTTCAGCCAGGATTTCACCGTTCTGGGCGGTTCGCTTTCCGAAACCCATGCGCAGAAAATTTGCAAGGTCATGGATATGGCGGTGCGCGCCGGTGCGCCGCTGATCGGCCTTAACGATAGCGGCGGTGCGCGTATTCAGGAAGGCGTGGCGTCGCTGGCCGGTTACGCAGAGGTCTTCCGCCGTAATGCCGAAGTATCCGGCGTCATCCCGCAAATCTCCGTCATCATGGGCCCCTGCGCTGGCGGCGCGGTCTATTCGCCAGCCATGACGGATTTCATCTTTATGGTGCGCGATACCTCCTACATGTTCGTCACCGGCCCGGATGTGGTGAAAACCGTCACGAATGAGATCGTCACCGCGGAAGAACTGGGCGGCGCGTCCACCCACACCAGAAAATCCTCAGTGGCCGATGGCGCGTACGAAAACGACATCGAAGCGCTGGAAGCCGTCCGCGCCCTGTTCGATTTCCTGCCGCTCAACAATCGCGAAAAAGCGCCAAGTCGCCCGTTTCATGACGACCCGGCACGTCTGGAGCAGCGGCTGGATACGCTGATTCCTGACAGTTCCAACAAGCCTTATGACATGAAGGAACTGATCCACGCGCTGGCTGATGAAGGCGATTTCTTCGAGATTCAGGAGGCCTTCGCCAAAAACATCATCACCGGCTTCATCCGCCTCGAAGGCCAGACCGTCGGTGTCGTTGCCAATCAACCAATGGTGCTGGCGGGCTGCCTGGATATCGATAGCTCGCGCAAGGCCGCGCGCTTCGTGCGGTTTTGCGATGCCTTTAACATTCCGCTTCTGACGCTGGTGGATGTACCAGGCTTTCTGCCGGGTGTGGCGCAGGAATATGGCGGCGTCATCAAACACGGCGCAAAGCTGCTATTTGCATATTCGGAAGCGACCGTACCGATGGTGACGCTGATCACCCGCAAGGCGTATGGCGGCGCTTATGATGTCATGGCCTCCAAACATATCGGCGCCGACGTCAACTACGCCTGGCCGACGGCGGAAATTGCGGTGATGGGCGCAAAGGGCGCTGCGGAAATTCTCTATCGCTCCGAATTATCCGATCCGGACAAGATCGCTGCACGCACCAAGGAATATGAAGAGCGTTTCGCCAATCCCTTCGTGGCGGCAGAACGCGGCTTTATCGATGAGGTCATCATGCCCCATTCCTCCCGCCGCCGCATCGCCCGCGCCTTTGCCTCACTGCGCAACAAGCAGGTGACGACGCATTGGAAGAAACACGACACGATACCTCTGTGAGGACAAAACCATGATCTCCAAAATCCTCATCGCCAACAGAGGTGAAATCGCCTGCCGTGTCATCCGCACGGCCAAGGCCATGGGCATAAAGACTGTCGCGGTTTACTCCGATGCCGACGCCAATGCGCTGCATGTGCGCGAGGCCGACGAGTCGGTCCATATCGGCCCTGCCCCGTCCAACCAGTCCTATATCGTCATCGAGAAGATTCTGGAGGCGATAAAGCAAACCGGGGCCGATGCTGTGCATCCCGGCTATGGCTTCCTGTCGGAAAATCCCAACTTTGCGGCAGCGCTTGATAAGGCCGGCGTCATCTTCATCGGCCCGCCGGTAAAGGCCATCGAAGCGATGGGCGACAAGATCACCTCGAAGAAGCTGGCGCAGGATTCCGGTGTTTCCACCGTGCCGGGGCATATGGGCCTGATCGAAGATGCGGACGAGGCCGTGAATATCGCGTCTTCCATCGGTTATCCTGTGATGATCAAGGCATCCGCTGGCGGCGGCGGCAAGGGAATGCGGATTGCCTGGAACGATGCCGAGGCGCGTGAAGGCTTCCAGTCCTCGAAGAACGAGGCCAAGGCATCCTTTGGCGATGACCGCATTTTCATCGAAAAATTCGTCAACCAGCCGCGCCACATCGAAATTCAGGTGCTGGGCGACAAGCATGGCAACGTGCTTTACCTCGGAGAGCGCGAATGCTCCATCCAGCGCCGTAACCAGAAAGTCATTGAAGAAGCGCCCTCGCCTTTCCTCGATCAAGCCACCCGCAAGGCCATGGGCGAACAGGCCGTCGCCCTTGCCAAGGCCGTTGGCTATTATTCTGCTGGCACGGTTGAATTCATCGTGGATGGCGAACGCAATTTCTACTTCCTTGAAATGAACACGCGGCTTCAGGTCGAGCACCCGGTAACGGAACTGGTCACGGGTATCGATCTGGTGGAGCAGATGATCCGCGTTGCCTCCGGCGAGCGCCTTGCATTCAGTCAGAATGACGTGAAACTCAACGGCTGGGCCATCGAAAGCCGTCTCTACGCCGAAGATCCTTACCGGAACTTCCTGCCTTCCATCGGTCGCCTGACACGTTATCGGCCTCCGAAAGAAGGCAAGCAGACCGATGGCACCATCATTCGCAACGACACGGGCGTTTTCGAAGGCGGTGAAATCTCGATGTACTACGATCCGATGATCGCCAAGCTCTGCGCTTGGGGAGAAGACCGGACAACCGCTATCGATGCCATGGGCGAGGCGCTGGACAGTTTCGAGGTTGAGGGCATTGGCCACAACCTGCCTTTCCTTTCCACCGTCATTCAAAATCAGCGTTTCCGCAGCGGAAACCTGACGACTGGCTTTATCGCGGAAGAGTTTCCCGAGGGCTTTGCGAGTGTCGAACCGGATGCGGAGACCGCGCGGAAACTGGCCGCCATTGCCGCACTGATCCATCACCGCGTGCAGACCCGCGCCACGCAGATTTCCGGCACCATCGGCAATCATCGCCGCGTGGTCGGCAAGGATTGGGTAGTCACCTTCTCCAAAGCGGACCACAGCCTCTCTCTCGATGCCGCCGAAAGCATCGTGACAGCGACCTTCGAGGATGGCACCGCCCTGCCAGTCGAAACAAGCTGGCAGCCCGGGGAGACGCTGCAAGTGTTCACGGTTGGCGGCCAGGCCATGGCAGTGAAGGTCGATCTTTTTCCATCAGCAATCCGTCTGCGCTGGGGGGGCATGGATGTCACAGCGCGGGTTCGCACGCCGCGTGTGGCAGAACTCGCGCGCTTGATGCCGGAAAAGCTGCCGCCGGATACGTCCAAGCTGCTGCTTTGCCCGATGCCGGGCGTCGTCACCTCCATTTCCGTGCAGGCGGGTGAGCAGGTGGAAGCGGGCCAGGCACTGGCAACGGTGGAGGCCATGAAGATGGAAAATATTCTGCGCGCAGAACGCAGAGGCCGCGTCAGCAAAATATCCGTGAGCGCTGGAGACAGTCTCGCAGTGGATGAGGTGATTTTGGAGTTTGAGTAGGGAGAGCCCGCCTTTTGCGCTGCCGTTTTGCCACAAATCGCGCTAAAGCTGCCGCATATGAGTCTCTGATACCCTTCTTCCACCTCTGGCGAATGCCGAACGAGTAATGCCGATGCCTGACGACACCCGAGTGAGACTGCGCGATATCGGTTTTGTTCCGGGTGTTTACGAAGCAGGCAGGCTAAACGCCATCACTGATGTTTCAGGCCTGCGCGTCGGCCATTCGACCGTCATCGAGGGCGACGCAATCCGCACCGGGGCAACCGCCATTTTTTCCCATGGCGGCAATCTGTTTCAGGACAAGGTTCCGGCGGCGCTCGCGGTCTATAACGGCTTTGGCAAATTCGTCGGCGCAACGCAGATCGAGGAATTGGGCGAAGTCGAAACGCCGATCATTCTGACCAACACGCTTGCCACAGGCCGCGCCATCGAGGCCATCAACCGCTACACGCTTGCCCAACCCGGCAATGAAAAAGTCGTGTCGCTGAACGCCGTGGTTGGCGAAACCAATGATTCCCGCCTGAACGATATCCGCGCCGGTCGCCCGACCATGGACGAAATCGCTTTGGCTTTGGACAATGCCCGCGAAGGTGCGGTCGATGAAGGCACAGTTGGCGCAGGTACCGGCACCGTCGCTTTCGGCCTGAAGGGCGGCATCGGCACCAGTTCCCGCGTCCTGTCCATTGCGGGGGAACGCTATACGCTGGGCGTTCTCGTGCAATCCAATTACGGCGGCAACCTTCTCGTCTGCGGAAGGCCCTATGTCAGCCCGCAGCACCTGGATAAGGATGGCTCCATCGTCATCGTGCTGGCCACCGATGCGCCTTTGTCGTCACGCAATCTGAAGCGGCTGGCCGCGCGTTCATTCGGTGGACTGGCACGCACGGGCGCAGCGCTCAGCAACGGTTCGGGCGATTATGCGCTTGCCTTTTCAACCGCAGAAGATGTTCGCCGCACGCCGGAGCGCCGCAAGGAGCTTTACGCTTATCCGGAGCTTTCCAACGACGTCATCTCGCCCTTGTTCGAAGCCGCTATCGAAGCGACGGAAGAAGCAATTTTGAACTCGCTTTGCGTGGCATCGCCCACAAGCGGTTTCAATGCCGCTACGGGCAAGCCATCGACCATTCCCGCCATTTCCATCGAAGCGCTGAAAGCGCTGCTTTCCTCTCGATCCTAAAGGACCCATCATGCCCAGCGAAAACAGCCGTATCGTCTATCTCAACGGCGAATTTCTTCCCGAAGCCGAAGCCAAGCTTTCCATTTTCGACCGTGGTTTTCTGTTCGGAGACGGCATTTATGAGGTGACGTCGGTGATCGGTGGCAAGCTGATCGATAGCGATCTGCACATGGCGCGCTTGGAGCGCAGTGCCGGCGAAATCGATATTCCGCTACCCATCACCACCCAGCAGGTCGTGGACGCAGAGCGCCGTCTGATCAAGGACAACAATCTGGTGGAGGGCCTCATCTATCTGCAACTGACGCGTGGCGCAGAAGACCGCAACTTCCTGTTTTCCGACGATCTTGCCCCGACACTCGTCATGTTCCCGCAGGTCAAAAAGCTGGTCGGCGGTCCGCAAGAGGCAACAGGGCTTTCGGTCAAATCCGTTCCGGATCAACGCTGGGCACGTCGCGATATCAAATCCGTCTGCCTGCTGCCACAGGTCATGGCAAAGCGCATCGCCAAGGCGGAAGGCTGCGATGAGGCATGGATGATCGAGGATGGTTTCGTCACCGAAGGCGCATCTTCCACCGCCTATATCATCACCGCCGACAATAAGCTCGTGACACGCGGCAACAGCAACAAGACGCTTCCCGGCTGCACCCGCGCGGCTGTCTTGCAGTTGGTCGAAGAAGCAGGACTGACGCTGGAAGAACGCGCCTTCACACTTCAGGAAGCGTTTGAAGCAAATGAGGCAGCGCTTACGAGTGCCGGCAATTTCGTCATGCCCATCACCACCATCGACGGCAAGCCCATCGGTAACGGCAAGCCCGGCCCCCTGGTCACGCGTCTGCGCGAGCTCTACCTCGAAAACGCATTGCGCACGGCGATCTGATACTCAGCGGCGCTCGATCTCTCAGGTCGAGCGCCGATATTCGATCATCCGGGCGCGGCTGGAAACCAGTTCGACGCGATCCTGATCCAGCACGTTCAGGCATACCCTTTTCGTCCACGGACCATCGATCAGCGTGAACAGAAAACGCCCATTCCCCAGCGCGGTGAGTGGCATTGTGTGGCGCACCGGGCCGATACCCATAGACAAGGCCCCGTCCGCAATCACGAACTCCGCCCCCTCGGGCGAGCGCCAGCAGCCCGAAAGTGCGGCCGGAACCTCCTGCTGACCAACCGGCAGAAAACGGCGCTGCGCGTGTCCCGCCTCTCCCAGCAATGCATTGCCATCCAAACGCAAGCGCATGGGCGATGACGCGGAACGGGAGGAAACCCAGTCGTTTTCATCCTCATAAAGCGTGTCGTCCGCATCGATAAAGGTGCAGGTGCTGCCCTTGATTTCCAGCCACCACGGACCTGTCTCGGTGACATAGAGACCATCCGGCAGCGTATTAGCCGGTTTCGGAAGCGGTAGACCGGTCAGCGCCGCCATGCTTTCCAGCGCAATATTGAACCCATTGGTATCTTCGCGGTTGGACACCACGACAAAGCCTGTACCATTCTCCGGGTCGAGCAGGAAATAGGTCTTGTAGCCGGGATGTGACCCGCCGTGACCGACAAAACGGCGTGAGCCCAGATGCGACCAACGCAAGCCAAGTCCGTAGTCGCTCATTCTTCCGTTACCAAGCGGGCGTTCGGCAGCCATTTTTTCGAGAATGCCTGAAAAACCGTTTTCGCCTTGCAGCAACGCCTGTAACCAGTGCACCAAGGCCTCGGCACTGCCTGTCAAACTTCCTGATGCGGAAATGTGCAAGCCCGCTGAGGACAGCTGCCAGCCTTGCTCGGCTTTCCAATAGCCCGGCACGAGTTCCGTCACCGGATCGTTCCAGACATCTGGCGCCTTCAAGAAAATCCCGATTGGTTCTGCAATATGTTTCTGGACGAAGTCATCGAAGCGCAGACCCTTTCGTTCCAGCGCCGCCTCCACCAGACGATAACCGGTGTTGGAATAGGACACTTCGCTGCCTGCCGGAAAATTGAGCCGCGTCATTCGCGAGAGATAGTCTAGCAACGGCCCCGGCTTCGTCTCCGTATAGACGGAAAGCCCAAGCAGTGAGAGGCATTCACGCACGTCCGGCAGACCACCGCTCATATCCAGCGCCTGACCGACAGTAACGTCGCGAAGTGGCGATTGAAGTTCGGCTATGTGTTGCCCAAGGGGATCATCCAGCGAGATCAGATCGCTGTTTTCCAGCACCATGGCGCAGAATACATGCTTGGTGACGGAGGCATAGCGCACAATGCTTTTTGATGTGAAGGGCGTGAGCATGGACAGGCTCTCGACACCACCAGCGTGAGCAAAACGGATGCCGGATCGATCAAAGCCAATAACGGAACCGCCGGGCTCCTGGCTTCCCCATTGAGAAACGAAATGCGCTGCTACATCGGATGCAGCGCTCCAGTCTTGATCGTCCAGCATGTCTTTTTCCATTCAAATGGCCCCGTTAACGCAACGGAGCCCTGTTCGGGCATTGCATTTGCACCTATCTGACGCTTACAGCAACGCCTGTCAGACATTATCCGAAAGTGACCGCCCCATGACCAGCCCCAATGCCGTGCCCGTATTCGACGGCCACAACGATGTCCTCCTGCGCCTCAAGCTTTCCGGCAATCCGTCCCCGGAAACGCTGTTCATTGAGGGCGACACTGTCGGACACATCGATTTGCCGCGCGCTGAAAAGGGTGGCTTGGCAGGCGGTCTTTGCGCGATCTTTGTTCCGTCACCACAGGGTTTTGACGCCAACCGCGACTTTCTGCCGCCCAGCCAGCCGGATGCACTGGCTACGACGCTTGGCATGGCCAGCCTGCTGTTTCGCATCGAGGCGGCGTCCAACGGCAAACTCAAGGTCTGCCGTAGCGCTGCCGATATTCGCCACGCCATGGCAAATGGCGCCTTCGCCTCGGTGCTGCATATCGAGGGCGTCGAAGCTTTCGATGCCAATCTCGATGCGCTGTATGTTCTGCATCAGGCTGGCCTTCGCACGCTGGGTCCGGTGTGGAGCCGCCCCAATATTTTTGCGCATGGCGTTCCGTTCCGCTTCCCATCGACACCCGATATCGGCCCCGGTCTAACGGATGCCGGACAGCGGCTGATCAAGGCCTGCAACGAACTAAAGATCATGGTCGATCTTTCCCACATGAATGAGCAGGGTTTCTGGGATATCGCCAAAATCTCGAATGCTCCGCTGGTCGCTTCGCATTCCAATGCGCATGCTTTGTGCAACCACAGCCGCAACCTGACCGACCGCCAGCTTGATGCCATCAGGGACACCGGTGGGCTGGCCGGCATCAATTTTGGCGTGCTGTTCATGCGCCAGGATGGCGTCAAGAATCCCGACACCGATCTTGGCGAGCTGGTGCGGCATGTGGATTACATGGTTGAGCGCATGGGCATAGACCATGTTGCCATGGGCTCGGATTTCGACGGCACCACCATTCCAGCCATCATGAAAGACGCGTCCGACCTGCAACTGCTCGTTGATGCCCTGCGCAAAGCAGGTTACGATCAGGCTTCGCTTGAGAAGATTTGCCACGGCAACTGGATCAGAACGCTGGAAGCCACCTGGGGAGCGTGACGCTGGCCAAAAATATCTTCGCGCACAGCCGCCGGTCAGTTGCTTTCATTTCAGCGAAGGACCACAAGCCTTCGCGGTAATACTGCATGCTGCTTCGCTGTGCGTTCGAAGAATTTATGAAATAAAAATCAAATCTTCGTATTTGTGAAAACACAACGAACTAGCGTCACAATGCTGTGGTTGGCCAGACTCAATCTGATCTTGTGGAAAAGCATATGACAGAGAAGAACGACGTAGCGCAGATCGAAGACGCAGAAGCCGGGCTCGAAGGGTTTTTTGAGCGGTACAGACCTCATCTCACATCGATTGCGGTGACGCTCGTCTTCGTGATGATGACCTTCACCATCTACAAGCTGACCTCGGAAGTTCGCTATGACGAGATCGTCGATGCGCTGGCCGATACGAGTTGGCGTGCTGCCGCACTGGCCGTTCTTTTCACGGCGCTCAGCTTTGCCGCGCTGATCTGTTATGATCTCAACGCCATCGAATATATCGGCAAGAAGCTGCCGACCCCCTCCGTCATCACCACCGCCTTCATCGCCTATGCTGTCGGCAATACCGCCGGTTTCGGCCCGCTCAGCGGTGGCGCGATCCGGTTTCGTGCCTATTCACGGCTGGGACTGACACCGTCGGACATAGCCCGTATCATCGCCTTTGTAACGCTGTCCTTCGGTCTTGGCCTGCTGGCCGTCAGTGCCCTCTCCACCCTCATCGTCGCCCCACGCGTCGCCAGCATTCTGGGGATCGACCCGGTTTGGCTCAGAGGCGGCGCACTGATCGTCATCTGCGTTATGGCGACTTTGCTGTTTCTGGGCCGCAATGGCAGGGTCATCCAGATCAAACGCCTGAAGTTGCGCCTGCCCGACAGCCGCACGTCATCGCGTCAGTTTCTGGTGTCCGCGCTGGATATCGCGGCGTCTGCCTCCGTTCTTTACGTGCTGCTACCGGAAACGAATGTCGGCTGGCCGAGCTTCTTTGCCATCTATGCGACAGCCGTGGGCCTTGGCGTTCTCAGCCACGTTCCCGCCGGTCTTGGCGTTTTTGAGACTGTCATGGTCGCAGGCCTTGGCAACGCCATCAGCCTCGATCAGCTGCTGGGCGGGCTCGTGCTTTACCGCATGATCTATCACGTCCTGCCGCTGCTGGTCGCCATCTTCCTCATGCTTGCGTCCGAAATGAAGCAGTTTGCCTCGAAGCCTGTCATGGCGGATATCGGCAATCTCGCCGCCCGACTTGCCCCGTCCCTGCTCTCGGCCTATGCGCTCATTCTCGGCACCATGCTGATTTTTTCGAGCGTGACGCCAACGCCGGATAGCAATCTCGATTTCCTCTCCGGCTTTGTGCCGCTGCCTATCATCGAAGCAGCCCACTTCTTGTCCAGTATTCTCGGCCTCGTTCTGGTCGTCGCCTCCCGCGGCCTTAGCCAACGGTTGGATGGCGCGTGGTGGGTAGCGTTGGTTGCGGCGGCTGGCGGTCTGTTCCTGTCGCTTATAAAGGCCATCGCCGTTTTCGAAGCGATCTTCCTTGGAATATTTATCGTTGCGCTGTTTTTCAACGTGCGCAGCTTCAACCGCCACGCTTCGCTTCTACGTCAGGCCCTGGGCCCGACATGGCTTGCGGCGATGGCTGTCATCGTTGCCGGTGCTGCCACTATCCTTTTCTTCGTTTACCGCGATACGGACTACAGCCAGACGCTGTGGTGGCAGTTCGAGTTTTCCGAGGAAGCACCGCGCGGCCTGCGCGCGCTTCTGGGGCTGGTGCTGGCCTCATCAACCATTGCCATCTTCAGCCTCCTGCGCCCGGTCATCTATCGTCCGGAAGAAATTCATCCTGACGACATCGTGCGGGCAACCTCGATTGTCGAAAAACAGGATGTCGCCGACGCCAATCTGGTGCGCATGGGCGACAAGCACGTCATGCTGTCGGAAAGCGGCAATGCTTTCATCATGTACGGCATTCGTGGGCGCTCATGGATTGCGCTTGCCGACCCTGTTGGCGACGAGAAAGACTTTGCCGACCTCGTCTGGCAGTTCGTGGAAACCGCGCGCTCATCCGGTGGAAGAGCCGTATTCTACCAGATTTCGCCAACAGTTCTGCCCTACTGCGCCGATGCCGGCCTTCGCGCCTTCAAGCTGGGTGAACTGGCCATGGTCGATCTCACCCGCTTTGAGCTAAAAGGCGGAAAACTCGCCAATCTACGCCAGTCTCTCAGCCGTGGTGCGCGCGATGGCCTCACCTTCTCGGTTGTCGATACGCCAAACGTCCCGGAGATTTACGAGGACCTGAAGCGCGTCTCGGACTCCTGGCTATCGCATCACAACACCCGCGAAAAGACCTTCTCCCTCGGCTCTTTCGAGAAGGATTACATCCTTTCGCAACCGGTTGCCGTTCTGCACAAGGATGGACAGGTAACCGCATTCGCCAACCTGCTGATGACTGAAACCAAGGATGAAGTTACCGTCGATCTCATGCGCTTCTCGCCGGACGCGCCGCGCGGCTCGATGGATTTTCTGTTTGTCAGCATTATTGAATATATGCGGGAACAGGGTTACTCCTATTTCAACCTTGGCATGGCACCGCTTTCGGGCATGTCCAAACGGGAGGCGGCCCCTGTGTGGGACCGAATTGGCGGCACCTTGTTCGAACACGGTGAGCGTTTTTATAACTTCAAGGGTTTGAGAGCGTTCAAATCGAAATTCCACCCGAAATGGGAGCCCCGCTATGTCGCGGTTTCCAATGGTACGAGCGCAGCTTTGGCCCTTATGGACGCAACCGTTCTCATCAGCGGCGGCGTCAGAGGAGTAATTGGTAAATGACGGGCATGAAACACCTGAAAGCCGCACTGCTGGCAGCTGCATTCCTCATACCCGCCTGCGCTTCGGCTCAGGATGCCAACGGTTTCCAGACAGGCATGATCCCGGCTGACCACATCATGCTGCCCAGCGATGACCTTACCGCCAATATCTTCCTGATTTCAGGTGCAAATGGCTGGGGCGAGGCGGAGCAGACGGAAGCGGATGCACTGGTGGAAAAAGGTGCCGCTGTCGTCGGCATCGATCTTCCGAAATATATCGAAGCGCTCAAGGCCGATGATGATGACTGCATTTACATGATCTCTGACATCGAGGAACTTGCGCAGGAAATTCAGCGCAAGGCCGGTGTCTCGAATTACCGCCCACCGATCATTGCCGGTATTGGCGATGGTGCGACGCTGGCGCTTGCCATGATCGCGCAGAGCCCAGCCGCCACCATCGGTGAAGCCGTGGCTGTGGATCCCGTCGCTGGCATTCCGCTTGATAAAATTCTCTGTACTCCCGCTACGAAAGAAAAGGACAATGGCCGCACGATCTACGGCCTGACCGATGGTCCCTTGCCGGCCCCCGTCAGCGTCGTCTTCACGCCCAAGGCGGATGCCAAGGGTCGCGCCCATGTCGAAGACCTCGTGAAATCCCACTCCGATATCGACGTCAAGGATGTGACTGACGATGCGCAGGCGGCGCTTGCGCAGACGCTGCAGGACCGCATCGATGCGGCCGGAAATTCCGACAACCCGCTCGGCCTGCCGCTCACCGTTTTGGAAGCAAAGCCGACCATGGACACCATGGCCATCATCTATTCCGGCGATGGCGGCTGGCGCGATCTGGACAAGGATGTCGGCAGCTTCCTTCAGCAGGATGGCGTGCCGACCATCGGCGTGGATTCCCTGCGGTATTTCTGGTCCGAAAAGAAACCGGAAGAAATCGCCGCCGATCTTTCGCGCATCATCGATACCTACCGCAAAGAGTGGAAGGTGAAGAATGTCGTGCTGATCGGTTATTCCTTCGGCGCCGACGTCCTGCCCGTCACCTTCAATGCCCTGCCGGAGAAGGACAAGAGCCGCATCGTGCAGATGAGCCTTCTGTCTCTCTCGCATGAGGTATCCTACGAGATATCCGTCGGCGGATGGCTTGGTGTCTCCGGTTCAGGAACGCAGGATCCTGTCAATGATCTGGCGAAGATCGATCCGAAGATCGTTCAATGCGTTTATGGAACCGATGACGAGGATGCCGCCTGCCCGGCACTGAAGGACAAGGGTGCAGAAATCATCGGCATCGATGGCGGGCATCACTTTGACGAGGATTACGAGGCGCTGACGAAACGCATCATCGCTTCGCTGAAAAAGCGTCTTCAGCATTAAGCCAGACTCGATTTCTTTGTCGACATATTGAATACAGAGCATTGACTCTGTATTCCCTGCTGTCATCACGTCAATGAAAGATCGACGCATGCTCTCTGCCAAGCCAGCCCCCATCACCAACGAAGAACGCCAGCAAAGACTGGAACGCCTCCGCCGTCTGATGCAGGAGCAGGGTGTTGCCGCGCTGCTGCTGGGCTCGACAGAGAGCCTGCGCTATTTCACCGGTCTGGTATGGCATCAGAGCGAGCGCCTATTGGGAGCCGTCATCACCTCCACCAGCCTGCATTACATCGTTCCCGGCTTTGAAAAGAGCCGCGTCGATACGCTGCCGCATCTCGAAGGTGAGGTCCACATATGGCAGGAAGAGGAAAGCCCGGCAGCCCTCGTCGCTTCATTGATCGGCGACAAGGGTCGGGTTGCGCTGGATGATGCCTTGCCGCTGTTCATCTATCACAGCCTTGCAAAGGCGCTTGGGCAGGATAGGCTTCTCGATGGCGGCCCGCTGATCAGCAACCTGCGTAGTCGCAAGTCTTCGAGCGAAATCGCCATCATTCAATATGCCATGGATCTGACGTTGGAGGTGCAGAAGCGCGCTCACGGCATCATGAAGCCTGGCATCCGCGCATCCGAGGTGGTTCGTTTCATAGACGAACAGCATCGCGAACTGGGTGGTGAAGGTGGTTCCTATTTCTGCATCGTCTCGTTTGGCACCGCCACGTCGCTTCCGCATGGCGCGGATGGCGACCAGACCCTGCAAGAAGGCGACGTCATTCTGGTTGATACCGGAACGCGCACCGATGGTTATCACTCCGATATCACCCGCACCTATGTGCTGGATGAACCCAAAGCAGATTTCGCCCAAGCATGGACCATTGAGCGTGAGGCACAACAGGCCGTCTTCGATGCGGCAAAGCTGGGCGCACCGTGCGGGAGTCTGGATGATGCGGCGCGCAGCGTGCTCGCAAAGCATGGGCTAGGGCCGGACTACGCGCTGCCGGGCCTGCCGCACCGCGCCGGTCACGGCCTAGGCTTGGAAATTCATGAGGCGCCCTATATCGTGCGCGGAAATTCTCTGCCGCTCTCGGAAGGCATGTGTTTTTCCAACGAACCCATGCTTGTTTATCCTGACCGTTTCGGCATTCGTCTGGAAGACCATATTTATATGGGTGAGGACGGTGCAAAGTGGTTTACGCAGCCTGCCATATCGCCCACCCAACCGTTTTCTGAATAATTTGGACGTTGGCATCCAACATAAAATATAGTTTTCATACCGCGAATCATATTGCTGGAGCCGATGATGTCCGTTGCTGAAAAAAGAAAAACAAAAACACCTATTTTGGTAGACCGGATCGCGGATTTTATCGAGAAAATTCAGGCGACTAAAAAGCCGGATGGCACCTTCGACACAAAAAAGATCGGGGCGCTCTGGAATGAAGAGGTACGCTTCCATTTTGAAAATGGGAGAACCGAAAAGACGCTGGAACTCTATATTGTAAAATATAGATATGCGTTGAAAGATGCTTTTGGCCCGAAAACGACGCCGCTTGCCATCTGTAACATGAAAAAACTCCGTGAGCGGCTGGACACCTATATCAAGAGCGAGAAATACGCCGTGGTGGGCGTTGCAAGCTCTATTCAGGAAAAGCTGGAACGCGCCGAATACAATATGGCCGGACGCAAGCCACGCTTCTTGCTGCGCGTTTCGAACTTTATTGCCGCAACCAATGGCCTCACCACCAAGGCGGAAATGCAGGCATTGTGGGACGCAGAGATGGCGTCCATGGGAGACAAGGCGCAGGCAACCGTTATCTCCTACATCACCAAATACCGCAACGCGCTACGCGAGGCCTTCGGTGATGACCATCCCATGCTGCGGATCGCTGCTGGCACGCCGCAGCTTTACGATGAAGCGCGCAAGATCAAGATGGCGAAAATCGCCAACAAGCATGGCTCTCTCATCACCTTCGAGAACTATGCAGAGGTCATGCGGCGGTGTCGTCGTTACCTGCATTCATCCGACCCCATGACCATCGCCATCGGCCTGATGGGAACCACCGGCCGCCGTCCCTATGAAATCTTCACGCAGGCAGAGCTGACGCCCGCGCCCTACGGCAAAGGCGTTTCCAAGTGGAGCGTGCTGTTCAACGGACAGGCCAAGACAAAACAGGGCGAAGGTACGAAATTCGGCGTGGCCTATGAAATCCCGGTGCTGGAACAGTCGAAAATCGTTCTGGACGCCTATGAACGCCTGCGCAACAGCAGTGATGGCAAGCTGTGGCTCGGCCTCAATGTCGATGATTTCACAGCCGAGGTCCGCCTGCCATTACGCGACGCCGTCATTGCCAAGTTCGAGGACATCTGGCCCAAGGAAGAACCACCGAAGCCCTACGGCCTGCGCCACCTCTATGCGGAAATCGCCTATCGCAATTTCGCGCAGTCCAGCGTGACGAAGAACAGCTACTTTGCGGCGATCCTTGGCCACAACAATAACGACCTCGAAACATCCCTCTCCTATATGACCTACACATTCCCGGAGGATGTGGAGCAGTCCAAGGCCCGCGCGGCACGGGTGGCGGACCGAACCATCCGGCAGATGATCGAGGTCAACCGCATTCCGGGCATGCCGGAAGGCTGACGTTAAACGGCAGTTGCCCGCGCCGCCTGAACCCTTGGATCAGGATCGAGGCCTGCTGCCAGAAGCCTGCGCGTATAGTCTTTGGCAGGTGTTTCGAAAATCTGTCGGACCGTGCCCATCTCCACGATCTCACCGTGTTGCATGACCATGACGTGATCGGCAAAATCCCGCACGACAGGCAAATCATGGGCGATGAAGATGAAGGCGATGCCGAGTTCCTTTCGCAGCCTGTCCAGCAGCGCGATGACCTGCGCCTGAATGGAAACATCGAGCGCGGAAACCGCTTCATCGCAGACGATCAGTTGCGGCTCCAGCGCCAAAGCGCGGGCAATGGCGATGCGCTGGCGCTGACCACCGGAAAACTGGTGCGGGTATCGCTGCGCATGGGCCGGTGAGAGACCGACCTGCGCCAGCAATTCATCGACCCGTGCGCGCCATTTGGCCTTGGGCAAAATTTCGGGGTGGATGACCCAAGCCTCGGAAATCAGCTGATAGACCGACATGCGCGGGTTGAGCGATTGCGTCGGGTCTTGAAACACCATCTGTATCTGTCGGCGAAGGCCGTAAAGTTCCTTTGGCGGCATGGTCAGCAGATCACGGCCCTTCCAATAGGCCTTGCCCGAGTCCGAAGGCTCCAGCCGCAGCAGAGCGCGGGCCAGCGTCGATTTGCCGGAACCGCTTTCGCCCACGATAGCAAGCGTTTCTCCCGCCATCAGATCGAAGGAAACGCCTTTCAGCGCTTTGAACGCACCGTAGGATTTTTCGAGATTTTCGACATGCAGAAGCGGCTCGCCCTTGGCGTGCGGCTCATGCATCTTGCCCTTGCCGGGCGCTGCAGAGATGAGCTTTAGCGTGTAAGGGTGTTTGGGGTTGTCATAGACCTCGTCCGGCGTGCCGGATTCAACGATCTCGCCTGAGTTCATGACGACGACACGGTCGGCAATTTCAGCCACCACACCCAGATCATGGGTGATCAGCAGAAGACCCATGCCGGTTTCTTTTTGCAATTCGCCAAGCAATTTCAGCACTTCGGCCTGAACTGTTACGTCCAGCGCCGTCGTCGGCTCATCCGCAATGACGATATCGGGCTTCATGGCCAGCGCCATGGCAATCATGATGCGCTGGCGCTGACCGCCGGAGAACTGGTGCGGGTACTTGTCCATCGCAGCTTCCGGCGAAGGAAGACCGACGCGGGCGAAGAGTTCCAGCGCGCGTTTGCGCGCCGTATCCGCCGTCACACCGTGGATGGTCATGACCTCGATGATCTGCCAGCCGACGGTATAGACGGGGTTCAGATGGCTCAACGGATCCTGAAAGATCATAGCGATGCGCTTGCCATTGACGGCGCGGCGTTCCTCGCTGGTCATTTTCAGCAGGTCCTGGCCTGAGAACAGGATTTCTCCATTGGTGATTTCACCCGGCGGCATATCGAGAATGTTCATGATAGCGGAAGCCGAGACCGACTTGCCCGAACCGCTTTCGCCCAGAATGGCCAGTGTCTCACCGCGATCCAGATACCAGTTGATGTTCTTCACCGCATTGACGATGCCGCCTGCCGTATGAAACTGGACAGAGAGATTGCGGACTTCCAATAGATGATCAGCCATTCTTCTTGCCTCCGATTTCCAGTCTCCAGCGCTGCACGGGATCGAGCGCGACACGCATCCAGTTCGACAACAGGTTCAACGACAGGGTGGTGAGGATGATTGCCAGACCCGGCCAGAAGGCCAGCCACCAGGCATTGGTCAGGTACTGCTTGCCCTGCGCAACCATCAGACCCCAGGTGATTTCCGGCGGCTGGATGCCGATGCCGAGGAAGGACAGCGAGGATTCAGCCAGCATGACGAAGGCGAAATCGAGCGTCGCAATCGTCACCAGCGTTGGAAAGACCATGGGCAGGATGTGACGGAAAACGATGCGCATGGACGACGCACCCATGACCTGCGCCGCCTGCACGAACATACGCTGGCGAATTTCCAGCACCTCCGCGCGCGTGGTGCGCAGATAGATTGGAATGCGGGTGATAGCCAAAACGATGATGATGTTACCGACCGATGGTGCCAGCATGTAAAGCACGATCACCGCCAGAAGCAGCGATGGGAAAGACATGATCACATCGGCCAGACGCATGATGATGTTCGACACACGTTCGGAAGCGTAACCGGCAATCAATCCCAGCAGCGAGCCGATAATGGCGGAACACACCACCGCACCTGCGGCAATCATCAATGTGTTTTGTGCTGCAACGATGATGCGAGCCAGCAGCGAGCGACCCAAGGCATCGGCACCCAGCACGAAGAGCCAACCCTTATCGACGGTAAAGGGCGCAAGATTGCGGGCGCGCAGGTTCATGGAAACTGCTGAATCACCCATCAGCATCGGGCCGAACAAAGCGCAGAACACGGCAATGATCAGGAAAATGGCAGCGCAACAGGCGAACTTATCGTGCCACAGCATTCCAAGAATGACGGACACACGGCCGCGAGGCTTGGCGTCGATTGTCTGGACGTGGGGAAGTGTACTGGACATGGTCATGACCTCAAGTCCGCAAGCGCGGATCGAGTGCCGCATAGGCAAGATCGATCAGCAGGTTCATGATGAAGATGGCAATCGCTGTGACCATGATCGCCGCGAGGATGACGTTGAAGTCACGCTGGAGAATGGAATCGATCATCAGCTTGCCGACCCCGGGAAAGCCGAAAATGGTTTCCACCACCACGGCACCGTTCAGCATGGCAGCCGCCTGGTCGCCAATGACGGTGATGACCGGCAGCATAGCGTTGCGAAGCGTGTGCACGAAGATGATCGTGCGGTTGTTGACGCCCTTTGCCCGCGCGGTCTTCACATAAGCCGAGCCGAAAGCAGACAGCATGGAGCCGCGCACGATTTGCAGGATGAGGCCGAAGGGGCGGATGAAGAGAACCGCAATCGGTAATATCCAGTGCCAGACGGTCCCGGTGCCGGATGTCGGCACCCAGCCGAGCGTGACTGAAAACACGACGATGCCGACGATTGCGATCCAGAAATCCGGTGCGGAGGCGCCGATAAGCGAGATCAGCGATACGAAGCGGTCGAATACGCCACCGGGACGGAAGGCAGCGATGGAACCGATGACGATGGCGGCTACCGTGACCAGCGTGATGGTGATCAGCGCCAGTTGAAGCGTCCAGGTGAAGGCTTCCAGCACCACATCGATAGCGGGGCGGGCCTTGCGCAGGCTATCACCGAAATCCAGATGCAGCACGTCCCAGACGTAGCGTCCGAATTGTTCGATAAGCGGGTCGTTGAGACCATTGAGTTCACGGAACTTGTCCAGCATCTCTTGGGAGGCATCGACCGGCAGGAACAGTGCCGCCGGGTCGCCTGTGAGACGCGAGAGGAAGAACACGATGACGATGAGTGCGACGAGTGAGAACAGGCTCGCCACGATCCGCTTGAAAATCTTCTTTCCCATCGAACTTTCTCCGGTGATGGAGAAAAGGCGGAGAGAAATTCCGCCTTTTCCGATTGGCTGGTTGCGACGGATTACTTGAAGCTGATTTCAGAAAGCTGCAGCTGCGAGTTTGTCGCGATGGTGGGGGTGAATGCGATGCGCGGATTGACGCGGGCAAAGCCGACCATGTGGAACATCAGAACATCGGCAACCTCATCATTATAGAGGTAGGCGATGAGCTTCTTCCAGTCTTCCACACGCTTGTCGCCGGTGGCGGCGGTCGCATCCGTAATCATCTTGTCGACTTCGGGGTTAGCAATGCCGGACTGACGGCCCTTGCTATCGTACTTGAAATACATCGAGAAGACGGGATCGCCGCGAGAGTTGTCGTGCTGGGCAGCAACGAGCTGCGGACCACGATTTTCCGGGTAAGGCTTGGAATACTGCTTTTCGAACTCCGCCACTTCATACATCTGAAGCTTGATCTTGAAGCCGGCGGCCTCGAACATCTGCTGCGCGGCTTCCAGAACTTCCACGACGTTCGGGAAATTGTTGGTGCGTCCAACGATGGTAATCGGCGTATCGACAGGTACGCCATCGGCCTTCGCTTCTGCCAGCAGCTTCTTGGCACCTTCCAGATCAAACGGCAGCGGCTTTACATCCGGGTTCCAGCCTATTGTGCTTGGAGGCACCATGGCAACGGCCTTGAGAGCACCCTTTGGCAGAAGCGTGCCGATGAAGGCATCCCGATCCAGCGCCATGTTGAGCGCCTTGCGAACCCGCACGTCATCCAGCGGCTTGATGGAGGTGTCGACGCGCATGTAGAAGGTTTCGGAATTCAGATAGTTGAAATCGATCTTCGCGTCTGTCGCGTCCAGTTCGGAAATATTGGGTGCTAGATCGGCCTCGCCCGCCTTGACCATGGCAGCACGAACGGATGGATCGCCACGGAACACATAGGTCGCCTTGGCAACATCGGGTGCCTTGCCCCAATAATCGCTGCGGCGTTCAAGCGTAATGTTCTGACCAGCCTTCCATTCGGTCAGCTTGTAAGGGCCGGTACCGACAGGATTGCGGGTGAATTCCATAGGCGTTTCCGAGGGAACGATGGTCACGAGCGTCATCAGCAGCGGCAGGATCGGCTGGGCCGGATCTGCGGTGATGTCGATGGTGTTATCGTCCACCACATTGGCGGAAATCTTGGTTTCACCGAAATAGCGCGGCGTTTCGCAGGAAAGCTTGCTGCTCATCGCGCGTTCGATGGAGTATTTCACATCGCCAGCATCGAAAGCGGAGCCATCGGAGAATTTTGCGCCCTTGCGCAGATGGAAACGCCAGGTGCCCGGCTTTGCCTCTTCCCACTTTTCGGCCAGACGCGGCTGAAGGCCCTTGTTGTTGCGGACATCCAGTTCGGTCAGCGTCTCGGAAATATTCTGCAGAACGATACGGCCGATATTCGAGCGCGTGGCCATGCACGGCTCGACCAGATCGACTTCCTCGTCCAGAACAATCGTCACATCCTTACCCGCACTTTGCGCGTAGCTGGGCGTAATTGACGAGGCGGCCAAGAGCGCGCCGATGAGCAATGTTTTGCTTGTCATAACTTTCCTCCCTGATGAAACAGCGTCGCGCCATTGAAAGCGTGCGACCGCTCGTCGATGCTCCTCACATTAACTGATACAAACTTGGATCAAAGGGCATAATTTGTCAACTTAACATCTCAAACAAATAAAAATCGCCGTCGACAATTTAATTATAACATTGTTTTTATTGATTTATTTATAGATAATACAAGTTGATTACGGCAAATGACAAATCAATCCAACTTGACAACATTTGTTTGCAAGCGGATTATCCCCGTTAATAACTGATACGACGGGAGGAAATTTATGACGCCTGAAGAGATTGCGGCAAAGATGGATGGGCATCTTTTTGCGGCAGGCGAAGGACGCAAAGAGGCTTACCTGCCTTCACCGAAAATCCAGAACCACGCGGCATTTTTGAGCTTCCTGCCGGATGGCACGCTGGCCTGCGCCTGGTTTGGCGGCACGCTGGAAGGCAAGTCCGATATTTCCATTCACATTTCCACTCTGGGCGATGGTGCAGACACCTGGTCGCAGGCCGCTTTGGCGAGCCATGACGAGGAACGCTCCGAACAGAACCCGATGATTTTTGTCAGGCCCGATGGAAAGATCGCGCTTTTCCACACAGCGCAGCCTTCCGGCAATCAGGATGAGAGCCGCGTGATGGCGCATGATCTTGCGTTTGAAAACGGCAAGATCACCTCCGGCCCGGCGCGCGACATCGGCCTTGCCAACGGCACCTTTATCCGCGCGACCATCGTGCGCCGTGATGACGGCGCGTGGATGCTGCCACTGTTTCTGTGCAACCCCCGCCCCGGCGCGAAATGGACCGGCACGCATGACACCGCAGCCGTCGCCGTCAGCACGGATGAGGGCAAGACATGGTCCGTAACCGAAGTGCCGGATAGTTTTGGCTGCGTGCACATGACCATCGTGCCGCTGGACGGGCAGGAGATGGCCGCCTTCTTCCGCCGCCGCCAGTCGGATTTCGTCTATCGCACGGAAAGCCATGATGGCGGTCGCAGCTGGTCTGCGCCCGTGGCGACCGATGTGCCCAACAACAATTCCTCCATTGCCGCAACGCGTCTGGCCGATGGTCGTGTTGCGCTGCTGTGCAACCCGGTCTCTGCCGCTACGTCCGATGCACGGCGAGAGTCGCTGTACGATGAATTGGGCGAAGACGACCATCGCCCCAATGCGGAAGGTGGCATTACGCCCATTTGGGGTGTGCCGCGCGCACCGGTTACGCTCTGCGTCTCCACGGATGGCGGCAAGAGCTTTCCACAGCGGCGCATCGTTGAAGACGGCCCCGGCACCTGCCTGTCCAACAATTCGGTGGATGGCCGCAACAAGGAAATGTCCTACCCCGCGCTCGTGGAAGGCAAGGATGGTGTTCTGCACCTCGCCTATACCTACCATCGACGCGCCATCAAATATGTCCGCCTCGACAAGGGCTGGATCGACGGAGAAAACGCATGAGCGATATCGTTGGCATAACCATGGGCGATCCGGCTGGCGTCGGCCCCGAAATCACCATCAAGGCATTGGCTGAAATGAGTGCGCAAGACCGGGCCAACACCCGCGTCTTCGGTAACCTAAAGCAACTAGAGGCCGCCCGCACCGCGCTAGGCTCCGATCTGGACCTGACCGGCCTTGTCGAAAACATCGACATCGAAGGGGCACCGGTTGAATGGGGCAAGCTCAGCGCCGTCTCCGGTGATGCCTCGTTCCGCTTTATCGATAGCGCGGTGAAGGCGGCAACCGCTGGCAAGATCGGCTGCATCGTCACCGCGCCGATCAACAAGGAAGCCTTGAATTCGGCAGGCCACCATTATGATGGCCACACCGGCATGCTGACATCGCTCACCGGTTCCAAATCGGCCTTCATGCTGCTGGCATCCGACCGCCTCAAGGTTATCCATGTTTCCACCCATGTTTCCCTGAAGGACGCCATCAGCCGCGCTAAACCTGAGCGTATTCTGGCAACCATTCGCGCCGGAAACGATCACCTGAAGCGCATCGGCTACGACAAGCCGAAGATCGCGGTTGCGGGCATCAATCCGCATTGTGGCGAAAACGGTCTATTCGGCACGGAAGACGATGAGTTCATCGCACCAGCCGTCGCTGAGGCCCGCGCCGAAGGCATCGATGTCTACGGCCCGATTTCTGCCGACACCGTCTATCACCGCGCCTATAATGGCGGATTTGATCTTGTCATCGCGCAATATCACGATCAGGGCCACATCCCCATCAAGCTGGTCGCCTTCGACACCGCCGTCAACGTCTCCGTCGGCCTGCCCATCGACCGCACCTCCGTAGATCATGGCACGGCCTTCGACATCGCCGGAACGGGTAAGGCCAACCACGTCAACATGAATGCGGCCATTGCCTATGCCCGCAAGCTGATTGCAGGAAAGAAGAAGAACAATGGCTGAATCTTTTGAAATCGGTGGCGTCTACTCCGCCGCAACCACTGCCATTGCCGCAGATGGCACGCCGGATTTCCGCCTGTTCACCGCCCATTGCAAGGCGTTGATCGAAGAAGGCTGCGATGGCGTGGCGCTTCTCGGCACTACCGGCGAGGCCAATTCCTTCGGCCTGAAACAGCGCATGGACATTCTGGAAAAGGCGATTGCAGGTGGCGTTCCCGCGCAGAAGCTTTTGCCCGGCACGGCCCAGACAGCCGTTTCAGATACGGTCGAACTGACCCGCCATGCGGTTGAGGCCGGTGTGCCCGCCGTGGTTCTTCTGCCGCCCTTCTACTACAAGGGTGTGAGCGCGGAGGGTATTTACCGCGCCTATGCCAAGGTGGTCGAAGGTGTGAAGGATAACCGTCTGAAGGTCATTCTCTACCACATTCCGCAAGTGTCCGGCGTTGCAATTCCTCACGATGTCATCGCCCGCCTGCGCAAGGACTTCCCCGGCGTCTTCGTCGGCATCAAGGACAGCTCCGGCGATCTGGAAAACATGAAGGCCATGGTCGCTGCCTTCCCCGGCTTCGGCGTTCTGGCCGGTGCCGACCCTGTGCTTTTGCCGCTGCTGCAAGTGGGCGGTGCGGGCTGCATTACCGCCAGCTCCAACCTCGTCGCATCCGATCTGCGCATCGTCTTCGACAACTGGAACGTCGCTGGCAAGGAAGCGGTGGTCAAAGCTGCTCAAGATCGCATCGTTGCATGGCGTGAGCTGACCAACACCTATGTGCAGCTTCCCACCGTCAAGGCCATGGTCGCCAAGCGTCGCGGCGATAATGGCTGGCTGCGGGTGCATCCTCCTCTCATCGAGCTTTCCGATGCGGAACGAGAAACCGTCTGGGCGCGCATGGACGCGCTTGAAAACCAATAAGGAGCGGGCTCATGGATGCCATGGCACGGCCAATTACCCTGCATCAACCCAGGCGCCTTGAAATCGGCGCAGGTGCCTCCGGCAAGCTTGGAGAATGGGCAGACGGCGCACAGCGCGTGCTGGTCATCGCAACCGAACATACGGTCGGCTTCGTCGACCGGCTGAAGCTTACCGGCGATGTCAAAGTCTTCTCCGACATTCCGCCGGAGCCGGATGACAAGGCGCTGGATGCTGCCATTGAAGTGGCGCGGTCGCTGAAACCCGACCTCGTCGTCGGCCTCGGTGGCGGCTCGGTTCTGGACGTCGCAAAACTGGTGGCGGCATTGTGGGATGGCGATCAGTCTCTGGACGATGTCGTCGGCCCCAACAAGGTTGCAGGCAGACGCACGCGTCTGGCGCAGATCGCCACCACGGCGGGAACGGGTTCCGAAGCCGGTATTCGCGCTCTGATTACCGACAGCAGCACCCATTCCAAAAAGGCGGTCGAAAGCCCGCATCTGCTGGCAGATATTGCCATTCTCGACCCGGAACTGACATGGTCCGTGCCGCCGGCTGTAACGGCCGCAACGGGCATTGATGCCATGGCCCATTGCGTGGAAGCCTTCACCAACATCAATGCGCATGACCTAATCGATGGTTATGCCCGCATGGGCATTCGTCTCGTTGGCAAGTACCTCGCCCGCGCCGTTGAAAACGGCAAGGACACCGAAGCGCGTGCGGGCATGATGCTGGCCTCCTATTACGGCGGCATATGTCTCGGCCCCGTCAATACGGCGGCGGGTCATGCGCTGGCCTACCCGCTTGGGACCCGTCTTGGGCTGCCTCACGGTCTGGCAAACGCCATCATCTTCCCGCATGTGCTGGCCTACAACGTGCCAGTGCATGTCGATAAGACCGCCGAAGTGCTGGAAGCGCTGGGCCTTGCGGTTTCCAAGGAGCCGGAAGGCGTTCTGGAAGCAGCCTATGGTTTCTGCAAGGCGCTGGGCGTGGAGATGCGGCTGTCGGCCCACAAGGCGCAGGAAGCAGACCTCGCGAAATGGGCAGAAGAAGCACACGCCATTCGCCGCCTGATGAACAACAATCCGCGCGACATGGCCGTGGACGACGTGTTGTCGATTTATAAGGCGGCTTACTAAGGCGATACCACCGTCGTCATGCTCGGGCCTGTCCCGAGCATCTGCCAACGTTTCGATGTTTGCAACGGGAATAGATCCTCGGGACAAGCCCGAGGATGACGCAAGTGGAGAGATAGGCGCAAACAGCCGCGACCGTATTCTGGCGCGCTTGCACGTGAGGAATGACCACAGCAATGAAAAGGCATTTCAACAGACTTCTGATCGTTGCAGACGATTTGACGGGCGCGCTGGATACGGCAGCACCCTTCGCTGCCAGCGGCCATAAAGTCACCGTTGTGGCCGATCATCGCTTCATCGCCGAAGCACTCGACAGCGACGCAGACGTTATAACCGTAACGACGCGTAGCCGCGAAATTCCGGCTGATGAGGCGGCCAATCGTATTGTCTGCATCAAGGCCGCGCTGAAACCGGGTATCCGCCTTTTCAAGAAGGTGGACTCTCGGCTGAAAGGCAATCTGGAGGCAGAACTTACTGCACTCTCTTTCGAGCGTGCCGTCGTCCTGCCTGGCATTCCAGAATTTGGCCGCATCGTCTCAGATGGAATGATCGACGGATTTGGTGTGGACACGCCGATCTCCATTGCGGAACGCCTTGGAGCGCTGGCGCAGCGATGCCGGTTCCCAGATACGCTGACACCACAGGACATGCGCGACGCCGCTGATACCATTGAGGACAATGAATTGATGGTGGGCGCGCTTTCACTGGCAAAGGCGATTGCGGGTGAAAGCCAGCCGTCCCCCCTTACCTACCCCACCAGGCGAATCCTCATGGCAATCGGTTCACGCGATCCCATTACGCTTTCACAGGTCGAAAGGCTGAAAGCCGCCCGTCCTGATCTTCTCTATGTTCCTGCGCCAAATGGCGTTGCCGCGTTGGTATCAGAAGAGCATCGCGGTTCATCCATCACACTCATACAGGCCGTGCCATCCGAGACCGAAGTCAGCCCCTTGCAGGTTGCAAGCGCATTGGCTGCCAGCGTTGCAGAATATGCCCATGCCGGAGATACGATTCTGCTGTCTGGCGGGGCGACGGCAGAAGCCTATTTCGATGATCAGGGTCTTCATGTGCTTGGCTTTGCAGGCGAGGCTTTACCGGGCCTACCCGTTGCCGAATTTCATGGCACCTTCTACATTACCAAATCAGGCGGCTTTGGAACGGAAGACACACTTCTCCGACTGGCTGAGACCATAACAGGAGGGGAAGCGTAAATATGGGGGCGATAGAACAGGTTTCTCATCGCAAGAGTTTGAGCGACGTCGTTTACGAGCGGCTTCAGCATGCCATCAAATCCGGTGCCTACAAGAATGACGAGCGCCTGCCGACCGAGCATGATCTTGCTGCCGAGTTCGAGGTATCACGCCCCATCGTCCGCGATGCGCTGAAAAAGCTGCGTGACAAGGGCCTCGTCTATTCGCGTCAGGGCGCCGGCAGCTTCGTGCGCAGTATCGGCGTCAAACAGGCGCTTGGGTTTAGCCCCCTCGAAAATATCGCGGATCTCCAGAACTGCTATGAATTCCGTATGACGGTGGAGCCTGAGGCCGCGGCCTGTGCCGCCGAGCGCTATGGCGAAGCCGAGCTTGCCCATATCAGTCGTGCATTGGCTGCACTTAAAGAAGCGACAAACCGGCAGCGGCACCGGGAAGATGCGGATTTTCAATTCCATCTCGCCATCGCCAAGGCATCCGGCAACACCTATTTTTCCACTGCCATGGAAGCGCTGAAAGACCATATTGCCGTTGGAATGCAATTCCACGGTCTTTCGCTCAAAAATTCCATTCTTGGTCTCCAGCATGTCTATGACGAACACGCCGCGATTTTCGAAGCCATTCGAAATCGCGATTCCGATCTGGCACGCCGCCTGATGCGTCAGCACCTGCACGGCTCCCGCTCCCGCCTGTTCGAAGGGCGCAAGCCGGAACTCGCCTCGCAGGAAAACGAGTAAGCTCCGCTTATCCACAAGCACGCACCTCGCCCATACGCACAGGCGGATGGTCAGAAATCACGACACCTGTCATAAAGCATGTCAGACGCGAAAAATCGCGACCAGACCATCGAAGGTGGCGAAATGATAGAGCAATATCTCGACACGCGACAACTCGAAGCCTTCGTCGCCGTGGTGTCCATCGGCAGCATGACAGGCGCTGCCAAAGCGCTCGGAAAATCCCAACCCGTCATCAGCCGCCTCATTCAGGATTTGGAACAGGAAATCGGCTTCGTTCTGCTTCATCGGAACGGCCCGCGCATCGCGCCCACGGAACAGGGCGTGGCGTTTTTTGCTCAGGCGGAACTGTTTCTCGGCGGGCTTCGCACCATCAGCGAACGGGCGCGCCACATTGAAAGCGATGAGGCTCGTCCAATCGAGATCGCGTCCATTCCGGCCCTTGCCGCCAGTCTCGTGCCGCTGGCCCTGAAAGATATTCCCGAAGAGCAGTTTCCAAAACATGTGCATCTGCAAAGCACGGCATCGGAAAATGTCGTGCAGGCTGTCGTCGCCCGCACAGCCGACATCGGCATTGCCAGCCTGCCGCTTGATAATCCCGGTCTGGACGTTCACTGGATCGGCGAAGTCCCCTGTGTCGCCATCGTCGCAGCCAGTGATGAGCTGGCCCAGAAAACCATCGTCTCCGCGCAGTATCTTGCAGAACGCCGCATCATCGCCTCTGCCAATCCCTACCGGCTTAGAATGCGAATAGAACAGGCATTCCAGAAACAGAATATCGCCTTGAAGGATGTGGTCGATAGCAATGCGACCTATGTTTCGCTGTCTCTGGCGCGGGCGGGGCTGGGCGTCGCCATCGTGGAATCGGTAACGATCAGCGGCCTGCCGATAGACGGTGTCGCCGTTCTGCCGCTCGGCTTTCATATTCCCTTCTACTGGGGTGTCGTCACAGCACTGGGGCAACCACTGCCCGCCACAATCCAAAATTTCATTCATTCGCTGGAGGAGCGTGCGCAGGCCCTTCCCGGCTTTCGCAAACACACCAATCTGGCCAGCATAGTCTGAGATTGGACGCACTGCTCGCCGCTTGACATGCATGAAACGGCGCTCTAGCAAGATGGAACATATATTCCAAATGGGCTGATTGTTCGCATTGGCGTTCCAAACGAAGCCATAACGACAGACAGCTCCAGTTAACCAGATCGGGAGGAAACGATGGTTACGAGATTGGCTTTGCTGGGTGCGGGTCGCATCGGAAAAGTGCACGCAAAAGCGATTGCTTCCGACAAGCGCGCGAAACTGGTGGCCGTGGTCGATGCCTTTCAGGAGGCAGCACAGGCCATCGCGGATGAGACCGGCTGCGAGATCAGCACCATCGATGCGGTTTTGGCCAACCCCGATATCGACGCGGTCATCATCTGCACGCCGACCAATACGCATGCCGATCTGATCGAGCAATTTGCCCGTGCCGGCAAGGCGATTTTCTGCGAAAAGCCGATCGATCTCGATGTTGCCCGCGCGCAGGCTTGCATCGATGTGGTCAAGGAAACCGGCGCCAAAATCATGCTCGGCTTCAACCGCCGTTTCGACCCGCATTTCCGGGCCGTGCGCAAGGCCATCGATGACGGCCAAATCGGCAAGGTCGAGATGGTGACCATCACCAGCCGTGATCCCGGCGCACCACCACCGGAATATATCAAGGTCTCCGGCGGCATCTTCCGCGACATGACCATCCATGATTTCGACATCGCCCGTTTTCTGCTGGGTGAAGAGATCGTCAGCGTTTTCGCCACCGGCTCCGTTCTGGTCGATCCGAAAATCGGGGAACTGGGCGACTACGACAGCGCCAGCATCATTTTGACCACCGCCAGCGGTCGCCAGGCGATCATTTCCAACTCGCGCCGCGCCACCTACGGCTACGATCAGCGCATTGAAGTCCACGGCTCGCTAGGCTCTGTTGCCGCAGAAAATCAGCGCCCTGTCTCCATCGAAGTCGCAACCAAGGACGGCTACACGCGCCCACCGCTGCATGATTTCTTCATGACGCGTTACACCGCCGCCTATGCCGCAGAAATTGCAGCCTTCATCGATTCCATCGAAAACAACGCCGCAGCCTCGCCTTCCGCACAGGACGGCCTGATCGCGCTGAAACTCGCCGATGCGGCGCTGAAATCCGCGCGTGAAAAAGTGGTCGTCCAGATCGCCTGATCACTCGACACAAAAGGCGGGGCCGTGCAGCTCCGCCTTTACCTGCCATTGACAGCAGGCACAAAAGACGACAATTTCCAGACATTCCGAGGGGAGCATCTGACGATGCTGAGATGGCGCTGAGCCGGACCCTTGAACCTGATCCGGGTCATGCCGGCGTAGGAACGGAACAGTCGCCATTGGCCAAGCTTTTCTCTTCTCCGCTCGACTCGGGTCTCCCTGATATTATCTGGAGCGCAGAGACCTATGGCGAGTTTTCCAACGGCACAGAGTGCGGCAGAGCTGCTGGCGCGGGTGCGGCAACGACGGCCCCGGGTGCATTGCCTGATGAACACCGTCGTTCAGAAATTTACCGCCGATGGCATAACCACCGTGGGCGGCATTCCGTCCATGACGTCGTCCGAAGAGGAAATCGAAAGCTTCGTTTCCAAGGTCGATGCTCTCACCATTAATCTCGGCACGCTGGATGCTACGCGGCGCAAAGTCATTCGCATGGCAGTGGAGGTGGCGAATGCCAAGGGCAAACCCTGGATCGTTGATCCCGTGCATTGCGATTACTCGCCGTCTCGGCTGGATTTCGCCCATGAACTCATCACCCTCCACCCGACCATCGTGCGCGGCAATGCGGCAGAGATGGCGGTCATCGGCGATGTCGGCAAAGCATTGCGCATCCAGACCGGCCCGCAGGATGTGTTTCGCGATGCGGCCAGAAACGCAAAGATTCTCAACGGTCATACATGGATGGCGAAAGTTACCGGCACCGGCTGCCTTTCCGGCGGAGTGATCGCCGCTTTCATGGCGGTCGAACCGGACCCAATGCTGGCGGCAACGGCAGCGCTGACGGTGACGGGTGTATCGGCAGAACTTGCAGCAAAACACGCCCGCGGCCCCGGCACTTTCGAAGCGGCCTTTCTGGATGCGCTGGACGCTATCGATGCCAACGACATTCTTTCCCTTGCGAGGATCGAGCACGATGAAAATTGATTACAGACTGAATGCCTTGGTAGATGCCTCGCTTGACGATATCGCGCCGTTGCCAGAACTGGCTGCCGTCGCTGCACGGCACGGCGCAACGATCATCCAGTATCGCGATAAGCACGCCTCGACCCGACATATGATCGAGCAAGCGCGCCTGATGGTGGATGCGCTGAAGGCAACCGGCGTTCCTCTCGTCATCAACGACCGCGTGGATGTGGCGCTGGCGTCCGGCGCGGATGGTGTGCATCTGGGTGCCGACGATATGGATGCGGAAACAGCAAGACGACTGCTGGGGCCGGATGCCATCATCGGCCTGACTGTCAAGAACATGGGCGATGCAGAGCGTGTTGCCCAAGCATCTGCGGACTATGCATGCATTGGTGGAGTTTTCGAGACGGTTTCAAAGGTCAATCCGAACGCGCCGGTGGGATTGGAGGGGCTTCGCGACCTTCGCACCTATCTTCGCAATGCTTGCCCGGAGATGCCCGTCGGCGCTATCGCTGGTATTACGCTGGAGAAGGTCGGCCCCGTAATCGACGCGGGTGCTGACGGCGTCGCCTTGATCTCCGCTTTGTTCCGCGCCGTCGATATTGCAGAGGCAACGGCTGATTTCCGCCGTCAGGTGGACCTTGCGCTGGAGGCACGCGGATGACAGCCATTGCCTTGACGATTGCCGGGTCTGACAGCGGTGGCGGCGCGGGCATACAGGCCGACCTGAAGACCTTTTCCGCGCTTGGCGTCTATGGCACCAGCGTCATCACCGCCATCACCGCCCAGAACACCAAGGGTGTGACTGCGGTCGAAGATGTTTCGCCCAGCATGATCGCAGCGCAGATGGACGCGGTTTTCTCGGACCTTAATATCGGTGCGGTCAAGATTGGCATGGTCTCGCGCATTGAGACAATCGAAACAATTGCTGCAAAGCTACATGAAATCAGCAGTCCTGTCGTCATGGACCCGGTGATGGTGGCGACATCAGGCGACCGTCTGCTACAGGAGGATGCCATCGAAAGCCTGCGCAGCGCCTTGCTGCCTCTGGCACTACTCGCCACCCCGAACCTGCCGGAAGCCGCACTTTTAAGCGGCCAGCCGGTTGCGACGAACAGGCAGGAGATGATCCGTCAAGCCGAAGCAATATTGAGCACCGGTGTTCGCGCCGTTCTGATCAAAGGCGGGCATGGCGGCGGCGCTGAGAGTGTCGATCAGCTGCTGGATGGCGATGGCATGCAGGAATTTTCCATGCCGCGCATAGACACTCGCAATGACCACGGCACCGGCTGCACACTGGCATCGGCCATTACCGCAAATCTGGCGCTTGGCTTTCCCTTGGCGGATGCGATTGGTTTGGCGAAGGAATATCTACAGGGGGCGCTGGCGGCGGGCAGAGACCTGCATGTCGGCCAAGGTCACGGGCCTGTGCACCATTTTTATCGCTGGTGGAGCGCCTGACATCAGGCCCTCGGCTTCGGGCTTGCCAGCGCGTTGCGAATGGCGAAGCTGGAGTGAATGCGGGAGACGCCGGGCAGTTTCGAGAGGATTTCCTTGTGAACTCGCTCGAAATCGCCCGCGCTTTCTACTTCCACCCGCAGGAAATAGTCGGAGCCGCCGGTCATGAGGTAGCACTCGCGAATTTCGGGGTATCGCCTCACGGCATGTTCGAAGCGATTGAGAAAATCCTCTGTCTGCCGGTCGAGCGTGATCTGCACGATGACCGAGATGACCTCGCCGCCAGCGGCACTGCCCGTCAGCGCCGTGTAGCCGCGAATGACACCTTCCCGCTCCAGAATATCCACCCTCCGCAGACAGGCGGATGGTGACAGGCCCACCTCTGCCGCAAGCTTCGCATTACTGATGCGGGCGTTGAGCCGAAGCACGCGGATGATGTGACGATCGGTAGCGTCCAAAGCCGACATAAAATCATTCCATTTAGCCGTCGAAAATTGCGCCTGATCGCCAATCTTCGAATAATCCACGCATCAAACTGCGAAAATTCGATAATCGTTGCAATAGTCTTGTTGTAAAATAACAAGGGAACGACGATGGACATGACGATCAATCGCCAGAAGGCGAGCGGTGGTGCCAGCGGTTATCTGACAATAGACCTCGGCGCGCTTCGCGACAATTACCTCATGCTGCGGGCCATGGCCCCAAATTCCGTGACCAGCGCCGTTGTTAAGGCGAATGCCTATGGCCTCGGTGCGGATATGGTCGCACCCGTTCTCTACAATGCCGGTTGCCGTCACTTCTTCGTCGCCCATATCGATGAGGCCATCGCGCTGCGTCTTCGCATTGCCGGTGATGCGGACATTTTCGTGCTGAACGGGCTTCAACCCGGCAACGAGACTTCCTGCGCGGCGATGAACATCACGCCCGTCATCAACTCGCTGGAGCAGCTGGCGCAATGGTCCGCGCATGCCGTCATGCTGGGCAAGACGCTTCCAGCAGCAATCCAGATCGATACCGGCATGTCGCGGCTGGGCATGGCACCTTCCGAAGTCGAAACGCTGAAAACCTCGCCGAGCCTTCTGAACGACATCTCGATCACCTTCATCATGAGCCATTTGGCCTGCGCGGATGAGCCCGAGCATGCGGCCAATGGATCGCAGCTTGATGTGATGCGCAAAGCGGCGGCCATGTTTCCAGATGTGCCGGTGTGTTTTGCCAATTCCGGCGGTATCTTTCTGGGCGCGGAATACCACAATGCCGTTATGCGCCCAGGCATCGCGCTTTATGGCGGCGCACCTTCCACCGTCCGGACGAACCCGATGAAGCCGGTAGTGCGGCTGGATGTGGCCGTTGTGCAGACGCGGACGGTTCCCGCCAACACGCTGGTTGGTTATGGCGGCACGCTGCGCACTACGGGTGAAACGAGACTGGCGACCATCGCCGCCGGTTATGCGGACGGCCTTCCCCGTTCTCTGAGCAGCAGGGGAGCGGCCTATTTCAATGGCGTACGCCTGCCGATTGCCGGGCGCGTATCGATGGACAGTATCAGCCTCGATATTTCCGCGCTGCCGGAGGGAACCTTGACCCATGGCAGTCTCGTTCAATTGATAGGGCCAGATCAATCGCTGGAAGACATTGGCGAGGATGCCGGTACCATTGCCTATGAAATTCTGACAGGTCTCGGCCATCGTTATCGCCGTACCTATATTCAGCCAGACATACCTGTCGCCACGGGCGATGCAACGAATGCAGACGAGTGAGAGCAATATGAATATCGTCATTCTTGGAGCCGGTGTCGTCGGCGTTACATCCGCCTGGTATCTGGCAAAGGCCGGTCATTCGGTGACCGTGATTGACCGCCAGCCTGCGGCGGCGCTGGAAACCAGCTTTGCCAATGCGGGTGAAGTTTCACCCGGCTACTCCTCACCCTGGGCCGCTCCCGGTATTCCGATGAAGGCCATGAAATGGCTGTTCATGGAACATGCGCCGCTGATCATTCGCCCCACCGTTGATCCTGCCGCATGGCGCTGGATATCGCAGATGCTGCGCAACTGCACATCTGCCCGTTATTCCATCAACAAAAGCCGCATGGTGCGGGTTGCCGAATACAGCCGCGATTGCCTGATGGCGCTGCGGGACGAGACCGGCATTCAATACGACCAGCGCACCCAGGGCACGCTGGAAGTTTTCCGCACGCAAAAGCAGTTCGATGGCATCGGCAAGGATGTCGCGGTGCTAAAGGCTGGCGGCGTAGCCTATGAAATTCTGGACCGCGACGGTTGCGCGGCGGTGGAGCCGGGCCTTGCGGCCTCTAAGGACAAGATCGTTGGCGGTCTGCGCCTGCCGGGCGACGAAACAGGCGACTGCTTCATGTTCACCACAGAATTGGCGAAACTGGCCGAGCAGGCTGGCGTCAAATTCATGTATGACACGGGCATCATGCGCCCCATTACCGAAGGCAACCGCGTCAAGGCCATCGAAACGACGAAGGGTACCATCGAGGCCGATATTTTCGTCGGTGCCTTGGGCAGCTATACGCCGCAGTTCCTTAAGCGTCTGGGTATCGATCTGCCGGTTTACCCGGTCAAGGGATACTCGATCACCGTGCCGGTCATCAATGCCGCGCGGGCTCCGGTTTCGACAGTCATGGACGAGGCCCACAAGATCGCTATGACCCGTCTGGGCGACCGCATCCGTGTGGGCGGCATGGCCGAGATTGCAGGTTTCAACAAGGATTTGCCCGCAAAGCGCCAAGCTACCCTCACGCATTCGATCGAGGATTTGTTCGGCGGCGCTGGCGATCAGTCTCAGGCGAAATTCTGGTGCGGCCTGCGCCCGATGACGCCCGATGGCACCCCTGTCATCGGCGCGACCCGCTACAGCAACCTCTACCTCAACACCGGTCACGGCACGCTGGGCTGGACGATGGCATGCGGTTCGGCGCGGGTTCTCTCCGACCTCGTCAGCGGCAACACGCCGGAAATCGAGACTTCGGATCTGGCGATCAGCCGCTACGCCGCCTAGGCCCACCTATCGGTATCAGCCGCGCAATACGGCTGATACCTACAGAGACAAAGCATCCTTCAAAGCCAGTCCCTCCTTGTTCCGCAGATCAAGGTCGGCCTCGATGTGGTCGATGTGATGCAACATCAAGCTTTTAGCCTTTTCGGCATCACCCTGCTCCAAAGCATCCAGAATCGACGCATGGTCGCCATGACCGCAGCTGGAAATGCCTGAACGCCCGTAAAGGGCAATCACCAGAGATGAGCGGGCGACCAGTTCGGCCATGAATTTTTCAAGGATCGCGTTTCCGGCGACTGAGGCCAGCATCAGATGAAAATCGCCCGATGCCTTGATCTCGGCGCGGCGGGCGCTTGGTCCGCGCTCATGCTGGTGGCGGGTCTCTTCCGTCAGATGCGCGCGCATGTCGGCGATGGCAGAGGGCGTCAGCTGCTCGATTGCGGCATGGATGATGCCGGGTTCGATCAGCCTGCGAGATGAGAAGACCTGACGTGCCTCGTCCGGTGTCGGGTTGGAGACGAAGGCGCCGCGATTGCGCTCTGTTTTCACCAACCCTTCGAAGGCCAGCATCTGAAGGGCGGCACGCACGACCGTGCGGCTGACATCGAACAAGGTGCCAACCTCGGCCTCTGACAATTTCGTGCCGGGCGCGAGGCGCCTGTCCACGATTGCATCACGAAGCGTATCGCGAATGGCTTGTGCGCGATCTTCCTGCGTAACGTCTGTTTCTGGATTGATATCGGCAATGGTCATGGTGTCATCCGTCGTCCGTTTTCTTCTACCCTGAAGCGGCAATTCGGGAAACCAGAAAACGTCCTCATTCGCCTAAAATATTGAATACAATCCTTATGCATTATCGCAGACAATCGCTTCTTTTTTAATCATTACGAGATGGTTCGCTCCTGCCACCTCCACAAACAAAACAAAAAATCATTTCGCGTCATGGACTTAACGCCTGCCCATCGAAACTGGCACGGCTTATGCAACGTGCTCGGCGACAGCAGGGGAACATGCATGAGCAAAGCCGCCGAAATCGATATTGCTTCCGTTTCGAAAGTCTACGGCACCACAACCGCCGTCCATGCCATTAGCCTTAAAATCCCGGCGGGCAGCTATTGCTGCCTGCTGGGTCCTTCCGGCTGCGGCAAGACCTCGACACTGCGCATGATTGCAGGTCACGAGACGATTTCAAGCGGAGATGTGCGACTGGGCAATGTTGTCGTCACAGATTTTCCGCCCGCCCAGCGTGGCACGGCGATGATGTTCCAGTCCTACGCGCTGTTTCCGCATCTGGACCTTATCGACAATGTTGCCTTCAGCCTGAAAATGAAAGGCGTAGACAAGGAAACACGGCGCGCAAAGGCGATGGAGATGCTGCAACTGATGCAGCTTGAGCCCTATGCCAACCGTCGCCCGGCTCAGCTTTCCGGCGGCCAGCAACAGCGCGTCGCGCTGGCCCGTGCGCTGATTACCGATCCGGAAGCGCTGCTGCTGGACGAACCACTTTCCGCGCTCGACCCCTTCCTCAAAATCCGTATGCGTGCGGAGCTGAAGAAACTCCAGACCTCGCTTGGCATCACCTTCGTCCATGTGACGCATAGCCAGGAAGAAGCGATGGCGCTGGCCGATATCATCGTCATCATGAATGACGGGCGTATTGAACAGGCGGCCACGCCGCGTGAGGTGTTTGAGCGCCCCGCAACGGGCTTCGTTGCCCGCTTCATGGGCAATCACAACGTCATCTCCGGTCGCATGAAAGAGAAATTCGGTGAGCTGGTAACGCTGGATGTGCCCGGCGGCGGCTCCTTCATTGCGGCAGGCGATGCACGGCAGGATGGGCCGGTGGATATCGCGGTCAGAACGGACCGCGTTCGTGTGGCCGAGGCGGAACTGCCAGGGCACGGCTTTACCGGCATCGTTTCCAATGTCGAATATCACGGCGCCAGCGTGAAGATCGTCGTGGCCGGTGCGGGCATCGAGGATTTCAACGTCATCCTCAGCGACGTCGCCTTCTTCGAAAAACCAATCAAAGTCGGTGAGGCCATACCACTTTCATGGAATGCGGCAGATGCCATCGTGCTCGGCCGGGTAGAAAAATAAGCAAAAGCAACCAGAGGAGAACTGTCATGACCAATACTTCCAACAGCAAAAAAGGCCTGTCGCGTCGCGGCCTTCTCAAGGCAGGCGCAGCAGCCACCGGTGCGGCCATCGGTTCCGGCCTGATCACCGGTTTCCCAACCATCTGGGCACAGAACCCGATAACCCTGCGCCAGTTCGGCACCGGCGTGTCGAACCTCAACGCCATCGCTGAAAAGTGCAAGGCCGATCTCGGCATTACGCTGGAAATGACGGCAACGGATTCCGATGCCGCCGCACAGCGCGCTGTGACCCAGCCGAACTCCTACGATATCGCCGATATCGAATACTGGATCCTGAAGAAGGTGTACCCGGCTGGCGTCATCCAGCCGATGGAAATCAAGAAGCTGAAATATTACGACAAGATCGTTCCGCTGTTCAAAACCGGCAAGCTGACACCAGACAGCGTTATCGCACAGGGCACGGCACCGCACACGGTCGGCTTCGTGGAAAAGCCCGGCGACAAGAAATTCGCCAAGAGCGAAACCGACTATTTCACCATGGTCCCGACCATCTACAACGCCGATACGCTTGGTATTCGCCCCGACCTCGTCGGACGCGACATCACCAGCTGGGCCGATATCATGGACCCGAAGTTCAAGGGTAAGGCATCCATCCTCAACATTCCATCCATCGGCATCATGGATGCGGCCATGATCATGGAAGCCATGGGCAACATCAAATATGCCGACAAGGGCAACATGACCAAGGAAGAGATCGACAAGACGATCGACTTCCTGATCAAGGCCAAGAAAGACGGCCAGTTCCGTGCCTTCTGGAAGAGCTTCGATGAAAGCGTCAACCTCATGGCGTCAGGCGAAGTCGTCATCCAGTCCATGTGGTCGCCTGCCGTTGCCGCCGTGCGCTCCAAGGGCATCGCCTGCAAATACCAGCCGCTGAAGGAAGGTTACCGTTCATGGGGCGGCGGTCTTGGCCTTGCCAAGCACCTGTCTGGTGCAAAACTGGATGCCGCCTATGAGTACATCAACTGGTACACCTCCGGCTGGGTCGGCGCATACCTCAACCGTCAGGGCTACTACTCCGCCGCCATGGATACGGCCAAGGAACACATGACCGCCGACGAGTGGGGTTACTGGGTCGAGGGTAAGCCCGCGCAGGGCGACATCATCGCCCCTGATGGCAAGGTCATGGAAAAGGCCGGTGCCGTGCGCGATGGCGGCTCCTTCCAGGAGCGCATGGGCAAGGTCGCGTGCTGGAACTCCGTGATGGACGAAGACCGCTACATGGTCCGCCGCTGGAACGAGTTCATCGCTGCTTGATGAGATAAGGACGACAAGGGTGCGCGGATTTCGTCCGCGCACCCGCCTGCACGAAAGCGAGGAGACGGGCCGTGGTCACAGTCAGATTGATCGGCGTTAGCGACAAGACGGACAAGAAAAGCCGCAGCTTTGCGCTTCCGGCTAAGCTCGTCGCCTATGTGCAGGCAGCTCCGCTGGCGCTGATCCTCGGCTTCTTTCTGGCTTTGCCGATCCTGATGATCGCTGTCGTCAGTTTCTGGGATTATGATTTCGCCCAGATGTATCCTGGCTTCGTCACCTTCAACTACGCCGAAACACTCGGCTCGTGGGTGACGTGGCAGACCTATCTCAACACACTGAAATTTGCGGCGATGGTCTGGGCCATCACGCTGTTTTGTGGCTTTTGGGTCGCTTATTTCCTGACATTCCATATTCGCACCACCACAATGCAGATGGTGCTGTTTCTCATCTGCACCGTGCCGTTTCTGACCTCGAACATCATCCGCATGATTTCGTGGATTCCGGTCCTCGGGCGAAACGGACTGGTCAACAGTGCGCTGGTTAATATGGGCATCGTGCCAGCCCCGGTGGAATGGCTGCTCTATTCGGATTTCGCCGTGGTTCTGGCCATGGTGCATCTCTACACGCTGTTCATGGTCACGCCGATTTTCAACACGCTGATGCGCATTGATAAATCGCTGGTCGAAGCCGCACGCGATGCGGGCGCTACGAGCTGGCAAATCCTCTGGAACGTCATCATTCCGCTCGCCAAGCCCGGAATTGCCATCGGCACCATTTTCGTGGTGACGCTGGTCATGGCGGATTTCTCCACGGTTCAAGTCATGTCCGGCGGACAGAGCGCATCTGTTGCACTGATGATGAAGAACCAGATGTCGCTGCTGCAATATCCGGCAGCGGCGGCGAATGCCGTCATCCTGCTGGCACTCGTTCTTTTGATGGTCGCGGGCATTCTGCGCGTCGTCGATATCAGAAAGGAGCTTTGAGATGTTCTCGGAAAAACGCGGTCGGGAATTCTACGTCCTCTCCTTCTTCTTCGCGCTCTTCGTGCTGTTTCTCTATGGTCCTCTGTCGGCCATTCTGATCCTTGCTTTTCAGGGACCGAATGGCGGCCTGACCTTTCCGCTGAACGGCGTTTCGCTACACTGGTTCGGCAATCTGTTCGAACAGCAGGCGGTGGGTGATTTCGGCGGCTCCTTCCGTCGGTCTCTCAGCCTGGGGCTGATGGTGATGGTCGCGACCGTGCTGGTATCTCTTCTGGCAGGCCTTGCGTTCCGTCGCAAATTCGTCGGTGCAACGCCGCTGTTTTATCTGTCCGTTGCCAGCCTCGTCGTGCCGTCCATCATCATTTCGCTGGGCATCGGCGTTCTCTTCCAGCAACTCGGGCTGGAGCCATCATGGTACAGCTCCGCCTTCGGCGCGCATATGACATGGACGCTGCCTTTCGGCGTGCTGATCATGCTGGCCGTCTTCAACCGTTTCTCGCCTTCCTATGAGGAAGCGGCGCGTGATCTGGGCGCTACCTCCTGGCAGACATTTCGCGAGGTGGTACTGCCGATGATTGCGCCGAGCCTGATCGGCATCGGTCTGTTCGGTTTCACCCTCTCCTATGACGAGTTTGCCCGCACATTGATGACGTCAGGCACCTACAACACCCTGCCACTGGAAATTTACGGCATGACCACCAATGTCACGACGCCGGTTCTCTATGCGCTGGGTGCCGTCACCACCTTCTTCTCGTTTCTGGTGATTGCCGCAACGCTTGGCCTCATCGTTTATCTGAACCGCCGCCAGCTGAAGGCCTGAACCGTTCATCATGCGCATTCTCATCGTCAATCCCAACACCACCGCATCCATGACGGCAACCATTGCCGCCGCCGCAAAAGGCGTCGCTGGCTCCGGCACAGAGATCGTCGCCGTCACGTCGCAGATGGGGCCGGTGTCCATCGAGGGATATTACGACGAGGTCTTTGCCATTCCCGGCCTTCTGGCGGAAATCGCCAAGGGCGAAAAGGCGGGTGCGGATGCGGTCATCATCGCCTGCTTTGACGATACCGGGCTGGATGCGGCAAGGGCGCTGGCCAACATACCCGTCATCGGCATTTGCGAAGCGGCAGTGGCCACGGCCTCCTTCATAGCCCAGAAATTCACCGTCGTGACCACCATGGAACGCTCTCGCCTGCCGGTAGAACATCTGGTTCATCGCTACGGCGCGAGCAGCCGAGCCAAGGTCCGCGCCGCCGATATTCCGGTCCTGTCTCTGGAAGACCCAAACTCCAATGCGCTGGAGCGGCTGCGTTTCGAGATTGCCGCGGCCATTCGGGAGGACCGGGCAGAAGCCATCATATTGGGATGTGCGGGAATGGCGGATCTTGCCGCGAAACTTTCCGCCGAGTTCGGTGTACCCGTAGTCGATGGCGTCAGCGCTGCCGTGAAGCAGGCGGAAGGGCTGGTCGCGCTTGGTCTGAAAACGGCAAAGCGCGGTGCCTATGCCACGCCGCTCGACAAGCCTTATCTCGGTATGCTGGAAGGCTTCTCCCCGGCTGCCTTGGCAAAACTCTAGGAGATTTCACCGCCACCACACCGCCACAATTCATTCAGCACCGGTTCAGCCTGAGAACGCTAATTCTTAACCATTGAATAACAACTGGCAGGCAGCTGCCGTTTTGGATGGATAAAGAACATGGCCTCCTTAGCAGCAAAAACTCTTCTGGCTCTTGCAGTGTCTGCAACCGTCCTCGCCCCTTTTAACTCAGCGTCTGCTGGTGACTGGCGCCGCCACGACCGTGACGCAGCCCTTCTGGGTGGCGTCCTTGGCCTTGCCGCCGGTGTCGCAGTCGGCTCAGCACTGTCGCAGCCTCGCTACTCCGACGAGCGTGTCTATGACGAGCCGCCAGTGCGCCGCTACCAGACCTACCAGCCGAGCTATACCTATAGCGAGCCGGACGATAATTATTACTATCGTCAGGCACCGCGCCCGGTTTATCGCGCACAGCCAGTCTACCGCGCACAGCCGGTTTATGACACTCGCCCGGCTTACCAGCCACGCGCCACATACCGCACAATCGAGCCTTGGACGAATGCATGGTATGACTATTGCTCGCAGCGCTACGGCAGCTTCAATTCCCGCACAGGAACCTACATGGGTTACGACGGCCAGAACCACTTCTGCGTCGCAGGCTGATATAGTCTGACCAGACAAACGAGCCGCAGCGATCACGATCCTTTCTGGACGTAGTCGCTGCGGCTTATATCATGGCGCTGAAGCTTGTCGTAGAAGGTCTTGCGGGCAATGCCGAGCGCGCCAATGGTGCCAGCCACATCACCATCGAATTTTTCCAGCGCTTCGCGAATGATCTGCGCCTCTTCCCGATCCATTCTTTCCGCGAGCGTGCCAGATGCGTCCCTGTGATCGGCAGGTTGCGTGGCGACATCCGCATGACCTTCCAGCCCCAACACCACACGCTCCGCAAAATGGCCGAGTTCGCGGACGTTGCCGGGCCAGTCATGATCGGTCAGATGCCGCGAAACACTGGCGGTGATGGGCGGTATCGGCATGCCGAAGCGAGCCGAGGCCTTTTTGGTGAAGTGCGAAAACAGCAGCGGTACATCCGCCTTGCGCTCCCGCAGTGGCGGAATTGAGAGGGTGACGACGTTCAGGCGATAATAGAGGTCGTCGCGAAAATCGCCGCGCTGTTGCGGATCGCCCAAATCCACCTTGGCCGCCGCCACCACCCTGATATCGACGGGCCGCTCTTCATTGGAGCCAACGGGCGAGACCTGCCGCATTTCCAGCACACGCAGCATTCTGACCTGAACGCCCGGCGGCATGCTTTCGATTTCGTCCAGAAACAGCGTGCCGCCGCTGGAATGTTCGATGCGGCCAATGCGCTTCTTTTGTGCGCCGGTGAAAGCGCCCGCCTCATGGCCGAAAAGCTCGCTTTCAATGATCGTTTCCGGCAGCGCACCGCAGTTCAAAGCAACGAAATTGCCTTTGGCGCGGCGTTTACTCCAATTGTGAAGAGCAGTTGCTACCACCTCCTTGCCGCTGCCGGTCTCGCCAGCCACGAGAACATCGACATCCGTATCGGCGATGTGGCGCAAGGTATTGCGCAGCCGCTCCATCGCCGGTGTCTGGCCGATGAGTGGAAGGTCATCCTCCGCCCGCATGGCCGCACGTTTCAGCGCGCGGTTTTCCATGACGAGGCGACGCTTTTCCAGTGCGCGGCGCGCACTTTCCACCATCCGCTCGGCGGGAAACGGCTTGGAAATGAAGTCATAGGCGCCATTGTGAAGAGCCGCGACCGCCATGGGCACATCACCGTGGCCGGTGATGAGAATGACGGGCAGATCTGGGTCGATCTGGCGCAGACGCTCGAAAAATTGCAGGCCGTCCATGCCGGGCATGCGCACATCGGTAATGACGACACCGCCGAAGTCTTTCGACAGGGCCTCCAGCGCTTGCTCTGCCTTTGGAAAAGGCATGACCGTCATGCCAGCCAGTTCCAGCGTCTGGACCATGGCCTTGCGCAATTGGGAATCGTCATCGACCAGATAAATCGTTCCGCTCACCGTCATGTCACGCCCGTTTCAAATACACAGAAAAACACGTCCCGCTCTCGCCTGTTTCCACATCGATCCGGCCACCGTAATCCGAGGCGATATCACGCGAGATGACCAACCCGAGGCCCAACCCGCCCTCCTTCGACGTGTTGAAGGGCGAAAACAGCTGCTCGTGGATTTCGGTCGCAATACCCGGTCCGTTGTCGCCAATCGTCAGCGTGGCCTCTTCGCCTGCCACTTCCACCCGCACGGCCACGCGGCCATCCGTTTTGTCTTCCACGGCCTCAAGCGCGTTTTGCAGGAGGTTGATAACGATCTGTTCCAGCCGAATACGGCTGCCAAGCACCATGAGGCCCTCATCCGGCAGAACGATATCCAGCGCATCCATGCGCCCGGCAAAACGGCTGCGCAGCAGCACGACTGCACCTTCTATGACGAGACGCATGCTGACCGGTTCCGCCGCCGTACGGCCTTTTCGCGCCAGTATCTTCAGGTCACTGGTGATGACGCCGATACGCTCCGTGAGGGAGGCGATGCTCTCCAGATTTTCATCCGCATCCTGCTTGCGATCCCGCTTGAGGAAGACACGGGCATTATCCGCAAAGGCGCGGATGGTGGCGACCGGCTGGTTGATTTCATGGGCAACGCCCGCCGCAACCTGCCCCAGAATGGACAGGCGGTTGGCCTTGACCAACTCATGCTGCACACTCTGCAATTCCTTTGCCGTCTGCTCATGGCCGACGATTTCCGACTGAAGACGATCTCGCGCCATCGTCAGGTCTATCGTTCGTTCCTGAACACGGCGCTCCAGCTCCGCCCTGTCACGCTCATCTGCCGCCCGCTGTTGCGCGCCCTTTTGCCTGCGCCAAAGCCAGATGGCGGAAATGGCCAGAAGCGGCATGAGGCTTGCGGCCACGATAATGCGGCTTTCGCGGACTGCGGCATTGGTGGTCGCTTCCACCGGCTGCAGATAATGCAGAGACCATTCGGTGGTCGGCACCGGCAGTTCCAGACGCAAATACTCACCCTTGAGCGATGGCGGGGAATTGACATCGACCATCGCCACCTGCGGGCCAGGCGTGGAAAGCGTCGTCACCGGCATGAGGGAGAGTTTTTCGTCACCGAATTGCAGGCTTTCGGAGATCGTCTTTCGTCGTGCGTTATCAATCGGCGCAACCGTCTTGAAGCGCCATTCGGGAATGCTGGTCATCAGCACCACGCCGTTGGTATCCACAATATAGACCGGGCGGCCGCCAATGTTCCAATCTGCCTCAAGACGACTGAACTCGACCTTGGCGATGACCACGCCCAGCGGATTGCCATTGGGACCATCCACCCGGCGGGAAATATAAAGTCCCGGCCTGCGGCTGACATTGCCCAGCGCGTAATGCTCTGCCCTGCCCGTATCCAGCGCCCGTTTGAAATAATCGCGGAAGGCATAGTTGGAACCGACGAAGCTTTCCGGCGTGCGCCAGTTGCTGGAGGCAATCGTCAAGCCGTTCGTGTTTGCAACATAGATGACGGAGGCCTGCGTCCCTTCGATCAGGCCTTCCAGCTTCTGATCCAGCCGCTCGATGGAAGGGCCACCACCCTCAAGCGCTTCCACCACGTCCCGGTCGCGCGATAGCACCAGCGGCAGAACGCGCGGGCGTTCCAGCGCGACGTTCAGAAGGGCTGACTTCAGCTCCCCATCCGTGCTGGCCGTGGCCAGAAGGGTCTTCATGGCCTGAATACGGCCAAGCTTGTCGGCAGCAACGAATGCGCCGATGGCGATGATGAGCCACATGGCAATGAATGCGGCCCAACGAACGCGGGATGTATCAAAACTGCTCGCCATCTCAACTCTTCTCAATGATGGCCACATTGTGCGGATTTCCACACAAACCGCAAGAACGACCGAGCGGGAAACCACACAAATCTCTGAGTGACGCTGCAACGCAGGATTTTATAGTATTTAAATTCAGCCACTTAACATCTCAATCACATTTCTGGCACGGCACTTGCAAAACTGCTCCTCAGACGGTCATCGACCGTGAACCAAATACGGCGGACCCGGGAGGCCACTACGGCAGGGTTGTGACCGAGGAGGAACTAAAATGATTGACAGCACCGCCGTGGCATCCAGCCACGTTAAACTGCCGTTTTACCGGCATCTCTATTTTCAGGTCATCGTTGCCATCGTGGCAGGTATTGCGCTCGGCCACTTCTATCCAGCACTCGGCGAACAGCTGAAGCCGCTGGGTGATGGCTTCATTCGCCTCGTCAAGATGATCATCGCACCCGTCATCTTCCTTACAGTCGCCACCGGTATTGCCGGCATGAACGACATGAAGAAGGTTGGCCGCGTTGCCGGTAAGGCAATGATCTACTTCCTCACCTTCTCCACGCTCGCGCTTATCATCGGCATGATCGTCGCCAATGTCGTCCAGCCGGGCGCTGGCATGAACATCGATCCTGCCACGCTCGATGGCAAGGCCGTTGCGACCTATGCGGCGAAGGCCCATGAGCAGTCCATCACCGGCTTCCTGATGAACATCATCCCGACGACCATCGTCGGCGCTTTTGCGGAAGGTGACATTCTTCAGGTTCTGTTCTTCTCGGTGCTGTTCGGTATTTCGCTTGGCATCGTCGGTGAACGCGGCAAGCCCGTCGTCGATTTCATGCATGCGCTGATGTACCCGATCTTCAAGCTGGTCGCGATCCTGATGAAGGCAGCCCCTATCGGTGCCTTCGGCGCGATGGCCTTTACCATCGGCAAATACGGCATCTCGTCCGTTACCAATCTTGCGATGCTGATCGGTACGTTCTACTTCACCTCGCTTGTCTTCGTGCTGGTCGTTCTGGGTGCCGTTTGCCGTTACAACGGCTTCTCGGTTCTGGCGTTGATCCGCTACATCAAGGAAGAGCTTCTGCTGGTCCTCGGCACGTCTTCGTCTGAAGCCGCGCTGCCGGGTCTGATGAGCAAGATGGAAAAGGCGGGCTGCAAGCGCTCCGTCGTTGGTCTGGTCATTCCGACCGGCTACTCCTTCAACCTCGATGGCACCAACATCTACATGACGCTGGCCGCTCTCTTCATCGCACAGGCAACGGGTATTCACCTGTCCTTCGGTGAACAGGTTCTGCTGCTGCTTGTGGCCATGCTCAGCTCCAAGGGTGCCGCTGGCATCACAGGTGCAGGCTTCATTACGCTGGCCGCAACGCTCTCCGTTGTCCCATCCGTGCCAGTCGCGGGCATGGCGCTGATCCTCGGCATCGACCGCTTCATGTCGGAATGCCGCGCACTGACGAACTTCGTCGGCAATGCGGTTGCGACCATCGTCGTGGCCCGCTGGGAAGGCGAACTCGACGAGGCGCAGCTTGCCCGCGTCCTAAGCGGCGAAGAAATCCCCAGCATCGGCGAGGTCCAGCCGACAACGCCGGTGGCACAGCCGGCTGAATAAGCCGGACACATCGTGCTTAAACTTGAAAGGCCTGCCCGACTATTCGGCGCAGGCCTTTTGCCGTTATGGACACTTTCAAGTCAGATATAATCGGAATAAAAAGATGTTTGCGCTTAACGTCGCGCCGGAGCCCCGAGATGAAAAACCTTCTGCTGACATGGCAATTCTGGGCGCTTCTTTCCGCAGGTTTCGCGGCACTCACCGCAATCTTCGCCAAGATCGGCATTGAAAACGTCAATTCGGATTTCGCCACCTTCATCCGAACCATCGTCATTCTTTTTGCCGCGGGCTTCATGGTCTACATCACCGGCAACTGGCAGAACCCGGCCAATGTTACCGGGCGCACATGGCTGTTTCTGGTGCTTTCCGGACTTGCCACCGGTGCCTCGTGGATATGTTACTTCCGCGCCCTGAAGATTGGAGACGCCGCCCGCGTTGCGCCCATCGACAAGCTGAGCGTCGTATTCGTTGCGGTTTTTGCCGTTCTGTTTCTCGGAGAGCGACTGTCATTGCCGAACTGGCTGGGCGTCGTGCTGATTGCCTGCGGTGCTGTGCTTGTTGCTTACCGGGGCTGAAAGCCGTTGCCCATAGCCCCAATTGATGGCCCGTTCTAACCCGAACGGAATATTTGCCGCCAGATATTTCCCCCTAGAATGAGACCTCCCAAAGCTACCGTAAATCGTATTGGGAGGGGACTATGCGCATTGACGTGATTGATACACGGGCGGGCTTTGAGGCCATTCGCGAAAGTTGGGATGCTGTCTTTGCGGTTGACCCCTATGCTCAGCATTTCCTGTCTTGGATATGGCTGAGGGCCTATCTCTCGCGGCGCGGGCGCTGGTTCATTCTGGCTTTGCGCGAAAAGCCAGAGGGTTCCCCCTATGTGGCCTTCTTTCCCCTGCGCGTCGTCACCCAACAAGACAAGAAAACTGGCCGCTTCTTCGATGAAATCATCATGGCTGGCAATTTTGCGGCAGATTATACGGGCTTCATCACGCGACCGGAATATGAAAACAATGCCGTGGTCGGTTTCTGCGCCTTTATCAAGGAGCAGCGCTGGACGCATCTGAAACTGGATTATCTCTGCGGCCCACCGACGCGTCGTGATGCCATGGTCAGGGCTTTGCAGGGACCGTTGGTCATGTTCCGGGACAGCACGCCGAAGAGCCCCAACAATATCAACAATTGCGTCTGCCCGGTGGTGACGCTGCCCGCGACGTTCGATGAATATCTGGAAACCCATATGAGCAGCCAGACGCGGCAGAAGCTGCGGCGGTTTCTGCGCAAGGTGGAAAGCGACGACAGCTACCGCATCACCTTCGCCACACCAGAGACGATAGATCGGGACATGGACATTCTGTTCGATCTCTGGCGCACCAAATGGGCACCGTTCAAGGGCAAGGAGCGGACCGAAAAGCTGATCTATGCGACCCGCGAGATGCTGATGGATTGCTTTGCGGATGGCACTTTGGACTTGCCGGTGCTGTGGCATGGCGAAAGGCCGCTCGGCGCGCTCGCCAACATCCTGGACCGGCAGAAGGGCGTCGTGCTTTTCTATATTACCGGACGTGACGAAAGCTGGACGACCCCCTCACCAGGTCTGATATTACATGGATATTGCATTCGCCGGGCCATAGACATGGGCTTCAAGGAGTATGACTTTCTACGTGGCAACGAGCCCTACAAATACATGTTCGGCCCGCAGGAAAGGCCTATCACCTGCACACTATTCAAGACGCGTTCCGGCGAAAACCTTCAGGACAAGCTGCATCCTTTCAGCGTGCGCTTCGTCTATGAGCAAGCGTTGAGGCTCTACAAAACTGGGGCCAAAGCCCAGTCCGAGGTCGCTTTCCGGCAAGTGCTGGAAACCGTACCGGACCACAGCGGCGCGGAATTTGGCCTCGCCAATCTGCTTTTCGAGAAAGGCGATTTCCACGAGGCGGAAATATCCTATCTTTCCATCAGCAGATCGGTTGCAGATCCTGTGCCCGCTCTGCTGCGGCTCGGCGAAACGCGGCTTGCGCAAAAAGATTATCCCGGTGCCGTCAAAGCCTTTCAGGATGTCACCACCCGCGCTCCGTTCCACCGCGAAGCGCTCTATAAATGCGGCATTGCTCTCGTGGCCGCGGGGAGACGTAACGAAGCCGCGGCGATTTTCGAGAAGCTGCAGAGCTACCATTCCGACGATACGGTGAATATGGAATATGCCGAAAAAGCCAAGGCAGCGCTTGCGCGCATCAGAATGTCTGTAGCGCCAGCTTCGACACTCGCCGGTTCGGTTATCGTTACAGGGCGTGAAAGTGAACAAAATCGCCGCTGGGTGCCGCCGAAGGTTTTGCATTGATGCAATGAAGCTGTAGAAATGGCGTTTTCCTGAATGCCGTTTCTGCGGGGTATCATGTTTCTATCAAACCGAGATCTGGTTGAACTCGTGGATATCCGCCACGACCTGCATCGCCATCCGGAAGTTTCCGGTGAGGAGCGGGAGACGGCACGCCGCATATGCACCGCCTTGGAAGCCTCCCCGCCCGACAAAGTTCTGACGAACCTGGGTGGTCACGGGGTGGCTGCGATCTTCGAAAGCGGCATCGATGGCCCGACCATCCTCATTCGCTCCGAACTCGACGCCCTGCCGATCTTTGAGAAAACCGATGTCCCTCACCGCTCCACAATCGATGGACATGGACATCTTTGCGGCCATGATGGGCACTCAACGATTCTGCTCGCCCTTGCGCGCGGCATATCACGGCAGCGCCCAAAAAGCGGCAAGGTCGTGCTGCTGTTTCAGCCAGCCGAGGAGACCGGAGCCGGTGCGGCAGCCGTTCTTGCCGATCCCTCGTTTCAGGACATCAGGCCAGACTATGCCTTTTCCTTGCACAATCTGCCCGGCCTGCCATTCGGCCATGTCTCGCTGATTTCAGGACCGGTCAACTGCGCGTCGCGCGGGATGAAGATTAGGCTGATGGGCAAGACTGCGCATGCCTCATCACCCGAACACGGCATTTCGCCCATGCAGGCCATTGCCACGCTCATGCCCGCCCTCTCCGGCCTCGGTCACGGCATGCCTCCGCAGCCGGATTTCAAGATGGTGACGATAACGCACGCCGTCATGGGCGAAGCCGCCTTCGGCATTGCGCCCGCCGATGGAGAAATATGGGCAACGCTGAGAACGTTGACGGACGAGCGCATGGCAGAACTTCGCGAGGCAGCGGAAAAGCTTGCGACGGACGCTGCGGCGGCAAACGGCCTGACGCTCGACATCGTCTATGACGATGTTTTCCAGCATTGTGAAAATGACGCCGAGGCTGTCGCGCAACTGCACCGGGCGCTGGATGAGGAAAAGGTGCCGCATGACGGGCGAAACCTGCCGATGCGCGCTTCCGAAGACTTTGGACGTTTTGGCGCGGTATCGAAATCAGCCATGTTCTTTCTTGGTGCCGGGATGGACCACCCGAACCTGCATAACCCTGATTATGATTTTCCCGACGCATTGATCGAAACCGGTGCGAGAATATTCATGCGCACCATCAGAAATCTCACGGACTAACACGCTCATGCGCGTCAAAAGCCCTCAGACCACAATAGATTTCTACAAAATCAATCAACAATGAAATCCTTTCGCTCCTCGCTCCATACCTGCGCTGATATCGTTCAAGCGTGGGGCCTTGAAGCTTTTGGAGATGGACACGATGACGGCGACGGTAACTTACCTTCACGAAGAACGTGAAAGAGCGGCATTCGATTCCAACGAGTTGAAGGCTGCAATGCGCAGTCTGGCAGGTGGCGTTTCCGTCATTACGGCTGGTACGGGCGCAAGCCGCACAGGAGCAACGGTGACGTCGGCAACGGCGCTTTCCATGGAACCGGCAACCATGATCGTGAACATCAACAAGTCGTCATCCACCTGGCCGGTGATTGCGCGCTACAACCACTTCTGTGTCAATATCCTCTCCGCCACCCAGCAGGATGTCGCGTCCCGCTTTGCGGGCGTCGGTGGGTTGAAGGGTGTGGATCGTTATAGCGATGCCGAATGGTTCACTCTGGAAAGCGGAGCGTTCGCACTCAAAGGTTCACTGGCCGCTATCGACTGCGCCGTCGAGGACGTCATCGAACGCCATACGCACGCAATCATCCTCGGGCGTGTTCTGTCGGTTGAACGGAGTGAGGGCTTTCCGCTAATCTATCACGGCGGGAAATATGCGAATATCGCGGCGCTTTAAACGCCTCTCATCTCTGACTTACGCCGAGCGTTCAGCCGGTTGCTCTGCAGTGTTTGCCGCAAACTGCTCCAGCGTCATATTGTCCAAAACCGCAGCCATGGCATCGCGGACGTCGGTCATGGACCGGCGCACCTGACAGGTCTGCGGATCCGAACAGTCATCGCAGGCCTCGAAAGCCGTGCGGCTAGCGCAGCGAATGGGTGCCAAAGGCCCGTCCAACGCACGGACGACCTGACCGATATAAATATCGGATGCTGCTTTCGAAAGGGCATATCCGCCGCCGGGGCCTTTCTTGGACCGCAGCATGCCTTCATTGCGCAGTTCCAGCAGAATGGCATCCAGAAACTTCTTAGGGATATTGTTGCGCGCTGCGATCTCGCTCACGAAAGCGGTCTCGCCCTGCGCCAGACTGGCAAGGTCGATCATGGCTTTCAGCCCGTATTTTCCCTTTTTCGTAAGCATCGCGGTCTTTCAGAGATGACTATCTGAAAAGCACATATAACCCGCCACATGAACTTTCAATGAATTCCATGAAAACTGTCTGGAAATAACGCTAAGGTGTGTTAACCGCCGCGCGGACCCTTGCTGGGGCGCGCATCCAATGCCGCAGCCAATCCTCTGACGGCGTCTCTATGGCCCGTGGATGCCGGTCCTTCGAAAACCTGCACGGCTTCGGCATAACGATTGAGATTCAGGTACGCGTAACCGCGGATCACCATCAGATCATTACGTTCTGTGGCGAAACGAGCGCGTTGATCGAGCAGGATGAGCGCCTTTTCATATTGGCCGTTGTTGTATGCGGCTAGTGCGCGATCAGTAAGGATCGCGATCTGAAGCTCTGTCGCCTTGGTCTTGTCCATGCCGGATTTGGTGGCGGAAACGGCGGCATTATCCGTCAGACCCATGCGTAGATAGGCGAGGCTTTGACCATAGGCGGCGTCACTTCTGACCGTCGATTGGCCGGTTTTCAGCGCGGCACCGAAAGCCTTCAACGCTTCCGCGGGACGGTTGGCGTCCATCAGGCACCAGCCCTGCTGCAAGGCTTGCTGCGGCGGAAGGCCATCCGGGTTGAAGGTCGCAGCGCAACCGGTTGATTTGCGCGCGGCTTGGCTCTGTGCCACAACGACACGCCCCTGCCGTGGCACGGCGGCATTGGGGTTCTGCTGATACACGACATTGGTGGGCTGTGCCTGGGCAGCATGCTGCTGTAACGGAGCCCGGCCCGGTTGGCTGCTGCCCACGCGTTGCGAAGCAGTAGGCTCTGGTCTTCCGACAGCAAGAATGCGTTCCGACTGCGCACCCCATTCCTGCTGGAGGCGGCGGACCTCCGCGACATTGTTCAAGTCCTGATAGGACAAGGCCAAACCATAGGCCGAAGCCTCATCATCGGCCTTCCAGCCGAGAGCAGTGGTGAACCATTGCACAGCCAGTTGCGGCTGCAAAAATGCGCGCGAATACCAGCCAAATTCCTGTGCGGTTGCCGCATCCTTCTGGGCAACGGTTTCATCAGCAATTCGCTTCAGAACCTCCGGCTCCAGAGCGACGGGGGGCTCTAGCGCGAGAAGATTGGCCGTTGCGGCAAGATAGGTTTTACGCGCATCGTCAGACGAATCGCGCCATTCATACATGGCGTCTTCGGCTTCGCGCGGCTCATCGCGGGCAATCAGTGCGAGGGCGAAGCCTTGAGATGCAGATGCGGAATCCTCGGCCTGTTTGGCCTGCTGGAACCATTTTTCCGCATCCTGATTTTTTTCGCGGCGAAGATTGTACCAGCCCAGCAACAGCGCATCACTGGCCAGCTTGCTGGTTTCGGCAGCCCGCTCCAGCCGGGACAGATATGCGGGAGGAACGGTGACGTCCTTGTTCTCACCGGCATTGGCCACGAATTGACGAGCAAGATCGTCCTTGATCGGCTCGAACTCCAGTTGCCCGTCCGCACCCGGTCTTTCCCTTGCCAGAAGGTCGCTCATCATCGCCATCGGCAAGAGAGCAGATGCTTTCTGAACAGTCGCGAGACGTTCGCTCGGACCATCGCAATTGCCGAGAATGTAATTATAGGCGTCACGCCCGCGCTCGGGCTTATCAATGCGGACGAAGGCTTCCGCCAGGCGCCACAGCACATCCACCTCGCCGCAGGTCAGCAGTCCGGGGTTGGCTGCCGCCGTCTCGACCACCGCGTTGTATTGCTTGAGATCGGACGAGTTGACCAGCCTTTGCCGTGCCTCGGCCAGCGTCAGCATATCCGTGAGATTGGTGGGTGGCTGCCAGTTGGCATCTGCAGCCCGCCTGTCGGCGATGGCCTTTCGCACCTCGGCATAGCGACCATTGGCGTAAAGCTGCCACATGGTTTCCAGCTGCGGATCGCCCTGCTCCGGAACAGCCATCGGATCTGCGGGAGGCGTCCATTGCGGATAGAGCGCTCTCAACCGGGCAATTTCTGCCTGAAGCCTGACTGTATCGCCCTGGCTTGCGAAGTATCGCAGCGCGCTTTCATCCACCACGGGAGGCTGGGTTGCTGCTGGCGGCGTTGGCGTTTGACTGGGCGGGGCCCGACGGGGTGCCTGCGCCAGTGTCGTATCTTGCGAACTGCCCAAAGCAGGCACGGTGACCGGCGGGGTTGAACCCTCCGTTTGCGCCACGCGGCTTGTCGCCAGCGGTGCCTTGGCATTGCCTGTCATCGGAAGCTGCCCGGCAGGCGAGCGTCCGCCAAGCTCGCCAGCCTCTATCGAACCTGTCGTGTGAAGACGCGAAACCCTACCCAACAGCTCATCGCGCCACTGGTATGCGGTAACACCACACAGAGCCAATATCGCGGCTGATATGTAAAGCGGCTTTCCGATCACAAGCACTCCTGATGCTGAGTCGCGAATGACAAAGCCAAGAGATGCAACGTAGATGGATAATAAAGTGTTGACGTGAAGCGACGAAGATCATCTGGAATGGGTATTTTATGGGTTACGCAGGCCAAAAGCGCTGGAATGATCCGATATCCCGCATCCGACAACACATCCTTCGTCGCTCCCGTGCGCAGATCGAAGGTTGCCATATTGCCGCCGTCGATCACCGTTCCCGCCCCCAACCGTTCCAGAAGCTTCGCATCTCCCAATCCTGCGCGTGCCAGATAAAGCGGTATTCTGACCGAGTTATATCCGAATTCCTGCGGAAAACCGTCGGCTGGCCTTGGCTTGGCTTTCACGGAAACCCAATCTGCCGGAAGCTTCCTCGGGCCGAAGGAATAGGCCGCGATTTGGGCGACGCCGTCCTTGGTCAGAGCAGCCCAGAGCGGCGACGGGACAAGCTCGTTCAAAACGGGGAAGGCTTCGAAAATAAAATAGGATGGGTTTACGACCGGGCCATCGGGCCGGTCAGCTTCCGCAAAACCGGCTGTACCCGGCAGGAGAAGCGTGCGCACTCCCCGCTGGACGACCGTTTTGGCAAGCACGGTGCGTGCTATTGAGCGGGCAGTGTCGGCGTAATCCGGCTTACCCCATTGCTTGGCTGCGAGCGCCAAGGCGTAGGCAATCAGAATGTCGCCATCCGTCGCATTGTTGATGTCAGAAATATGCGGGTCCGTTTGCGGGTCCCATTTCCATGCGGCCAGCCCATCATCCCGAACGAGCAGTTCCGTTTTCGTGAAAGACCAGATCAGTTCGAAATCCGCTGGCGCGTCGGCCAGCACGGCAAGCCACATGCCGTAGCCCTGCCCTTCGCTGTGGCTGATATTGTTATTTGCTGTGTCAACGATGCGCCCGGCAGGGTCGAGAAATGCAGCCTTATAGGTCGTCCAGTCGGCTTCCGTTACCGAGGCGGCTGTTGCGCTGATTGGAAAAAGCATCATCGCCATCATCACCAGGGCTTTGAACGGAAGGCCGAAGACGTGTTTCATTTGTAACGCCCCATGCCCCGTAGCATCAGGAAGGTGACACAACCCAGCAGCGTTAGAAAACCAATGAAAACAAGGGAATAGGATAGCGTGTTGCTGGACAGCCAGTTCGCCGCGATCAATCTCCAGTTCGAGAAGGTGAAAGGCCGGGTAACGATGAAGCTCGGTTGCTCGGCAGCGACCGTGTCCACCTTGTCGGCGGTCGCATCATAGGTCGCAACACGCCCGGCCATCGTATTCCAGCGTTTCTGTTCGGCCATTGCCGCCATGCCGGTGCGCAAATCCGCCGAGGTCGGAGCCGTCGCCATGGTCCAAACGCCTTGGCCCCCCGGGCTCATACCCTGCGCCAGCATGAAGGAGACATTGCCCGGTGGTGTGTAAATCTGCTCGGCACCGGGAAGGAAGCGCAGCGTATCGGAGCTGATGTCGAAATTGCGTTTCATCCATTCCTCGAAAGAGGAAATCTGCCCCTGCCAGACGCCGCCATCCACGCGCTCGCGCCAGTCATCGAAAAGCTGGTCCGTCTGCGCGGGCTGAACCGCACTTGCGCTTTCCTTCCAGGCGACCTGGCTTGCAGGAGCCAGGTCGAGTTGGTTGACCAAGGCCTGCGGCATCTGTGCCAGCGTGCCGAAGAACAGCGCGTTTCTCTCGCCCACGGCAGCGGGCGTTGCAACGAGTTCGACAGGGACCGGATGCCCCCCGGCAAGCGCCAGTCGGCTCAAAAGCGTGGCGGCTGCGGACATGGTGTCCGTATCCACCCGCTCCAGCCACACGGCCACGGGCTGATCGCTTGCGCGGTAGGGCTGACCAACGCCATTGGTGGCGGCAAGATCGGGCGCACGACCGATCATCGCGTAATTGGGAATGTGCAGTTCCGTGGTGTCGAACAACGCAAAACGCGGCGTCTGGTTTGCAGCCGCCCCCGGCAAACAGGCAGTGTCCGCATCCGTCATCAACACGGCTTCGATTGCAATCGTGTTCACTCCCGGTACGAAGTGGCGAAGGGTAACATTGATGGGCAGGTGACGGAAAATGCCGCCGCCCCGGTTGGAAATCGGCACGGTCGAGGCGATGTTGCCGTTGACATAGATGTCGATATGGCTACCCGGCAGGATTTCGTTGGAATAGGCAGCGTCCAGCAGCAAGGTCGCTTCGCCGTAGGCGGCAGCGTAGAAATCCGCAGGTGCGCCAATGGTGAAATCGGTCCGGAAACGTCTGCCGGAAAATTCGGTACTTTTTACCCCAAGAGCAGAGAGCGAAATGCGGCGGTCGGACATGACCAGCGGCGCGTCCGGCGTATGCCATGCCTTGGTTGACAGCGTAGTGCGGGAGCCGCCCGCCGGGCGCTCCACGGATGCGGTTAGCTGGTCGATGGCAAGCTGCATGGTCTGCGGCGTCGGGCCGCTGACGATCAGCGCCGAAATGCCGTTGACGATGTTGCTCTCAAACCCCGCATAGGGACCGGCCAAGGCTTCCGGCGGCACCGACTGCGTGGCGGCGGCGATTTCGCGCGACGTTCCGGCAAGAACGGTCAGGGTTCCGGCTTTGCGTTCCGTTGGCAGGCGCGTCGTAAAGGTCACCTGTTGGTTCGGCATCTGCGTGCGAAGGGCTAGTGCTTGAGCAAGCTTGAGAAGCGGCTGTGCGGAGACCGGATTGGCGAGCCCCGGGGCCACGATATTGATTGCCGTCAAACCGGCGAGATCCGCACCGGTCGCCTGAATATCGTCAATCGTGCTGAACCGGCTGCCGACATCGGCATTGAACGCGATATAGGTACTGGCGGGGCTGACATCGGTCCAGAGATCATAGGTCGACTGGATGGTGCAATCCGTGCGGTGGCGCTGCTGTACGCCGAGCGAAATGGCATTCGCACCCGCTTGCAGCGCGCCCGGCGGAATCGTCATTGACACATTGCCCTCACCATCCGGCGAAGACACGCTTTTACGCTCCAGTGGCACATTGTTGACGGAGACTTCCAGATTGGAGCTTTCAGGTGCAACAACGATTGCGTTCTGATAGCCGACGTTTAGGGAAACGGCGGCCTTCGCCTGCTCCGGCGTCAGATAAAGCGTCCACTGCCGTTGGTCTATTTCTCCGGCAAGGCTGAGGTCTGGAAAAGGCAGAATATACCGACGCCTGTCATCCGGGCTGCTGGGCGCTGTGGCGGTTGCCGCCCTTGCTGGCTGAACAGCAGAAGGTGCAGCAACGCTCGGAATTGGTCTGGGCGCGGCAGGCGCAGCGGGAGCGACTGGGGCCGGTGTTTGTACCTGCGGTACTGGTGCAACGGGCGCGGGCCGCGCTGGTGCGGGCGGTGTTGCCGGTTTTTCCGGCGACATATCGAAGGGCGCTGACTGCGCAAACACCAGCGTTGAAATGGAGGCCAGACATGCGGTGAGAAGAAGCGACTTTCTCATGGTTTCGCGGTTCCCAAGGCGGGTTTTGTCTGCCGTTCCGGCTTGAGCGAGCGGAAGAAATAATAAAGCCCGCGCTGCGTCTGGAAGATCGCTATGGCCATGAATGTGATGGTGCCCTTGATCAGGCCGGGATTTTTTCTGCGAACACGCTGGATTTCGCTCCACTGTTCGGAGCTGGCAAAAATCAAATCCGCAATCAGCCGGTGGTCCACCGCCTGCTGGGGTGAGAATGTGCTGCCCACGGAAATGAAGCCATCCTTCTTGACCGAGCGGACGATGTTGATACCCATCGTCTCCGGTACGCCCTCACTATAAGGTTTGACGCGAATGGTGGCTGTGGTGCCCTTTTCGACATTCACCAGACCCGGCTCGAAAATGTGGATGAGCATGCCGTGAACGGAAACGTTTTCCACCGTCGCCGGCAACCACGCCTCGCTATCGCCAATCTGCAATTCGCACCGGCGTTTGACGGTGACACGGCGTGAAGCGGATTTTTCTTCGCGTTCCGAGACAACCCCGAGCGCACAGCCCGCAAAGATGATGTTGAGCAGGTTCCAGCCACCCACGACCAGCGTCACGTCTGCCTTATAGGGCTCGGCATAAATTCGGTAGATCGCGAAAATCATGGCGATGACCAGCACGCCGAAAATCACAAAGAAGGGTCGGCTGATTTCGGAAAGCCGCGCCTCGCTGATGGACTCATCCTTGGCCGTAACCTTGAAGGTTGGTTTCGAGGGATTGAAAATCACCGAAACGACGGCAGGCAGAAGGTGCACCGTCTGCACATATTCATAAAGCTCGGAAATCCATGGCCATCGGAAACTGCCATAGAGAAAATTCTGCATCATGAGGTTAACCAGCATGTATGCAGCCGTATAGGCCAGAAACTCACCGCCTGACGCGACGAAAATCTGAAGATCGAAAAACAAGTAGAAGAGCGGCGCAAACAGGAAGATGGTGCGCGGAAACGGGAAGAGCCAGAACAGCGTCGAAGACATGTAGCAAAGGCGCTGGGTGAACGAGAGGCCACGGCGGAAAAGCGGCTGTCGGAAGATCAGAATTTGCATCATGCCCTGTGCCCAGCGGCTGCGCTGGCCAATAAAGCTGGCAAAGGTGGCGGGCTGAAGCCCGGCAATCAGAGGCTTATCCACATAAAGGCTGTGCCAGCCGCGCGAATGCAGGGCAAGTGCCGTTTCGCAATCTTCAGTAATGCTGACGCCGCTGAAACCATCCGTTTCTTTCAGTGCAGTTCGGCGCAACACGGCAGCGGAGCCGCAGAAAAACGCGCCGTTCCATTTGTCGAGACCGCGCTGAATGATGCCGTAGAACATCTCGTTCTCACTCGGCATGATTTCGAAAGTGCGCAGATTTCGCTCGATGGGATCGGGATTGAGGAAGAAGTGCGGGGTCTGAACGAGGAACAGCCTTTCGTCCTCATCGAAATAGCCCACGGTTTCCAGAAGAAAGTCGCGCGCAGGCGCGTGGTCCGCATCGAATACGGTGATGAGTTCGCCGGTCGAATGCTCCAGCCCGTTATTGAGATTACCGGCCTTGGCGTGGACATTGCGCTCGCGCGTGAGGTAGTTAACGCCCAGATCTGCGCAGAGCTTTTTCAGCTCCTCATGTCGCCGGGCGGCAGCTTGCGCGTCGGGAACGTTGGAGGCGTTTCGCTTCTGCACCGTGCCGCCATCATCCAGCAGCCAGACAGTAAATTTGTCGGCGGGGTAGTCGATGTTCTTCGCCGCCGACAGCGTGTTGGCCAGGAGTGTGGCGTCTTCATTATAGGTCGGCACGAATATATCGACCGTCGGCACGTAGCCCGGCGACCCCGGTCTCGTCTTTCTCGATGGCAGCGGCATGGACACGATGACAAGGCTTAGCGCCAGCATCAGCACGCTATACATTTCCGCGAGATAAAGCAGAAAACCGGGAATGAAGTTTTCCGGCTGGTTGATGGGCGGCAGGGTGCTGGTCGTGCGCCAATAGACATAGCGCAGCACGATGGCAGTGCCGAAGCCAAGGCCGATCAGCCGCCATGCGCCCTTGCCGTTCAGCGATTTGATGGTGGCGAGCAGAAACAGCGAGATCGCGGTGGCGATGAGGTGCGTCTGCAAGCTGACCGGTAGCGTGACGATCACCAGAACGCAGACCGAGACGAGCATCCAGACGATGACGGAGATGGCCTTGCTCATCTGCAAACCCTTGCTTTCAAATCAACCGGAGGACACTTGCCTCGAGATCAGGAATGACAGTCTTTCGACCATAACGACGCGGCACGCTCTATACGCAAGACAATACTAAATTGGTTAATTGCATCTTTGCGAACCCTCTCCCGATGAGGCGCAATCGGGTGATGGGATGACCACACGTCTCGTTTCTGCACGGGCACCCGGTTTCGGCACATCTGCCGGGCGCGCGATGGTGGGAGATGCAACCGTTGGCGAAGGGATCACGACACGCGCTGGCGCGGGATTGGTGATCGGCTGCGGCTCTGGCGGCAGTTGCGATTGGGGCTGCGCCACGACCTGACGCATAACGGGGCGGCTGGTCTGCTGAACCGGCGGTCGAGATGGCGTCTGTATTCCCGGCTGCATGGGAAACTCGTTTGCCGTTACAGGATAGATCGGATTGCCGGAACGGCCCATACCCTCAGCTGGCTTCTGGGCGTTGCCGTAGGGGTTCCAGCCTTCTGCATCATAGCTGCCGGTAATCGTATAATTATACATCACAGTCAGCAGATCGCGCGCCGTTACCCCGGATTGGCAAAGCCGAAGCGTGACGTTGATGCGACCGAGATTTTTGAAACCCTGCCGCATGTCTACGGGCGAGCGAATGTGCTGCCACGCATAGATGCAGGTATCATCACCCGAGCCTCTGCCTGATGCGTAGGAAAATGCGCCATAGGCATTTTGCAGATATTCAGCCGAGGTCGCGAGGCTTGCACCCGGGACTGCGGCGCGAATTTCACGGGATATGGACGAGGCGCGCAGGCTGCCGCTGGACAAACCATCCTTGCTGGTATCTTCGGCGCGCTGCGGACCAAACAGTTCGATCTTCAGATAATTCTGGCCGGGCGTTCTCGCATCCGAGCGCAAAATCACGTCCTGCTGAACGGCATTGGAGAATGTACGATTGATGACGCTAATGATTTCAGGACCACCGGGCGGCGGGAAAATCAGTGCTTCTTCAGGCGGCAGCATTTTAGGCGCGCCGGAAGGCCTGATGCCCCCTGGGTTGTTGCAGCCAGAAAGCACCACGGCGATACTCGGCAATAGAACAAAAGCAGCGTTTTTTATCGCCGCTGCACCCGCCACATTACCAATGCTGGCAAGGTCGCGCGCATAACGAATCACATATGACCAGACCATGGCTATGAAATACGTGAGGCCACTGATTTATCAATATCATATTTCGCTCACACGTTATGTAATCCGCCATAACCAAACACGCCGTCATGACGTTAATTGGAACTTTGCGTGCGTCAGGGAATTGCCATTGATGCAGTTTTAATGAACCAGACGTAGAAAGCAGGCAGCAACAGGATGGATATGGCAGATCAACCGATGAGCGCAACGAGCCAACTTTCTGACGAAGTGAAGAGATTACGCCGCTGGCTGGATGAAGATGCCCTGCCCATGTGGTGGGAGGTCGGCGCCGCCAAACCCGATGGCGGTTTTTACGAGCGCATTGGCCAGAACGCGAAACCGATGCTGGGCGATAACCGCCGTTCCCGCGTGCAGCCACGACAAGCCTATTGTTATGCGGCGGCTGGCCAGAAGGGTTGGAACGGCGAGTGGCAAAAGGCCGTCAACCACGGCCTGACATGGTTCGACAAGGTTTATCGTCTGGACAACGGTCTTTACGGTAATCTGGCCGATGCCTCCGGCAAGCTGACCGATCCGACATTCGATTTCTACAATCAGGCCTTTGCCCTGTTTGCCGCCGCGCAGACGGCGATGGTTTTTCCCGAGCGCCGGGATGAGATGCGCGAGCGTGCACTTTCCATCCTCGCGGTTTTGCAACAGGACTATGCCCATCCGGTCGCTGGTTTTGAAGAAGCAAACCCGCCAATCGAGCCGCTGTGCTCCAACCCGCATATGCATTTTTTCGAAGCCATGCTGGCTTGGGAAAAAGTCGATCCTGATGGGCCTTGGTACCAGTTGACGGATGACGTTGCCCATCTTGCCATGGACAAGTTCATCGACGCCCAATCCGGTGGGCTGCGTGAGTTTTTCGACCACGACTGGAACCCGATGCCCGGCGACAAGGGCCGGATCATGGAGCCCGGCCATCAGTTTGAATGGGCTTGGCTGCTCACACGCTGGGGCAGTTTACGTGACGATAAAGGCGCGATTGCCAAGGCCAAGCGGCTGTTCGAAATCGGTGAAAAATACGGGATTTGCCCGCGCCGCAAAGTCGCGATCATGAGCCTCTACGATGACTTCACCACCCATGATCCGCTGGCACGCCTATGGCCGCAGACGGAGTGGCTGAAAGCCGCCGTGCGGCTAGCCTCAGTTTCTCATGGTGAAGAGCGCTATCGCTACCTGACATCAGCCGTACGCGCCATCGGCGCCGTGCAACCATTTCTCGATACGCCGATTGCCGGTCTGTGGTTCGATAAATGGCCCGTGGATGCACCGATGATTGATGAGCCCGCACCTGCTAGCACGTTTTATCATATCGTCTGCGCGATCTATGAAGCGGAAGATGTGCTGAAACAGAGCTTGCAGTGAGATCAAGGCTTTAAGGGTACCCTCGGGTTTTCCCCGAGGGTCTCTTCATATTTTTGGCGGCTATGCCTCCAGCCAACGTACCTGTTCCGGCGTCAGCTTGATATCGAGCGCTGAAAGGCTGTCTTCCAGTTCCGCAACGGTGCGTGGGCCGATGAGCGGAATGACCGGGAAGGGCTGGGCCACGACATAGGCCAGAGCAATGTGGATCGGGCTTCGGCCCAGTTCCTTTGCCAGCTGAATTGCACGGTCCCGTCGCTCGAAGTTGCGATCCGAATACCAGACGCGTACGATCTCCTCGTCATCCAGCTTGTCACGTCCGGCTTTCTCGGTGAAGAAACCGCGCCCCTGGCTCGACCATGCGAAATTGGGGATCTGCCGTTCCCGCTGCCATTCCTTCCAGCCATCATCTGAAGCGGCAACGCAGCCTGTCCAGATGGGGACCAGCATTTCCGCCAGCGAGAAATTGTTGGAAAGAGCAGCAGGCGCCGTCTTGCCATTTTTCAGCGCATAAGCGTTGGCTTCGTCCATGCGCTCGCGTGTCCAGTTGGAGCCGCCGAAAATGCCGCGAATGCGACCGCGTTTTACCTCGGCATCCATGGCGTCCACGAACTCGCCGACCGGAACCTCCGTATTGTCACGGTGCATGCAGTAGACATCGACGTAATCGGTTTTCATGCGCTCAAGCGATTGGTCGAGCTGCTTGCCGATCATATCCGGATAGCAAAGTGGCGAATGCGCGCCCTTCCCGATCAGCACGATATCCTCGCGTGGCACGTTGCGGCTGGTGTGCCAGTCTCCGAAAATGCTCTCGGTCTTGCCGCTGCCATAGATATAGGCCGTATCGAAAAGATTGCCGCCAGCCTCGTAGAAATTGTCGAGTGTGAGCGAAGCGGATGCGAAATTCGGGAAGAATTCGAAACCCAGCGCTGCGACCGATACCGGCTTGGAAAGACCGGGGATATTGCGTTTGGGCACGGCATTACCCGCAACAACTTTCCCACCGATGATATTCGAAACGCGCTTGGCAGCGGTTTCCACGCCATATTCCAGACCCACCGACGCGCGCCACAGATCCATAACCTGCAGATTGCCGAGGCTGTCTGCCCAACTCATGCCGGGATAGGCAAACTCGGGCGATCCGGCACGAATGGCCTCACCTGCCGCATCGACCTCAAAGGCGTAAAGCCAGCCGTCTTCGCGCACCTCGACAGTCTGTCTATCATCACCCTTGATGATCTCAATCTTGCCGACACCGCCCTTGTGGCCGGAGGCGAACCAGAAGTTTTCGACTTCGATGCGTCCTTGCGAGCCGATGATGCGAAGCACATTGTCCTGTTGCGCCATGATGGAGCATGAAACTTCGGCAATGATATCATTCGGGAATTTCAAAACGGCAGACGCCCATTCATCCACGCCGGATTGCCCCAGATGGGCAACGCCGGAGATTTTTTCCGGCTCCAGAACCGACGTGCCTGAGGCCGCGCCAGCAATCAGACGCGCCATGGAAACGGGATACCCGCCGACATCGAGAATACCGCCACCAGCAGCATCATTGGCAAACAGCCGATGCTCCGGCTTGAAGCCACCCATGTTGAAACCGAAGCTGGTGCGGATGATGCGGACGTCACCAATCGTGCCGTTCCTCACCAGTTCGATGATCTTCGCCGTCTGCGGATGCAGGCGGTACATATAGGCCTCACCGGCAAACACACCGGCCTTCTTCGCTTCATGAAAAATCACATCCGCATCATAGGCGGACAGCGCGATTGGCTTTTCGACCAGCACATGTTTACCCGCACGCACGGCCTTGATGGCCCATTCCGCATGGCCCGTATGCGGCGTTGCGATGTAGATGGCATCGACTTCAGCATCTCTCAGCAAAGCTTCATACCCATGCACGATGCGTGCGCCCGGAAAGGCCTCCGCCAAGCCGGGCTTCTCCGGGTTGCGGGTGGCGATGGCCACGAGCTTTCCCGTTTTGGAGTGGGCAACGCCATCGGCGAAGGTGCGGGCGATGGTTCCGGGGCCGATGATGCCCCAACGAATGGGTTGAACGTCAGTCATGTGTTTCCTCATTTCTGTCTTGGGAAAATGGTCAGCGCAGGCGGGCACCGGCACTGTCAAAAACAAAAGTTTTGCTGGCGAAAATCGAGACCGTCAGCTGTTGCTGGTCGCTGGAGTGCCGCGATTCCGGGCGCTCGATGATGAGCGGGATATCTCCGGTCATACGCGCATAGACATAGCTCGTATTGCCGAGATGCTCGGCCACATCGATCTCGACGGTCAGATCGGCGTCGCCGATGCCGACATCACCGAAATGCTCGGGCCGAACACCAAGGGCGACCTCGCTGCCCACCGCCACCGCCGAATGGATCGGCAGCGTCAGCGTCACGCCGGGATCGTCCGTCACCTGAACCACCACCCCATCCGCTGTCTGACCTACGACCTTGCCGGGCAGGAAATTCATCTTCGGGGAGCCGACGAAACCAGCCACGAAACGATTGGCGGGGTCGTCGTAAAGATCGAGCGGCGCACCGACCTGCTCGATGCTGCCCGCCCGCAGAACCACGATCTTGTCGGCCAGCGTCATGGCCTCGGTCTGGTCATGGGTGACATAGATCATGGTTGTGCCAAGCTGCTTGTGAAGTCTGGAAATCTCCACCCGCATCTGCACGCGCAGCTCCGCATCGAGGTTTGAAAGCGGTTCATCGAATAGAAAGACCCGTGGTTGACGGACGATGGCACGGCCAATGGCGACGCGTTGCCGTTGGCCGCCCGAAAGCTGCTTTGGCCGACGCTGCATCAGCTCATTGATCTGCAGGATATCGGCAGCGCGACGGACGCGCTGTTCCGTGTCAGCCTTTGGATTGCCGTTCATCCGCAGCCCGAAAGACAGGTTCTCTTCCACGGTCATATGCGGATAAAGCGCATAGGACTGAAACACCATGGCGATGCCGCGATCCATCGGCTCGGCATCGTTGACCACAGTGCCACCAATGCTTATTTCCCCGCCGGAAATGTCCTCCAGCCCGGCAATCATGCGCAGAAGAGTAGACTTGCCGCAGCCGGAGGGGCCGACGAAGACGACGAATTCGCCATCGGCAATCTCCAGATCGGCACCGTGGATGACCTCAAGAGCTCCGTAACGTTTGATGACATTTTTCAGTGACAGTTCCGCCATGCGGTTCCTCCCGGATTACTTGACGGCACCGGCAGAAATGCCGGCGATGAAATGGCGCTGCAACAGCACGAAGACGACGAGGATGGGCGCGGTCAAAAGCATGGCACCGGCCATGATGCCGCCCCAGGAAACCTTGGTGAGGCCGATCAGCGTTCCCAGCGCGACCGGAGCCGTCATCATACCCGGCCGCGAATTGATGAGCAGCGGCCAGAGATAATTGTTCCACGAGGCGAGGAAGAGTATGATCGACAATGCCGCCATGGTTGGCCGTGCCAGCGGCAAGGCGATGCGCAGGAAAATCTGCCATTCCTTGACGCCTTCGACCCTTGCGGCATCGAAAAGCTCCCCCGGCATCATGGAAAAGGATTGCCGCATGAACAGCACGCCGAGCGAGTTGAACAGCGGCGGCACGATCAGCGCGACCCAGGTGTTTGCCAGCTTGAACTCCCGCGCCACCATGATGAACTGCGGAATGACGACCACGGCATAGGGCAGTGTGATCGTGCCCAGAATGATGGCGACCACTACCGAGCGCCCGGCAAAACGGTAACGGGCCAGCGCCCAGCCCGCCATGGATGTCAACATGACTGACAGCACCGTGTAGATAACCGCCACACCGATGGAGATGGACATGGCGCGCAGGAAATCCGTATCCGCCTGAAGGTTTCGGAAGTTCTCCAAAAAATGCGTCGAGGGCAGCAGCACGATTTCCGGGCTGAAGATGCCGTAATCCGGCATGGTGGAGAACACGAACATCACCCAGATTGGAAACAGCCAGATGATGGCAAGCGGCGTGAGTGCGGCGTGGAGAGCGATTTTCTGCCAGAGCAGCGATCTCGACTTGGACTTCATTTCGCGTCCCTCCCAACCCATAGCTGAAACAACGAAATCACGATGGCGAGGGCCGCAATCGTATAGGCAATGGCCGAGGCATAGCCGAAGTTAAGCGACGTAAAGCCCTGACGATAAAGGAAAATACCCAGCGTCTCCGTCGCGCCGCCGGGACCGCCGCGGTTGGTGATGAGGAAGGGTTCGGTAAACAGCTGCATGGTGCCGATGACCGACAGCACGACGCAAAACATGATGATGGGCTTGAGAAGCGGCAGCGTGATATGAAGAAATTGCTGGCGCTTGCTGACATTATCCAGACGCGCGGCCTCATAGACATCGCCGGGAATGGACTGAAGACCGGCCAGAATGATGATGGCATTATAACCCGCCCAACGCCATGTGACGGCGATGATGATGAGTGCCATGGCAGCGGTGGAATTGTCGAACCAAGCAACGGGCGCAAGACCAACGGATGTGATGAGTTTATTGATAATGCCGAAATCGGCGCTGAACATCAGGCGAAACACGGCAGCATAGGCCACCTCACCCACAACAACGGGCGCGAAGAAGGCGAAACGGTAAAGCGGGCGTGCCTTGAGAAGCGGCGAATTGAGCAACACCGCCATCATCGTTGCCAGCGCAATCATGACAGGCACCTGCACGACCAGAATGATCAGCGTGTTCTGCAAGGCGTTGTAGAAGGCTGGGTCCGCAATAAGGCGACCCCAGTTCATCGACGGCGCAAAACGCCAGGGGTTGATGCGCGTGTTCTGGAACGACAGCAGAAAAGAATTGATGATCGGCCACAGCCAGAAGGTGGCGAAGATCAAGAGATAGGGGGCAAGAAACGCATATGCGACCCTGTTGCGCAACGGCATATCGACCTCACAAAGCCAGAAGAGAGTTTAGCCGGACGCTTCCCCGCGGAAGCGTCCGGCAACGGTCGGCCTGGGAGCTATTGCGCAACCGGAATGCCGGTTGCAGTCTCGATCTGCTTGGCAGCGTCATCGAGCGCCGTCTTGGCGTCCGGGAAACCACCGCTCAGATATTTGGTCTGGGTGGCACGGTAGATACCTTCGGCATCGGACTGGAATGCCGTGCCACGGCTTGGCACGATTTTCGGCAAGGTGGCCAATATGTCAGACCAGACGGCCTGACCGCCCCAAAAGGGTTGCGGCTGTTTGACGAAGGGGTCTTTGTCGGACGAAAGGAGCGATGGGACCAGACCGAAGGATTTCAGCATCGTAACCTGCCCCTCATTGGTCAGAAGGGCGTAATCAATGAATTTCCAAGCCTCTTCTTTATGTTGCGAGGCCGAGCTGACTGCAAGGGACGAGCCACCAAGATTAGCCGCATGCGGACCATCGGCCGTAAGGCTCGGCATGGCGTAGACACCCCACTTTCCGGCCAAGTCGGGGGCATTTGAGCGAATGCTTCCCTCGTACCAGCCACCATACATTTGCGTTGCCGCCTTGCCGCCGACACTAGACTGGATTTTTTCATCCCAGATCGCAGCAGTGATAATGCCTGCGTCCTTCATCTGCTTGAGCTTCTCAAGCGTTGCCACGCAAGCCGGTTGGTTGATGGTGATGCTCTGTCCATCGGTCGAAAAGTAACCGCATCCCTGTTCATTGGCGATCATGCGGAACCACTCGCTGTCGCCGTTGAAGTCCGCCTGTGTCATCACTGTGCCGGGATTGGCCTCCATGACCTTTTTACCCGCAGCGATGAAATCATCCCACGTCTTGATCGCGGCGGGATCGACGCCAGCCTTTTCATAAAAATCGCGTCTGTAGAACATCGCAACCGGGCCGGAATCCCACGGCACCGCGTAGGCCATGCCATCGACCTCAAGTTCGGTTCGCTTGAACTCCGGGAAAAGCGCCTGCTTTTCAGCTGTATAACCGAGTGCAGTCACATCCGTAAAGCAATCTGGAAAGCGCGACCAGAACACCTCTGCCTCGAAGTTTTCCACAGTGACAATGTCCGGAAGACCTTCTCCACCGGCTGCGCAGGCGGCGAGCGACTTGTCGTAAACCTGGTTATTTCCAAGATCCTGAACATCGACCTTGATATCGGGATATTTCTTGTTGAAACCTTCCAGCGTGGATTTCAACGCCGATGCCGCAACGTTCCAGCTCCAGATTGTGATGGTGGTGGATTGTGCGGCGGCGGGTGCAGCAGCGAGCAGCGCAAGCGACACTGATGCGCCGATAAATTTAAAGCCCATTGAAAACCTCCCTTTTCAATTGCCGTCCTCCAACGACACGGGCAGATTAGCGGCGGGATAATATCTGTCTCGTAGAAAGGGAACATGGATTTGGCGGAAAGTAAGATCAGGGAGAGAGCGGTCTATCATCCCGGTGCCAGCAGCATTGAAGGAACCCCGACCAAGCTGCAGTTTTTCCGCACCCATCCCCCCGTCATGCTTATGCCCCACTGGCACGCCCAGATCGAGATCAATTACATCATGCAAGGCAGTGTCCATTACCGCATGGGCGACCATTCCCTGCGTGTCGAGGCCGGGCAGATGTGCCTGTTCTGGGGCGGGCAGGCCCACCAGATGGACGAATCCTCCGAGGATTCTTTCTACGCCGGAGCCCACCTTCCGTTGCTTCACTTCTTTCGCATGCGGCTGCCCGTTGCCGTTTCCACCAAGCTGATGGGCGGCGCGACCATGCTGACCTCGGTAACGGACCCCTCCGACGACGAGAATTTTTCCCGCTGGTTCCGCTATGCCAATTCTGATGATCCGCTGAAAGCCGACAATGCGGTGGAAGAACTGCTGTTGCGGGTAGAGCGAATGTTCATGGAACCCTACACGGTCGTTTCGCCCGCCTCGCAAGAAGGTAAGGTCATCGATGCGGAGGGCTCGCCGTCATTAAGCGTCGTGCGGATGTGCGATTTTGTAGCCGCGAACTTTCTTGAGGATATCGATGCGACGGATATCGCACGCTCGGCAGGCCTTCACCCCAAATATGCAATGAACCTGTTTCGCAAATCGACCGGCATGACTTTGATCAAGTATCTGACGCTCCTGCGTCTTTCCCGCGCGCAGGCGATGTTGATCAATGATAACGACAATATTCTGCAAGTCGCCATGGAAAGCGGCTTCGGTTCTGTCAGCGCGTTCAACAAGGCTTTTCGGCAGGTTGCGGGCATGTCACCATCCGACTTTCGCCGGGACATGCGCTCCAACAATATGGTTTAAAAACAGCGCGATACGCATAGATGAACAGACGTTCAGAATTCTTACTAAAATTTAACTATTGCTAGCGCGGCAAAGATGGCTATTTTCCTGCTGCGCTGCACCATATCCCCTCTCCTTATGCAGCGCGGTCGCATTAAATGCCGGGAACTCCGATGGACACCGGTTCCATTCAATGTCCATTCTAGGGAGATTATAATGACAATATCTGTTTCACATCCTCATTCCAGCGATCAGACACACGCACCATTTGCCGAAAAAATTGCGGCAACCAGAAACAGCGCCGGTTACACGGTCGAGCAGCTGGCCATCACCTGTGGCCTGACCGTGCAGGAAATCGTCGCCCTCGAAAACGGCTTGGACAACAATCCGTCGCATATCCAACGGGTCGCAGCGGCTTTGCAGATTCCGCTTGCCAGCATCGTTTGATGCATTGACCCTGCCCTTGACCTAAGAGGGCTTTTCCTCGCCCGTCGCTCCGGAGATGTCGTTGTTCTCCAGGACGGGCGAGAAAATCGCACAGATCGACGCGCGTTTTTTCGCGCCCCCTTAAAAACCGCTTTCCGGCATACCACATGCAGGTCTGATCACCCGATGTAACATTTTGGTGATGCGCATTCCTATTCCATGACCTGACATGTGAGACTGAAATGACAGACGCAAACCTCGCTGGCCTGTCCCACGCTCCTGCACCGAAGCCATTCTGGCCATCGCAGCCCTATGAGATATTGAACTGGCTGGTGCTTGAAACGAGCAACCAGCGCTTCATCGACAATCTCTTCGTGGAGCTTTGCCAGCGGCTGAATGCTGCGGGTGTTGCCGTCGCCCGCGCATCGCTGAACTTTTTCGTGCAGCATCCACAATGGCGCGGCGCGCGTATGTTGTGGTCCAAGGGTAGCTTGGAAGCGGAATTTACGACCTATGCCTATGGCATGGAAGACTCGGAGGAATTTCGCAACAGCCCGATCTACGCAATACAGTCCGGAGCCGAAGAAATCCGTTACCGGCTGGACATTCCACCAACCGGACCGGAATATTCTATCTATGCCGAGCTGCGCGCAGAAGGGCTGACGGAATATTGCGCATGGCCGCTAAACCATACGTTCGACAAGCGCCATGTCGTGACCTTCTCCAGCGACAGGCCGGGCGGGTTTACGGATGCAGAAATAGACATGCTCCGCAGCCTTGTTCCGGCCATCGCACTGGTATCAGAAATTCGTCTCAAGAACCGCATGGCGCGAACATTGCTGGAGACCTATGTCGGCCCCCATGCCAGCCAGGCGATTCTGGATGGCGCGACGCGACGCGGCAGCGGCGCCACCGTCGGTGCCGCAATCCTTATCTGTGACCTCCGCGATTTCACCCATATTTCCGACCTATGGCCACGCGACGACGTCATCGAACTGCTCAACGGCTATTTCGATGCGATGTCGGAACCCATCGAAAAATTTGGCGGTGAAATTCTGAAATTCATGGGAGATGGCTTGCTCGCCATTTTCCCGCTGAGCAACCCGAATGCCTGCGCAAACTTAATTTCCGCCATCGAAGAAGCACAAGTCCATCTGGAAGCCCTGAACGAAGCAAATATGAAGCGCGGCCACGAGCCGCTTGGTTACGGCATTGGCGTGCATGTGGGCGATGTCATGTATGGCAATATCGGCTCGAAAAGCCGGCTGGATTTCACCGTCATCGGCCCTGCCGTCAACATCGCATCACGGCTGGAAAGCCTGACGAAGGACATCAAACGATCCGTGCTGATGTCGGAAACATTTGTGGACATGGCGGGAAACATCAGAGATTTCGAGAGTATCGGTGCCTATACACTGCGGGGCCTCGAAGTCCCAATCAATGTCTACGCCCTTCCAGCGACATGATGGCTTTCAAACAATTTGGGTTTAACAATCGCCGGATTTTATCCTAGACAGCTTTCATCGATATGGACGACAGGGACTGATTTCGGTGACTGATCAAACGGAAGCGCCGAGTGCTCCCACCGCCAGAATGCTGACTTGGGTGCGCAACTCCACCATCTACCGGCTGGAACGCCGGATGATGACCGAGCGGCAATTGTTCGACGCCATTGCCCGCAAGGCAAAGCAGAAATTCGAAGACATCACCGCCGAACAGATCGAAGCGCTGGCCAATGCTGCCGTCAAATTCGCCTATGACATCAAGGCGCTGGATGACGTCGCCTATGCCGAAATCGCCACCCGCTCCGCCATTCGCGGCGGTAAATCACGCAGGGCGATTGCGCAAAAACTCAGCATCAAAGGTGTCAGCAAAGACATCACCGCGCAGGCGTTGAGCGAAGCCGACGATCTCTATGCCGCTGTGATCATGGCGCGAAAACGCCGCTTCGGACCATTCCGGCGTGAAGAGGCCGACCAGAAGAGAATGCAGAAGGAAATCTCCGCATTCGCCCGAAACGGCTACAGTTTCGAGATCGCAAACCAGGTGTACCGGATGTCTCTGGATGATGCCGAAGAAATACTGGCGCAGGGATCGCCCTGACGATCACTGCGGCGGCAGAGGCACCGTTTTCAGATAAGCGATGAGATCATCGATTTCGCTGTCGCTCCAGAGACCGAAGAAGCGCATGGACGTGCCGGGAACCGTCTTTTTCGGGCTGGACAGAAAGGCATGAAGCTTCTCGTCGTTCCAGACCAGACCGCCAGCACCAGCATCCTTCATTGCCTGCGAATAATTATAATCCGCGACGGAGCCTGCCGGTCTGCCGACGACGCCCATGAGATGCGGCCCCATGCGGGTACGAGGGTTCTCGATACTGTGGCAGGCGGAACATTTGCTGAAAGCGCGCTCACCGCGCTCCGGGTCACCGTCCGCCCATAGAGTGGACATGGACAGAAGGAGACAGATGCCCGTCAGAACACCCAGCTTTCTCGTCATCTTGTTTCATCCTTTTGCCAAATAAAAACGCCCTCCCCGTCTATACGACGAGAAGGGCGCGGTGTTGATGCGTCAGATTGACGTAACGCAATTAACCGTTGATTGGGTTCAACGTGACCGATGTGCCCGTTGCAGCAAGGTTCAGACCAACCTGGCCTGTGACGCTGACAGTCTGAAGCTGGATGGAACCGGCTGTTCCGCCAACCAGAACGTTTGCGCCAACGCCGAGACCTACCGTGGCTTCAGCTGTAGCACCCTGATAGAGGCCACCGAGCGAGCCTTTATGGTAACCGGCAGTCGGAGCGAAGACGGCCCAAACTAGGCGGCCCTGCGTGGTGAAGCCGAGGTCAACGCCCATCTTGCGGATCGCACCGCTGTAATGGTCGGTGCGGCGAGCGCCCATTGTGGACTGGAATGTGCAATCAAGTTCCTTGGCAGAGCCAATAACATAACCAACGCCACCACCAACGTCGCAGGTCAGGTAACCGATCTTGACACCGTTGCGGTCATCCTGGTCCTGATATGTCGCTTCGGGATAGGTTGCGAGGTCCGCAGCGATTGCGCTTGCGGTGCCACCGAGGCCCAGCGTCATTGCGGCGAAGGTTACGGCAAAAGCTTTTTTCATTTTGTTTTCTCCTGTTTGATTCTTGACCCGCAGCAGCCCGTTTGCCCTTTTCGGATAATGAATGGCGCAGCGTTAACGTTTGTTCCTGAAAAACGATCCACTGCACCGATCACTCAACCAAACTCTGCCACTGGGTTAAGAACTGGTTGAGGAGCTAAAAGCCCATTGAGGCGCAGTTAGGGCGCGAAAGTTATGGCGCTCGGCACGAGCTTAAATGAGCAAAAGTCTCTCGTCGGCACGCTTTCATCATCCTGGCCGGATTGGAATTTTATTTCTATTATTTCTATAGACAAAGAACAGCCTGTCTTTCTCACACGGGTATCCGGTCTTAGGTTCTGGGCATTCTTCGAATATCAGCCGCGAGGACAGGGCATGACGACGGAATTCATCAGCGTTACCTTTACAAATCCATCCACGGAACTCGATCCGATCCCCGACCCGTCTATTGATCCGGCTTTTCTCGTGCGCTACGCCCGATCGCTGGATGATTACGGCTTCAACTATACGCTCGTGCCCTATGGATCGTCATCGCACGACCCCTTTACCATCGGCGCGACGATTGCGGCCCATACCAAAAACATCAAGATCATCATCGCGTTGCGACCGAACACAATTTACCCGACCGTCGCCGCCAAGGCTCTGGCGACGCTGGATCAGCTGAGCGGTGGGCGCGTGGTGGTTCACTTCATCGCAGGCGGCAGCGATCAGGAACAGGCACGTGAAGGCGACTTCCTGACCAAGGAACAGCGCTACGAGCGGCTGGAAGAATATATCCGTATTCTGCGTCAGGCCTGGGCCAGCAACGAGCCATTCGATTTCGATGGCACGCACTACCAGTTCAAACAGTTCCGCAACGCCGTGCGTCCAACCCATGGCACGATCCCTGTCTCGGTCGGCGGATCGTCCGATGCGGCCTATCGCATCGGTGGATCGCTGGCGGATATTTTCGGCCTCTGGGGCGAGCCGCTTGCGGAAACGAAAGAACAGATCGACCGCATTTACGGCGAAGCCAAGAAGGCCGGGCGAACAGACCGCCCGCGCATCTGGGTGACCTTCCGTCCTATCGTCGCAGAAACGGACGATCTGGCCTGGGCCAAAGCACACCGTGTGCTGGAAGCGCTGAATGCCAACCGCGAAAAGGGATTGGGCAAGGCGCCGCCAGCCGCGCCTGCACCTGCCAATGTCGGCTCGCAACGCCTGTTGCAGATCGCGGCACGTGGCGACGTGCATGACCGTGCGCTGTGGTACCCGACCGTGACCGCTACCAATGCCAGCGGCGCGTCGACAGCGCTTGTCGGTTCACCACAGACCATTGCCGACTCCATCCTCGACTATGTCGATCTCGGTGCCGATCTGATCTCTATTCGCGGATACGACAATTACAACGATGCCATCGACTATGGCCGTTATGTCCTGCCGCTTGTGCGCGAAGGCCTTGAGCAACGTGAAGGCAAGCGCAAAGTCGCCTGACGCGTCGACGCCCGCTGTTTCCTGACAAGCAGCGGGCCATTTCTACACAGACGGTTCAATGCCGCGCCTAAAATGGAGCGGCCGGATGTTTCCTGTCCGAAGATCAGAAAGCAGGATCAACGTGCCATACGACAATGCAGAGTTGGACAAGGTCGCGGATATTGTCGCAAAAGCGGCCCCGGAAGCTGACAGAGGCGATCAATTCCCATGGACCGGCATTCGCGCCGTGCATGAGGGCGGCTTTCTGGACAGCACTGTCGGCACAGCCTTCGGCGGTAAAGGCGCGACGCTTGTAGACACGGCACATGTTCTGGCGGCATTGGGTCGCGGTGATCCCTCGGTGGCACTTATCACTGCAATGACGCTATACACCCATCTCGGTGAAGCCAGCCGCAACCGCTGGCCACAGGCACTCTATCGCCGCATTCTCGAGGAAACGAAAACGCGTCCCGTGCTGCTCAACGCCGCCCGCGTGGAGCCGGAACTCGGCTCCCCTGCCCGTGGCGGCCTGCCTTCGACACTTGCGCGGCGAACAGGCAATGGATGGTCGATCAGCGGGCGCAAGCGCTTCGTGACCGGCGCGCTCGGCCTGACATACTTTCTGGTTTGGGCGACCACGGACGAAACGCCACAGCGCGTCGGCACCTTCGTCGTTCCTGCCGACAGCCGGGGCATCAACATTATCCAGAACTGGAACAGCCTTGGCATGCGCGCCAGCGGCTCGCATGATGTCGAATTCGATGCGGTTGAAATCCCGCATGAAGACGTCATCGATCTCACCGATATCTCATCGGGCACGCAGGACAATCTCGCCCATGCCGGTATGACACTTGCGCTGACCGCCATTTATCTCGGCGTGGCAGAGGCGGCGCGAGACAATTTCATCCGATTTGCACATGAGCGTGTACCGGCCAATCTCGGCTATCCCGTTGCCCGCACGGAGCGCTTTATCAATCTGGCCGGCGAGATCGATCTTCTCGTTTCCGGCGCGCGCCAGATCATTTTCGATGGCCTGAACCATGGGTTGGCGGACGGTGAACAAATGATCCGGGCACGTCTGCTGGCCGGACGGCAGTTAAAAGAAGCCGTGCAGATCGCAGTCGGCGCACTCGGCAATCCGGGTCTTGGTGCCGATCTTGGTCTGGAGCGGAACTTCCGCGACATTCAGTCGGTTTTAGTGCACGCACCTCAGGAAGATACGTCCGTGGCCATGCTAGGCCGCGCTGCCCTGCAACGGGGAGCGCCAGCACCGACGCCAGCGACATTGAATCCCCGGGCGGAAACCATTAGCTCAGACCCGATCCGCAAAGCTGGCTGAAGGTTCAAGAGGGACAGGCATGACGCGTTACATCATCATCGGGGCGGGCGCCGTGGGAGCAAGCCTTGCCGCTGAATTTCAGCAGGCGGGCATCGACTATGCGCTGGTTGGCAGGGGCCGTCAGATCAAGCATATTCAGGAACATGGCCTGGAATATCGCCGCCCAAGCGGCACGCAGACCATTCGCCTCAATGCGTTCGATGTCAGCGAACCGCCGGGACTGCGCAAAAGCGACATACTTCTATTGACCGTCAAAACGCAGGATGTGGAAGAGGCAACCCGGGACTGGGCGGAACTTCCGCTTGGAGACAGCACCACCGAAACCTCCTCCGACCTGCCCATCGTGACGTTCCAGAACGGGCTTTCCTCGGAAGACATTACGCTCAGACGATTTCAGAATGTCTATGCGGCCAGCATTCTCACGCCTGCGCTCTTCGTGGAAACGGGAAAAGTATCGGTCGCGGGCGATCCGCAGGTTGGTGCGCTCACGCTTGGCCGATATCCAAGCGGAAGGGATGCCATTGCCGATCAGATCACGGCTGATCTGAAAGCAGCCAACTATCTGGCCGAACCACGCGATGACATCCGTCGCTGGAAAGCGGCGAAGCTGCTTCACAATGTGCGCAATGCGGTGGAGCTTTTTGCCGGGACACCGGAGCAACTGCAACAGGCGGGTGACGATCTCAGCCAGGAAGCGGCGCGCGTGCTGAAGGCCGCCGGTTTCGACCCCGCGCAAGCCACTGAGCGGAAGATAAGTCTGGACGGCTGGCGTATTGCCGACAACAGCGGTGTAAAACGCGGCCAGCAATCGACCTGGCAGAGCTTCAGCCGCGGAAGCTCCAGCGAGGTGGATTACCTCAATGGTGAAATCGTCAGGCTCGGGCGCCTGCATGGCATCGAAACGCCGTTCAACAGGGCAATCCAGCAGGCGGCAGCCAGCTTGGCCCGGTCAGGATCGGCACCGGGCTCCATCGATATTGCAGATGTTTTCCCGAAAGCTGCTTTCCAAGAACCGGCCTAAAAACTCGCCGCATTATAATTCAGGACACATCAATGACGAAAACCATCGACTATTTTTTCGGCATCGGCTCGCCCTGGGCCTACATCGGCTTTGATGCCTTTCGCGATCTTGCAGAGCGTTTCGATGTCGAGATCAAGCCCTACGTCATTCCACTGATTGAAGAAAATGGCGGGATTTATTCCCGTAACCGCCCGGATGCGCGCCGCGCCTACTGGACCAAGGATCTCAAGCGTTGGGCCGCACTTCGTGGCAAAGTGCTGAACTTCGACAATCGCGCTGCGCTTTCAGACCCGACACCGGCAGGTTATCTCGTCATCGCCGCAGCCTTGAGAGGCGAGGACTGGGCGGCACTGGCTTCTGCCCTTCAACACGCATCCTGGAGCGAAGGACGCGATATCGGCAATCCGGAGGTTCACATCGCCATTGCCGATGCTGTCGGTCTGAATGGAAAAGAACTGGCTGAACACGCAATTGCAAGCGACGTCAAAGCACAATGGGCGGCGAACTACCACACCGCCAAAGATGCCGGCGTGTTCGGACTGCCGACATTCCGCTACGAGGGCGAGCTTTACTGGGGGCAGGACAGCCTGCCATTTCTGGAACGCCACCTGAGCGGTGAAAAACTCGTGGCCTGACAATCAGGAAATGTAGCCACCAGACTGCATCTGCGGCAAATGTCAGGGTCTGAAACAATAAGACCCTGACAGCAAAACATATCACTCGCGCTTGTAATCATCCTGCAAGCGTCTGATGTCATCCTCACCGAAATACGAGCCTGTCTGGATCTCGATGAGTTCCAGCGGAATCTGGCCGTCATTGGCAAGGCGGTGCGGCTTGCCGAGTGGGATGTAGATCGACTCGTTTTCCGTCAGCAGGCGCGTCTCTTCACCGATGGTCACCGTCGCCGTGCCGCGCACGATGATCCAGTGTTCGGAGCGGTGATAATGCTGCTGCAAAGATATTCTGTGACCCGGCTCCACCTTCAGGTGGCTGACGCGGTAACGCGGGCCGGAATCGGTCTGCTCGATGTGGCCCCACGGGCGATAGGCGCGTCGATGGATTTCCGTCTTGCGCACATGATCGCTGTCTTTCAAAGACTCGACAAGACCTTTGACACTCTGCACCCGGTCTTTCGGCGTCACGAGAACGGCGTCTTTCGTCGCCACCACGACCAAATCCTTGGCACCAACAACCGTCGTTAGAATGCTGCTCGAATGGATGAGGCACCCTTCTGAATCAACGAAAATGCCTTGGCCCTCGACCGCATTGCCATTCTCCTGCTTGTCGGCAATCTCCCAGATCGCATCCCAACTGCCGATATCCGACCAGCGAAAATGGCCTCGGACCACCGCCATGCGCTTGGTGTTTTCAATGACCGCATAATCGATGGAATTCTTCGGCGACTCCTCGAAGCTTTCCTTATGCAATCGAACGAAGCCAAGATCGTTCTCATGCTCATCCACCGAGCGGGTGACGGCGTCGAGAATGTCAGGGACATAGGCTTTCAGTTCGGCGATCATCACATCTGAGCGGAAGAGAAAGTTGCCGGAATTCCAGAGATAGCCTTTTTCCACATAAGAAATGGCCGTCTCCTCATCCGGCTTTTCCACGAAGGCTTCGACCACACACAGGTCTTCATTCCCGTTGATGGGCTCGCCCGGGTTGATATAGCCGTAGGAGATTCTGGGTTCCGTCGGCGTGAGACCGAAGACAACGATATTGCCCTCTTCCGCCGCTTCTGCACCGAGCCTGACGGCATCCGAAAACTTGTCGTTGTCCAGCACCACATGGTCGGCTGCGAGCGCCAGAACCAGCGATCCCGGCTCCCGGCGTTCGGCCAGCACGGCAGCGGCGGCCATGGCGGCTGCGCTATCACGGCGGGCGGGCTCGAGTACGACCGTCGCAGAGAGTTCGATTTCCTCGGCCTGCCTGCGGGCAAAGAAGCGGAAGTCTTCATTGGTTATGACCAGCGGCTCATCGTAAAGCGACTTGTCGCTCACGCGCTGCAATGTCTGCTGATAGGTGGAAAGATGTCCGACGAGCGGCTGAAACTGTTTGGGCAATTGATCGCGTGATACCGGCCACAATCTCGATCCCGCTCCGCCTGCCAGAAGTACCGGGATAATCTTCCGAATTTGTCCGTTCACTGAAACTACCTTTCCAATTCAAACTCATCACTCTTTAACGGCTGCCAGCAAAACATGTGTGAACACGAATGCCAAGGTCGTGTAGTGCGAAGATCGCAACCATTTCCTGCATCGATTTACCGATTGCGCCCGACCCAGCCAGTTCACCAACGACCATACCGGGTTGCGGTTCCGAAATTTTGAGACCAGCTAATCGATTGAAGCGTTCGCCTACCCTATGTATGTTTCGATTTATCGCCGCTTATGGCACTCAGTGCTGGCAGCCTCATGGAAAATACAATAACAACGACCACCATTTTGTAATTCACGAGAAAAGGTGGGGGCCATGTCAGACAAAGCGAAATCCACGAGCGGCAAAACGTCTGTGACAGATCAGGAAGCACTGGACTTTCACTCTCAGGGCAGACCCGGCAAGCTGGAAATCACGCCGACCAAGCCCATGGCCACGCAGCGCGACCTTTCGCTGGCCTATTCCCCCGGCGTCGCCGTGCCGGTCAAGGCAATCGCTGAAAACCCGGATACGGCTTACGACTACACCACCCGTGGCAACATGGTCGCCGTCATTTCCAACGGAACGGCCATTCTCGGTCTTGGCAATCTTGGCGCTCTCGCCTCAAAGCCAGTGATGGAAGGCAAGTCCGTTCTGTTCAAGCGCTTCGCAGATGTGGATTCCATCGATCTGGAAGTTGACACTGAGGATGCGGACGAGTTCATCAACTGCGTGCGTTATCTCGGTCCATCATTCGGTGGCATCAACCTTGAAGACATCAAGGCCCCGGAATGTTTCATCATCGAGAGCCGCCTGCGCGAGATCATGGATATTCCGGTTTTCCATGACGACCAGCATGGCACCGCCATCATCGCTGCCGCTGGCCTCATCAATGCCATTGCCCTGACGGGCCGTGATTTCAACACCACAAAGCTCGTCTGCAACGGTGCTGGTGCCGCAGCCATCGCCTGTATGGACCTGATCAAGGCCATGGGCTTTAACCCTGCCAACATCACACTGTGCGACACCAAGGGCGTTATCTATCAGGGCCGTAGCGAGGGGATGAACCAGTGGAAATCCGCCCACGCCGCAAAGACCGATAACCGCACGCTGGCAGAAGCCATGAAGGGTGCGGATGTGGTGTTCGGCCTTTCCCAGAAGGGCGCCTTCACCGAAGACATGATCCGCTCCATGGCGCCACGGCCGATCATTTTTGCCATGGCCAACCCTGACCCGGAAATCACCCCGGAAGAAGTTGCACGCATTCGTGATGACGCCATTATGGCAACCGGTCGCTCCGACTATCCGAACCAGGTCAACAACGTCCTCGGCTTTCCTTACATCTTCCGCGGTGCGCTGGATGTGCGCGCCAGCCAGATCAATGATGCGATGAAAATCGCTGCTGCCAAGGCGCTGGCTGATCTAGCCCGCGAAGACGTCCCTGACGATGTTGCCGCCGCCTATCAGGGCGTGCGTCCGCGCTTTGGGCCACAATACATTATTCCGGTACCATTCGATCCGCGTCTGATTTCGGCAGTTCCGGTTGCCGTTGCCAAGGCCGCCATGGAAACCGGCGTAGCGCGCCGCGAGTTGGGCGATCTCGAAGCTTATGCCCGCGAGCTTTCCGCCCGCCGCGACCCAATGGCATCGACAACGCAGCGCCTCTACGAGCGTGTGCGCCGTTCCCCCAAGCGCGTCGTTTTTGCCGAGGCGGAAGAAGAACAGGTCATGCGCGCGGCCATCTCCTTCACATCGCAGGGCCTTGGCACCGCAATCCTGCTCGGTCGTGACGATATCATCCGCGCCAATGCGGAGCGTGCGGGCATCGATCTCGACCGCCCGAATATCAAGATTACCAATGCCCGCCTGTCTGAGCGCGTCGATGCCTATATCGACTACCTCTATGCGCGCCTGCAACGCCAGGGTTTCCTGCTGCGCGACGTGCAGCGTCTCGTTCACAACGACCGCAACCACTTTGCCGCCTGCATGGTGGCGCTTGGTGATGCGGATGCGGTGGTAACCGGCACGACGCGTAACTACTCCACAGCGCTGGAAGATATTCGCCGCTGCATCAACACCAAACCGGGACATCGCGTCATCGGCGTTTCGCTGGTCGTTTCGCGCAACCGCACCGTCTTCGTGGCCGACACTGCGGTTCACGACATGCCTTCTGCCGAAGACCTTGCCGATATCGCCGTGGAAGCAGCAGGCCTTGCGCGCCGCTTTGGTTACGAGCCGCGTGTCGCCATGCTTGCCTACTCCACCTTCGGTCATCCCGTGGGTGAGCGTTCCGACAAGGTTCGCGAAGCCGTGCGTATTCTCGACAAGAGAAACGTGAATTTCGAGGTAGATGGCGAGATGGCAGCGGATGTTGCTCTCAATCATCAGAAGATGCAGAGCCAGTATCCGTTTACGCGACTCTCTGGTGCGGCCAATGTTCTGGTCATGCCTGCCATTCACTCGGCATCGATTTCGACAAAGATGTTGCAGGAATTGGGCGGCGCCACCGTCATCGGCCCGCTCCTCGTCGGCCTCGACAAATCGGTCCAGATCACGTCCATGGGTGCCAAAGACAGCGATATCGTCAACATGGCGGCTATCGCGGCTTATAACGCCGGTTACTGACGAAACGACGCCCCTGAATGGGGCGTCTTTCTGGCTTGCGAAACTATCCACAGAACAAATGGCCTCATGTCAAAAAACATGGGGCTAACTTCATGCTTCGGCCACATAGTTCGGTTCTGTCACCGCCATTACGGGATGGGTGAGGGATTCTGCCGCTTGGCAGCAAGACGGACCGGGCATGGATATTACGGGGCACACGGCTGAAAAGCCGATAAATGTGAAAAACGTGGGGTTGTTCAAGAGGCTTACTATATGCCTCACGGAAAACCCGAACGCCGTTATTGTGCTATTCGGCGCATATTTTCTGATCCAGACCATCGTGCGTCAACTCGTGCCGCCCGCGCTGCGCATTGATGAAGCTCAGCAGATTCTCTTCTCCCAGTGGCTGGCTCTGGGTTATGACGCCCAGCCGCCGCTTTACAACTGGTACCAGCAGGCGGTGTTTGCCGTGTTCGGCACGTCGATGGCGACGCTTGCGCTGGCCAAGAATTTCATTCTGTTCCTGACATTTGCCGTTTTTGCGAAAACGGCTGAACTGGTGCTGGAGAACAAGCGCTTCGTCGTTATCGCAACGATGGCGCTTTTCACCATCCCACAGGTCTTCTGGCAGGCGCAGCGGGATCTTACCCACACCGCCATGCTAATGCTGACATTCGCTTTGCTGCTTTATACCAGCGTCCGGCTGATCCAGCGTCCGACAGTCATGGGCTATATTCTGGTGGGCCTCGTCGCTGGCCTAGGCATGCTGTCGAAATACAATTTCGCACTCGCGCTCCCAGCCGTGCTGTTCGCCGTCTTGCTCCACCCGCAGGGACGCGCGCGAGTTTTCGACCGACGTTTCCTTTTGACGATCCTCGTCAGCGTCATCGTTTTCCTGCCGCATGTGTTCTGGCTGATCGACAATCTCGGCTTCGCCTCCGAGGTGACGCTGAAGCGGATGGCAGAAGATGCCCCGGAAAACCGCTTCCTTCAGGTGGCACGCGGGCTGGGCCGTTTCGTCGCTGGTTCACTGATCATTTTCGCGATCCCATCCGTTTTTCTTGCCCTGTCTGCGCGAGGCCAAATCTGGAAATCAAAAACGCCATCCAGCCCGTGGCTACGTTTCTTCCTGCATTATTTCATTGCGGTTTCGGTCCTGATGACGCTCGTCATTCTGATGACGACCATGACGGAATTGCGAGACAGGTGGCTGCTGCCGTTGCTGTTGCCATTCCCCATTCTCGCCGCGCTGGTTTTGGAGCAGCACCTTGCGGACGTTGACCGTTTTCTCGTCCGCTTCCTGCCAATCCCCCTGATCATGCTGGTCCTCGTGCCCGTCGCTCTGCTGCTGTCGCAGCCGGTCATGGCGTTACTCGGAAAGACGTCCAGCTCGAATTACGACTGGCAAGCATTTCGTCAGCATGTGGTTGAGAAGGAGGGCATTTCTCCCTCTGTTATCGTGACACCGAATTGGCCAGCGGGCGGAAATCTACGCTTCATTTTCCCGGACGTGCCGGTCGCAACGACCATATATGACGATTACGATCCGCCGTTTACGATTTCCGATGAGCATCCGGCTCTTTTCGTCTGGACGGGCAATGACGCTGGCGCTCCAGCCCTGACGCAGTGGCTCGAAGGACAGTTGAACGCTGATGTTAAAGGGTTACAGACATCAATTCTGGATGTGCCTCTATACTATCCTGTCAAAGACAAGGCTTTGCGCTTCAACTACGCGCTGGTCAAGCCATCCAATATCGAAAAGTAAGACCGCAGCCACCTTGTCGACAGTTTGCATTTAACCGTGTAATCGGTGTGCATCGATTTTCGGGATGATTTGGATGAACGCTTCAGAAAAATGCGAAGTGCTGGTGATCGGAACTGGCATTATCGGCGTGATGACAGCTCTTTACCTTCAAAATGCTGGTAAAACCGTCGCACTTCTCGAGCGCGGCGAGCTTGCCCGGGGGGCTAGCGCTGGCAATGCGGGCATTTTAGCCTTTCCAGAAATCATTCCCATTCCAGCACCCGGCGTGATGAAAAAGGCGCCGCGCTGGCTGATTGATCCCCTCGGCCCGCTCAGCGTTCCGCCCGCTTACGCGCTCAAGATCGCACCGTGGCTGTGGCAATTCTGGAAAGCCAGTTCGCCGCGTCGGTTTCAGCACGGCCTCAATGTCCAGATCGCCATGATGCGTCTTGCCGCCAGTGAGATGCAGACGGTCGCGGCAATGCCGGAACTCGCGCACCACATCTCTAATACCGGAACGCTGGACCTGTATGACACGAGGGCCAGCTTCGATGCCGCACGACGGGACTGGGACGAAAAAGAGCGGGCCGGAGTAACCGTCTCGCGTGTCGGAAGAGCCGAGATAGAACAGCTTCAGCCCGGCCTCGCGCCCCGTTTCCAGCATGCCATGTTCACGCCCGGTGGCCTTCAGGTCGCAGACCCTTACGAATTCACGAGAGCGATTGCTGACCTCGTCATCGCGCGTGGCGCGACATTGCGCAAGGGTGAAGCGGTGCGCGTAGAGACGGTTGGTGAAAGCACCATCGTTTCCCTAAAAACCGGCGAGAAAATCGATGCCGACAAGGTAGTGATTGCCTGTGGTGCATGGTCAAAAACGCTTGCCGCATCTCTCGGCAACATCGTGCCTCTGGAAACCGAACGGGGATATAACACCACGCTTCCCGCAGGTTCTTTCGATCTGACACGGCAGCTTTATTTCAACGACCACGCCTTCGTCGTAACGCCGCTCTCATCGGGTATTCGCGTGGGCGGTGCCGTGGAACTTGGCGGTCTCGATCTGCCTCCCAACTTCCGTCGGTCAGAAGCCCTTCTTAAAAAGGCGAGCCAATTTCTGCCGGGTCTGAAAACGGAAGATGGAAAACAATGGATGGGCTTCCGACCCTCCATGCCGGACTGCCTGCCGGTTATCGGTCCCTCACGCGCCAGCAATACGGTCATCTATGCCTTCGGCCACGGACATCTGGGGCTGACACAATCAGCGGCTACCGCAAGGCTGGTCACCGAACTGGTCAGCGGTGCTGAAACCCCCATTTCCGTCGATCCCTTCCGCGCCAGCCGTTTCGGCTGATCGCATAAAAAGAAAAAGGCCCGCTCTTCCGAACGGGCCTCTGATATCCGTCTTAAAAATCAGAACGGCGAATCTGGGAAGTAGAAGTCCTTGGCGTTGTCCTTGGTCACCAGCGTTGCATCCAGAATGTAGGTGCCGCGCACGGGAACCTGATCGTAGAAATTGGCGGCGGTCAACTGCATGGCGGTGGCCACCATTGCTGGCGGATAGAGGACATCGACAGGGATCATCTTGTCGCCATCCATGACCTTCTTGATCATGTCCTTCGAACCGGCACCGGCAACGACATATTTAATGTCGGTGCGCTTGGCCTGCTCGATGGCCTGAAGAACGCCAACGGCCATGTCGTCATCCTGGCACCAGACGACATCGATCTTCGGATATTTCGTCAGATAATCCTGCATGACCTTGAAGGCATCGTCGCGGTTCCAGTTGCCGAACTGACGGTCCAGAACCTTGACCTTGGAACCGGCAATACCCTTATCGAAACCATCCTGACGCTGCTGATCGATGGGGATCGGCAGACCGCGAATGATGACCACTTCGGCATCGGGTGTCTTCTCAGCAATGTATTTACCGGCGACTTCGCCCAGCGCCGGGTTGTTGCCAGCGACGTAAAGGTCGCGAACCGTATCGTCATTGACGCTTGGCGCGCGGTCGACAAGCGCAACGAACTTGCCGTTGGCCTTCACTTCCTTGATGGCGTTGACCAGCGGATCCGGGTCAGACGGCAGAATGACGAGCGCGTCGATGCCCTGTGTTTCCAAGTCCTGAACGGCATTCGCCTGCGTTGCCGCATCCGGCGATGTCTTGACGATGACGTTGAGGCCGGGATGTTCCTGCATCAACAGCTTTGCCACGCGCTCTGCATGGTAAACCACACCAGACGTCCAGCCGTGATCCGCCGCAGGGATCGAGACGCCAATCGTCACCTTCTTATCCTGTGCCTGCACTGCCCCCGATAGCGCAACCAGCGCCACAGCCATTCCCAACAGTCTTTTCCGCATGTGTGTTCCTCCCACATAGATAGGTCTCGATTTCTTGGACCCGGGCGACCTGTTGACCCGGTAACTCTTTATGATCTGCGCATCAGAGAGCGCTGGACCAGCATGGCGATGATGATGATTGCGCCCTGAATTGCACCGATCAGATATTCGCTGATGAAGTTGGACAGCAGCATGATGTTGCCGACCAGTTCGAGAATGAAGGCGCCGCAAATCGTGCCCCACACACGCCCTGCTCCGCCCTTCAGCGCCGTTCCACCCACCACGACGGCGGTGATGGCCTGCAACTCCCACATCATGCCCGTCGTGGCAGATGTCGAGCCCAGACGCGGCACGTACAGAAGTACGGCAATGGCAACGCAAAGCCCCTGAATGACAAAGGCTACGGTACGGACACGGTTGACGGCAACGCCCGAATATTTGGCGACATCCCGGTTCGAACCAACTGCAGTGACATGGCGACCATAGCGGGTGCGATAAAGAATGAAGGCAGCGATTGCGGTAACGGCCAGAATGACCAGGATAGGGATCGGCACGCCAAGGAACGATCCGAAATAAACCGGGCGATACATGGATTGCAGCTGCGGCTCGCGCAGCGTGATCGCGCCACCCTGTGAAAGCCATGTCGTCAGGCCGCGATAGACGCCCATCGTGCCGAGCGTGGCGATGAAGGGTTCGATCTTGCCGACCGTGGTGATCAAGCCGTTGGCAAGGCCGCAGAGCGCACCGGCAACGAGTGTGAAGACCACGGCAAGCACCAGCATCGATGCCGGATCGGCAACCACACCGGAATTCATAAGCAAGATCATGAGGCTGGCCACAAAGGCCACCATCGAGCCGACCGACAGATCGAGATCACCGGCGGAAATGACGAAGGTGGCACCGACCGCAATAATGGCGATGAAGGCGCTACGCGTTGCCACATTGGCCAGATTGTTGATGCTGATGAAGTTCGGATTGACCATCGCCCCGACGATCAACAATAAAAGCAGAGCGACGAAGGGCGCGACCGCACGCAGATCTATATCGCGAAGCGACCGCCCCGGTCTTTTTTCCTTGCTGTCTTCACTGACACTCATACCCAAAACAGACCTCCCGCCCTGTCATATCGGCCATTGGCCGTCGCTACGCTGCTGACTTTGTTTTTAGCCCTGCCGCATAGCGCATGATTTCCCGTTCGTTGATTTCGTCGCCTTCCAGCATGCCGACCATGCGCCCTTCGCGCATAACCGCCACGCGGGTGCAAAGCCCGATGACTTCCTGCATTTCCGACGAGACGACGATGACCGAGTGGCCGTCCCGCGCCAAAGCGGAAATGAAATGATAGATTTGCTGCTTGGTGCCGACATCGATGCCGCGCGTCGGTTCATCGATGATGATGATTTTAGGCTCCGTCTCCATGACCTTCGCCAGTAGCAGCTTTTGCTGGTTGCCCCCGGACATGCGCCCGACAACGACACTGCCATCCCGCACGCGGATATCGAAACGACGGCGCGCTCTTTCCAGCGATTTGGCTTCACTGGAGGCGCTGAGATAGCCGAATTTTCCGTGCCGCTCCAAGGATTGCAGCGTCAGGTTCAGACCCATTCCGGCGCCCAGAAGCAAGCCTTTGGATTTGCGGTCCTTCGTCATATAGGCAAGCCCGGCATCGATCGACGCGTGCAGATCATGCGGCGGCAAGAGTTGCCCATTCACATGGACTTCGCCCGAAGAGCGTGCGCGCAACCCAACAATCGCTTCGGCAAGCTCCGTACGACCGGAACCGATAAGCCCGGAAAACCCAATGATTTCGCCTTTGCGAAGATCGAAAGTCGCCTCCTGAACATAGCGGGTGGACACACCTTTGACGCTGAGAACGACTTTCTCATCGACATCGGGTTCACGCTTGGCCGGGTACAGGCTGGAAAGCTCGCGTCCGACCATCAGCTGTGCAATGGCTTCACCATCCAGCATCGAGGTCGGCGCCGTCTTAACCCAGTGGCCATCGCGCAAGACGGTCACGCGATCCGTCAGCTCCATCACCTCGTCCAGCTTGTGCGACACAAAGACGAAACTCGTGCCCTTGTCGCGTAACTTGCGGACCTGCTGAAACAGATAATTGGTTTCTTCGCGCGACAGAACCGCTGTCGGCTCATCCATGAAAACGATCCGGGCATCGCGGCTGATGGCCTTGGCGATTTCCACCATCTGCTTTTCCGCAATGGAGAGTGACCCGATCATGGCATTTTCATCGACGTGACAGCCGAGCTGATCGAGAACGCGGCGCGTCTCCGCGCGCATCGCCTTGCGGTTCAGCACACCGAAATTCGTCACTTCCCGGCCAAGAAACAGGCTCTCCGTAACGGTCAGATGTTCCGCGAGGTTGAATTCCTGATGAATGATGACAATGCCAAGCGCTTCCGCTGCGCCATTCGGCGGCAGCTTTACTGGCTTGCCATCAAGGAGGATTTCGCCGGTGCTGGGTTGTTCGAAACCAGACAGGACTTTGACAAGTGTGGATTTGCCCGCGCCATTCTCACCCATCAGCGCGTGAATTTCACCCGGCTTCAGGTCAAAATTGACGCTGAACAGCACTTGCACGCCGTTGAACGATTTTGAAATACGCCGAGCAGACAGCACTGTGCCGCCGCCATCAGCAATGTCCGTATCCATGATGTCCTCCAGACGTCTCCCTACGTCTGGGGCTTATGTAAACCTTTACACTACCTATGTAAAGGTTTACATTGCGCACAATCAACACATTTGGTTGATCCTGTTTGACGGATCGGCAAGTCTGTGTAGTGTCCGGTCGCGCATATATCCGAGGCCCTCATTGTCCATTCCCTCATCTGCTACAATCGAAGACGTTGCCCGGATTGCGGAGGTTTCCATCGCGACGGTGTCGCGCGCCATCCACACACCGGAAAAGGTGGCGAATTCCACGCGGCTGAAGGTCAATCAGGCCATTGCCGTCACTGGCTACACCACGAATGCCATGGCACGCAGCCTCCGGCTCGGTCGCTCCAACATGATTCTCGTGGTCGCGCCTGATATTGGCGACCCGAATTTCTCTAACATTCTCGTTGGCCTGGAGAACGAAGCGCGCGCGCATGGCTATGGCATTCTGATCGGCCATACGCAGAACGATGCGCAGCGCGGGTTGGAATATCTGAAGTTCCTCAATTCAAACCAGGCGGCGGGGCTGATTCTTTTCACCGGCATCCTGCCATTTGGGCATCAGGCGATGACCGCACAGCTACCGCCAAGTGTCGGCGTTTTTGAGCCGATTTATAATGGCGGCATTCCCTATGTCGGCGTGGATGATATCGCTGGCGCGCGCAAGATCGTGGATATGCTGATTGCGGAAGGTCACGAGCGTATCGCCTTCATCGGCGATTCCCGCGTTCGCCTTGCCTATAATCGGCGGAGAAAGGGTTTCGATGACGGCATGATGGCTGCGGGGCTAAAGCCGATTCCCGGCATGATCATCGAAGGGGATGGCACGCTGGAGAGCGGGCGCCTCGCCATCGAGCAGCTGTTCATGCGCGATACTTTGCCGACGGCCTTCATGTGCGTGAACGATCAGACAGCCATCGGCGTGATGATCGGTCTCACCGCCCGAGGCTACGATATTCCGCGCGATTTTTCGGTCACAGGTTTTGACGACGTGCCTCAGGCAGTTTTCATGTCGCCCGCGCTGACGACAATCCGCCAGCCCAGAACATCCATCGGCAAACACGCCATGGCGCTGCTGCTCGATCTCTTGGGAGGTCAGCAGCCGGAGCAGCCGGAAATTTTGCTGACACCGGATCTCATCGTTCGAAATTCGGTCGGCGCACCCGCCAAGCGGCTGGCCCACAAATAGCAGGGACGGCAGCAGGCGCTGCCCCATCACCTACTACAATGTCTTATATCAATAGCCTTCGCGGCGCGCAGGCTCGTCCTGCTGGCAACCGGCCCAGAGTTCGGCCTGAACCACATTCTGGAATTCCAGGACTTCCTGACGCATGGCAGAATCGTCGTAACCGAGATTGAGGAGATGCGCGGCAAGCGCCCGGCACTCATCCCGCCAGAAGCGGTTGGCTTCTTCTCCGTGAAGCACTTCAAGCATCTGAACGCACCGCTTTATATCAGCGACGCGATTTTTGGCGGGAAACGCAATTACTTCTGAACGCTCTGTCACACGCACACCTTACAGCTTGGGGAATCAACGCCTTATCTTTACCGGTGACATGGTTAACGAAGTCTACAGAAGCAGGATCATCGTGGCTGCTACGGCAGAAATCTCTTTCTGTGCGTGGGTGGGCGAGTGAAGATCAGCATGATGGAGGCGCAGTATTAATGCCTCGTCAACCATAGAGACTGATCAACATGCGTCATAATCCCTCACGCATCCGTGAAAATACTGAAAATTTGCGTAAATTTTACCATTAAAGATTACCGAAATTTCATGGTACGCGCGGTAAGGGAAGTATAACTGTGTTGAAACGACATCCGTTTCATAATATATTCCACTCAAAAGAAGCCTATTAAAACGCATTTCTCCTTTGTGAGAGAATGCCTAAGCGGAGGAGAAAGATATGTACGCCCCGCGCGTTTTCGTCAGCATGATATGCGCTTTGCTGGTGTTTGCGGTTGCGACATATTTTATCCATGGCTCTTTCTACACCACGCTTCTCCAGACGCTGCTCTGTCTCGTCATCATTCAGGTCGGGTATTTCATCGGCATTCTCGTACTCGTCGCGCGCGAGAAGAAACAGATGCGCGATGCGCTCGCATTCCAGAAAGATATTCCTGCGGCACCTGAAAAATCCGTTTCGGAAACCCTGACGCCCGTCGCCCACAGCGCCAAGCTGAGTGATTTTTAAGAGCCACTGCTTTCCGCATGCCATATTTCGCAGGTGCGAAATAATCTTGCCTCTTCCTTATCTCTGACATTTTCTGCGTCGAAAAAGTCGATGTAACAAAGCAGGGAGTAGGCATGACCCCGGACTTGCAATCCATTTGCGTCATTATCGCTGCGAAAAACGCGTCCGATACCATCGCAACCGCCATCGTCTCCGCACTTGTGGAGCCGGAAGTCAGCGAAGTCGTGGTCATCGATGACGGATCGACGGATGCGACGGCAGCGGTGGCGCAATCCTTCGATGATGGCACCGGACGTTTGAAAGTCGAGCGTTTCGAGGTCAATCGTGGCCCGTCGGCGGCGCGTAATCACGCCATTTCCATATCGACAGCTCCCCTCATCGCCATTCTGGATGCCGATGATTTCTTTTTCCGCGGGCGCTTCGCCGCCATGCTGGAAAGTGACGATTGGGATCTGGTCGCTGATAACATCGCCTTCATTCAGCAATCGGTATCTGGCGCATCCTCCATGGTGCCGACCCGGTTTGCGCCGGAAGAGCATTTTCTTCAACTGGCGGAATTCGTTGAAGGCAATATTTCCAAACGTGGCGTGGAGCGGGGCGAGACCGGCTTTCTGAAGCCTGTCATCAGACGCGCCTTTCTCGACAATCATGGCCTGCGCTATGACGAGGCCTTGCGCCTTGGCGAGGATTACGAGCTTTATGTGCGGGCGCTGGCCTGCGGCGCGCGATACAAGGTCATCCGCAATTGCGGTTATGGCGCCATTGTTCGTGGTGACTCCCTGAGCGGTCGCCACCGCACCGAAGATTTGGGCCAGCTCTATGAAGCAGACCGCAAAATTCTTGCGACCTATTCCCTGACACCGCGGGAAACCGCCATTCTGCAAGAACACGAGCGTCACATTCGCGAGAAATTCGAACTGCGTGATTTCCTGGATGCAAAGTCGAAAGCCGGTCTCGGTGGCGCGATGACGCACGCGTTGAAGCGACTGCCTGCTGTTCCAGCGATTGCTCAGGGCATATGGCTTGATAAGACGGCGCGGTATCGCAAGAAGCCGCAACAGGTTGCGGATATCCGTTATCTGCTGAGAGCAACGCCGCTCAACCCGTGAGATGAGCGGCGTTTATTGCGTTAGAAATAATCTCTCTTGATCGATTCAAGAACGGCCTGAAAACGTTCTTTTCGCTCTTCCAGACGACCGTCCGGGCTCAGCCGTGGCTCAGCCCGGCTGGCCTGCCAAAGGGCAAGAGTCGAAGGCGCAGCCAGAACCTGCTTTGCCAGCTTGCGCAGAGAGCGTTGCTCCTGATGCGGACGCACCAGCAACTCGCCATCATGTGACGGTTCCGACGTGTGATTCTCAACAATCTCTGGCGGCGGTGGTGGCGGGAAGCTCATTCCCCAGAACTTCGAGCCCTTCTTGGCGGCCTCTGCGCGCGTGGAAACCGGCACATAACGCGGCTCATATTTCACGCCGACACTGCCTGCCCAATCGCTCCATTTGAAGCTGTTGATGGAGGTCGATGTGCTGACGGCGACCCACGGCACGCGGAAAGCATCGGCAAGGATCGCACCATGCATCGATTCGGCAACGATGAATTCCGATTGCGCGATGTGCTTGATGACGGCTTTGGCTTCGCCGCGCGGATCAAGATAGGTCAGGCCAGCCGGTTCGCAGACGGTCTCCCACATGCCGAATTCGGCAGATTCCCAGTGCGGCACGAATGTCTTCTTGTGCAGCTTCGGCAGGTTCTTGAAGTCCGGCATTTCGGTGACCATAACGGCCGGATCGACAATGCCCATCTCCGAGGGCAGGCCAAGCTTGGCCGCTGTCATCTCACCACGCACGCAGCGTATGTCCCAGAGTTCCTTGTTGGAAATATCCGGCACTGCGCCATAACCGTAACCGCTACCGATAATGAGCTTGCGCTGCTCCGGCGGGAAAAGAACGTCGTTGAGAACGGTTCCGACACCGACTAGCAGAACATCCGGATGGACATCACGCAGACCGGGCAGCAGGAAATCCCAAAGCCAAAGATTGAGGTCATCGCCGAAATTGCCGTGATGCGATTCCCAGTGATAGGGTTTCATGGACTACTCCTGAATAAAAAATATCGGTTACAGCGGCTCATTTCGGCCGGGCGAGTTTGCCGGTTCCCAATTCAAGTGCTGCACGCAAAATAGCAGGATCACGCATCATCCATTTGAACAGCAGACCCAGTTCCGGGGCTTTGCGCTGCTTCAATTTGCCGGCCTGGCTCCACAGCGCCTGCTTGCGCGCCGTGTTTTTATAAGAAGCAATGGATGCCACATCTGCCGGACGAGTGGAAAAACGACCCTGCAATGTGTCGAGCGCCACCCAGGTATTGAACTGCTGACGCAGAAATTCCGGCGAGCTATTGTCGATGCTGTGGAAAATATTGACGCCCATGCCACGCATGGCACCGGCATCATCGCACAGAAGCGTGCGTTTCGAAGCCAGAATGCAATCGCAGAAGAATAGAACGTCTTCTGCCGCAAGCCTCAAGGCCGGGTCGAAACGGACCTTTTCGAACAGGGGCCTGCCGATGACCATGCAGGAAAGATGCAGGAAGCTCCAGTTGCGCAGCATGACGCTGGCAAGATCCGGCAGTTCGATGACCTTGGGAGATTCAGACAGACGCGTGGCGCCTTCATTGTTCTCCAGTTCGGAAATGGCGAAGTGGTAGTAGAACTCGTCGCTGGCCTGCATCGATGCCCAGTAGCATTCCCCACCGAAGGTTTCGAGGCTATAGGCGGCATTCTTCAGATGGTCCGGCGTCCAGATGTCATCCGAATCAAGTAAGGCAACATAGGATGTTTCGGCAGGCACATGATCCAGCCCGGTGTTGCGCGCACCACCCGGTCCACCATTTGCCTGCTTGACGATTTTGATGCGATTTCGTTGCTCTTCGCTCAGCTCGTCTATTTCTTTTTCAATCGGATAGGGCGACTCGTCGTCTACGATGACGAGATCGAAATCCTGAAGCGTCTGGGAAAAAACTGATGCCAATGCACGACCAAGTACGCCATGCTGTTTTTGATAATAAGGAATAACGACTGTAAATTTCGCCATTGTTTCGCCCCTTGTGTTGATCAAGAAGTGTCGGGCCCGATTAAAGAGCGGCCCCGATGAGTGGCAAACCTCCCGCCAGCCCACCACTTGCTGGCCTCCAAATTATAGGATGCACGTATGCCCCCAGCTCCGAGCGTCAAGACGATTACCGCGAATGTCGGCTGGAGCGTATTATCAAAAACAGGCACATTCGGGCTTAAGTTTGTCACGGTGCCAATTCTGGCGCGATTGCTGACGCCCGAAGAATTCGGTGTTGTGGCCGTTGGGCTCACCGTCGTGCAGTTTTTGACGATGATTGCAGGTGCAGGCCTCACTTCCGCACTGATTGTGGAAAAAGAAGAGGATATGGACACGATCCATACCGTCTTCTGGGCCAATCTGGCGATTTCCTGCACCATGGCCGCGATACTGTATTTCGGGGCAGAGTTTTTTGGGGGACTGCTGGGCGCTGTCGAAAGCGCCTATCTCCTGCGAATCATGGCCTTCCTCATTCCGCTGCAATTGGCAGGCGATGTCGCCTATTCGCTGCTGGCAAGGCGGATGAATTTCAGCAAGGACGCGATCTGGAGTATGACCTCGGAAAGCGCCGCCGCCATACTCGCCGTCGGTCTGGCCTTTGCAGGCTACGGCGTCTGGGCTTTGATCATCCAGCTTTTTGCTGCGGCGCTGATTCGGTTGGTTGGGCTTTATGCCGTCTCACGCTATAAGCCCAGCTTCGTCATGAAGCCAAAGCGGCTGATTCCACTTCTGGGTTTCAGTTCCGGTCTCATGGGATCGGAAATCGCGAATTTCGTGACCTTCCAGTCGCCCATGGTCATCATCGCCCGTTATCTCGGCCTTGCCGATGCGGGTGCCTATTCGGCATCGAACCGGTTTGCCAGCATTCCCAATCAGGTGGTGCTGTCAGCCGTCATGGGCGTCCTCTTCCCCGCCTTCAGCCGCATGATGGACGACAAGCAGCGCCGCCGCGATGCGCTGATGTTCAGCACGCAGGTGCTGACCGTGCTGCTGGCGCCCATGATGTTCGGGCTCTGGGCCATTGCCGAGCCAGCGATGTTGGTGATTTTCGGACCCAACTGGGCCTATGCGTGGCCAGTGCTGGGATTGCTGGCGCTTTCCAAAGCCATCCTCACCCCATGCAGCACCTTCATTCCCTATCTGAAAGGCGCGGGCTACGGTCGCGTGCTCTTCTGGTCGGCAACGATTCGCGCACTCGTCACCACCGGTGCGGTGTGGCTCGCCGCAATTTACGGCACACTGATCGATGCCATGGTGTGGCTCTGCATCGTCAACGGAGTGACGCTGGTGTTTTATTCCTGGGCGGTGTTCAAGGCCAGCGAAACGCCTTTGTTGAAAGGGCTCTACGTCAGCAGCCGCCCGATGATCGCATCCTTCATCATGGCGATTGCCGTTCGATACATATTGCACGTCTTCGCAGATAGTCTGCCGCACGCCTATATGCAGGTTCTCGTTGGGGCCATTGCTGGCGGTGCGATTTATGCGGTGCTGATTCTACTGACGGAGCGAGCGCTTTTGCGCAAAATTCTGGGCCTCGTTCGGGATCGGAAAGCAAAGCAGGCGATGGCGTAAGAAACGCCATCGCAGCTGCGGCCACTTTTTTGCCGCAATTCGGCAGCTTTGCGACCCCTCACCTCACGAATTCGTTACGGGTGCCGTGATTTGTTTTTGCAGTGCAGCAAAAGAAAAATGGCTTCGTGCCTTTATGCCGAGCACATGCAAACATACGCATGTATTTAATATCCATTTTAATCAATATCTTACATAAATTCACCTTAGGATAGCCAAAGCGCTCCAGAGATTTACCCCTCACATTTAGAGAGCCGTTTTTCCCGCGTTGCCACATTTTACCCTCAACTCGACCCGAGACTCTGGCCCGGGCTTACGTTCGTCCTGTTTGTAACGCGGTGGAGGGAGACACCGCCCAATAAGGGGAACTGATGTGACTTTTGATCAGAACCTATCTTCCCGCATCAATTTGATGCGTATCGTTTTGATATCCGGCATTGTTTTCGTACATGTGCCGCACAATCCTGAAACCAGCCCATTTCTCGGGGTCTATGGTTTCTTTGACTGGATACGCGTGTTTCTGGGCGATGCCCTGTTTCGCATAGGCGTGCCTTGCCTCAGCGCGATTTCCGGCTATCTGCTGTTTCGTCGCGGCATGCAGGCGTTCGACTATTCCGCCACGGTCAAATCCAAAGCTAGAACGGTGCTGTTGCCTTTCCTGCTGTGGAACGGCGCGCTATTTGCAGCGGTCCTTCTGATCCAGCTCTTCGATGTCGGCATTGGTTACTTCCCCGATCTTTGGAACGCGACACCGCGCGAAATGATCAGCCATGGCGCTGCTGTGGAAGAACTGCCCGTGAATGTGCCGCTCTACTTCCTGCGCGACCTATTCGTTTGCATTCTTCTGTCGCCGGTGCTGGCCTTCTTCGTTAAGCGCTTTGCTCTGCCGACCCTTGCCATGCTTCTCATCGTCACGGCATGGCCTGATCTGACACTCTTCATCGTACAGAAGAAATCCATTCTGTTCAGCTTCACGCTCGGCATCGCGCTTGCATTGCACAAAGTGAATTTGAAGGCTCTCGATCCCCACGCCGCTAAAATCACCGTGGCAGTTCTTGTTTCTGCGGCGCTGCTGGCAACTGGCCTCTACTTCACAGGGCCAGAATTCACCTTCGAACTGAACCTGCTACGAAATCTGCTGGCCGTGTTTGGCGCGATGGGCCTTTGGGCCTCGTCCTCCCTTCTCATTCGCAGCCGTGCCGGTAGGCGTCTGGCAGATACCGGCAGCTTGAGCTTCTGGATTTTCTGCGCCCATTACCCGCTTCTGGTTTTGATGTGGATGGTCTGGAACAAAGGCGGCCCGGACTTCTATCCCGCCTTCTACGTCGGGGCGGTGCTGCTGTCCTTCCTCATCCTGATCGTCAGCAACGCTCAGGTGCGCTCGAAACTGCCGGCCTTGTATGCCGTGCTGACGGGCAGCCGCAGTGGAAAACCGAAGACGCTTCCTCAAAATCCAACATCTGCAAAGGCTGTTCCCCTACAGCCTGCGCCAGATACCCTGTCCGCAACGGCAAAGGTGAACCAATGACCGCATTTCTCACCCGCGTTCAGTCGCGCATGATTGCATCCGCACTTCTTGCTTTAAGCCTGGGCGCACCCGCTGCCATGGCGCAGGAAAGCAACGGAAAATCCTTCGTCGAAAATTTCGACGCCATGGACCGATCCTTCTGGTATGTTTCCGATGGCTGGAACAATGGCCCGCATCAGAATTGCACCTGGTCCAAGAAGCTGGTGAAATTCGAAGGCGGCCAGCTTGAGCTTGGCTTTCAGGAAGGCAAAGCCGGAGATCGCAATTACTCCTGCGGTGAAATCCAGACCAAGGGCCGTTATCGTTATGGCACATACGAAGCCCGCATAAAGGCGGCGACAGGCTCTGGCCTGAACTCGGCTTTCTTCACCTATATCGGCCCGACCGATAAAAAGCCGCATGATGAAATCGACATGGAAGTTCTGGGCAAGGACACGTCCCAGGTTCAGCTCAACCAGTATATTTCCGCCAAGGGCGGCAATGAAAAGCTGGTAGATGTCGCTGGCGGTGCCGATAGGGCATTCAACGACTACGCCTTTGTCTGGGAGCCGCAGCGCCTTCGTTATTTCGTCAATGGCAAGATGGTGCATGAGGTTACGGACCCATCCAAGATTCCACAGAACCCGCAGAAGATTTTCTTCAGCCTTTGGGGCACCGACACACTGAAAAGCTGGATGGGCAAGTTTGCCTATAGCGGCCCGACGGTGATGAATGTGGACCGCATGGCTTTCACCGCGCTTGGCGATGCCTGCCAGTTTCCTGAATCCGTCGCCTGCCTGTCAAACTGACGAGACACGCCCAGCTTAGTTTTCGTTGATCCCTTTTCGCTTCAGGACCGCTTATGACGCATGTTCTTTATCTCGCTCATGACCTTGCCGACCCGGCCATTCGCCGGCGGGTCATGACGTTGCAGGCGGGTGGAGCGACAGTCAGTCTTGCAGGTTTCACCCGTGGCGAAAACAAGCTGGCCAGTGTCGATGGCGTTATGCCCATCGTGCTGGGTGAAACTGCCGATGGCCGCTTTGCCCAGCGCATCATGTCCGTCGTGAAATCGAGCTTTTCCCTGCCCGGTACTTTGCGTCAGGTCCAGAAACCGAACGTCATCATCGCCCGTAACCTCGAAATGCTGGCGCTGGCGCGTCGTGCTTCGGGCATTTATGGACGCGATGTTCCCGTCGTTTACGAATGCCTCGATATACACCGCCTGCTTTTGAATGAGGGCGCGGCGGGCAAGCTCGTCAACGCTGCCCAGCGTTATTTCGCAAGAGATGCAAAGCTGTTGATCACTAGCTCACCTGCCTTCGTCAGTCACTATTTTGCGCCACGCTCCGGCCTGCAACTGCCCGTGCTTTTGCAGGAAAACAAGGTCTTGATGCTGGACGAAACGATGGCCGCAACGCCAGCGCCGCGCCTGCCGAAAGCGGGCGAGCCCTGGAAAATCGGCTGGTTCGGGGCGCTGCGCTGCCGCAAATCGCTTGAGATTCTGGCTGAATTCGCCAAGCGGATGGATGGCAAGGTTGAAGTCATCCTGCGCGGGCGTCCGGCCTATTCCGAATTCGACGATTTCGACGGCTTCGTGGCGAATGCCCCTCATCTGAGCTTTCAGGGTGCATACAAGAACCCGGAAGACCTCGCCTCGATCTACAACGAAGTGCAGTTCACATGGGCTATCGACTTCTTCGAGGAAGGTCAGAACTCCAGCTGGCTGTTGCCGAACCGGCTGTATGAGGGTTGCCTTTACGGCACTCTGCCCATCGCCGTTGCGGGAACAGAGACCGCCCGTTTTCTGGAAACAAGAAACATCGGCCACGTCCTGCAATCTGCCGACGCCAGCACGCTGGAAACGTTTTTCAGAGGCCTGAGCGATCAGGCCTATCTCGATGCCTTCGCAAAGCTCGCTGCGATCGACCGCAAGCAATGGATTACTGACAGCACGGATTGCATCCAGCTTGCTCACAAACTTGCCTCCCTGGCAGCGCCGCACAATGGCCGCGCCGTGGAAGCCGCACTCTCAACAGCTTGACGGGGCTAAAAGCCATGAAATCACAGAGTATTCCCAACGTGAAAACATTGATCGTCATTCCCTGCCTCAACGAAGCACGGACGATTGATGACCTGCTGTTGAAATTTTCCAGCACCCTGAACAACACCGAAGACCGCATCATCGTCGCCGATGGCGGCAGCACGGATGGCACGCGCGATATCGTCGCCAATTTTTCCATGCAGGACCCGCGCGTCGTTCTGCTTGCCAATCCCAAGCGCATCCAGAGCGCGGGAATCAACCTTGCAATCGAAATGTTCGGTGCCGGCTATGATTATCTCATCCGCATCGATGCCCATGGCGATTACCCCGATGATTACTGCCAGCGTCTTCTGGAAGATGCGGTTCAAACTGGCGCGGACTCCGTTGTGGTGGCTATGGATACGGTTGGTCATGGCACCTTCCAGAAAGCCACGGCGATTGCCCAGAATTCCAAACTCGGCAATGGCGGCTCGAAACATCGTGAAGGTGCCAAGGGTCATTGGATCGATCACGGCCATCACGCGTTGATGCGCATATCCGCCTTCATGATGGTTGGCGGTTACGACGAGAGCTTCAGCCACAATGAAGATGCCGAACTGGATTACCGGCTGCGCAAAGCGGGTTTCCGCATATGGATGACCGATAAGACCCGCATGACCTATTACCCGCGTTCCAACGTGCGCCCGCTGTTCAAGCAATATCTTGCCTATGGTCGTGGACGCGCGAAAAATCTTCTCAAGCACCGGTCCCTACCGAAAATCCGGCAGATGATTCCGCTCTCCGTCATGCCCGTCGCGCTCTTTGCATTGCTGGGCGTGTTCCATTGGGCAGCGGTCATCCCGCTCTGCCTTTGGATTGCCGCATGCCTTGGCTACGGCTTGTGGATGGCCATCGCCGAAAAAAAATCACATGGCCCGCTGGCTGCCTTTGCCGCGATGGTCATGCATTTTGCGTGGTCCACCGGCTTCTGGCTGGAGCTTGTCAGCTCGCTCGGCACACCGGCTCCTATGGCGAGAAAGGCAACCACATGACCAGCACCTCGCTCACTCCCGTATCGGAAACAATCAAGGTCGATATCGGCATCTGCACCTATCGCCGCCCGGCGGTCGTTGCGACGTTGAAATCCCTGTTCGAGATGGATATTCCGCACGGCATCAGCGTTCGCCTAATCGTGGCGGATAATGATGCAGAGCCGAGCGCGCAGGCATCCATCGACAAGCTGCGTGAAACCTCGCCCGTCCAGATTACCTACGTCCATTGCCCGAAATCGAATATTTCCATCGCGCGCAACGCCTGCCTTTCCGAATGCGAGGCCGACTATCTCGCCTTCATCGATGACGATGAAACAGCGCCGCGCGAGTGGCTTTCGGAGTTGCTGAAAACCGCACAGGAAACGGGCGCTGAAGCCGTTTTGGGCCCTGTGACTGCGATCTATAAATCCAATGCGCCGGACTGGATGCGCAAGGGTGACTTTCACTCCACGTTCCCTGTCTGGGTCAATGGCGACATCATCACCGGCTACACCTGCAACACGCTGCTGCGCATGAAAGCGCCGTCGGTCGAAGGCCGACGCTTTGCCCTGTCTCTGGGTCAGAGCGGTGGTGAGGACACGCATTTCTTTTCGCATATGCACGCCGCCGGTGGCCGCATCGCCTATGCTGAAAAGGCCGTCCTCTCGGAGCCTGTGCCGGAAACACGCGCGAGCTTCATTTGGCTTGCCAAGCGCCGCTTCCGTTCAGGCCAGACACATGGCCGATTGCTGGCGGAAAGAAAGCCCGGCGCACGCCGCATCGCACAGGTCGCGATAGCAGGCTCGAAGGTCCTCTTCTGCGCCGGTTTCGCATTGCTGACATGCTTTGATCCGGTGCGCCGGAACCGCCAGTTGCTGCGGACTGCGCTGCATATGGGCTCTGTCAGCGGCGCATTTGGCGTGCGTGAAATACGCCAGTACGGCACCGTGGAGGCCACATGATGGACACCATGAACCAGCCGGATGTGACATTCGTCATCGCAGCCTATAATTCTGCCGATACCATCATCCCGGCCATCGAAAGCGCCCTGTTGCAAGAGGCGGTTACGCTGGAAGTGGTCGTCGTGGATGACAAATCCTCAGATACCACCCGTGATGTCGTGGCCAGCATCGCAGAGCGCGACCCGCGCGTTCGCCTGATTGCGCTGGAGAACAATCTCGGGCCCGGTGGCGCCCGCAATGCCGGTATCGACGCGGCCCTCGGCCGCTGGATTGCCGTCCTCGATTCCGACGATGTAATCCACCCCAACCGCACGGCCCGGATGATTGCGCGTGCCGAGACGGCGAATGCCGATATCGCGGTCGATAATCTCGACGTCGTCTACACGGATGGTCGCCCCAAGGAAACGATGTTCGAAAATGCGTTTCTGGAGCAGCGAGGCGTCCTGACGCTGGAAGATTTCATCGCCTCGAACATTCTGTTCCGCTCCACCTTCAACTTCGGCTACATGAAGCCGATGTTCCGGCGTGATTTTCTAAATGCGCAGAAGCTGCGCTTTCACCCGACACTGCGGATTGGGGAAGACTATCTTCTTCTGGCATCGTCGCTCGCGGTTGGCGGCATCTGCGCCATCGAGCCTTCACCCGGCTATGTCTACAATATTCGCGAAGGCTCGATCTCGCGTGTGCTTGAACTTCACCACGTCGATGCGATGATTGCGGCAGATGGGGAGTTTCTGGCCAGCCACACGCTGTCGCCAGCCGCCATGACCGCCCAGACCCAGCGAACCCGCAGCCTCATCGAAGCGCGCCATTTCCTGATGCTGGTATCCGGCATCAAGCGCCGCTCGATTTCCGACGTCTTGAAAATCGCCGCGCGCGATCCGATCGCGTTGCGGCATCTGCGTATGCCGATCGAGGTGCGACTGAGAAAGCTGCGCGACTCCCTATTCCCCTCTTCCGTTACCACGGGGATGAAACGGCAAGCCTTATAATTTTTGCCTGAAATTCGATACTCGAAATCAATCAAGGAGAATGCCATGGACCTTAGTAGGACTGTCAGAAAAGCTGTTATTCCCGTTGCAGGAAACGGAACGCGCTTCCTGCCTGCAACCAAGGCGATGCCGAAGGAAATGCTGACGATTGTCGACCGGCCCGTTGTGCAATATGCCGTCGATGAAGCCATGCAGGCCGGTATCGAACATATCATCTTCGTGACCAGTCGCAACAAAACCGCCATCGAAGACTATTTCGATAGCGCGCCCGAACTCGTCAACACGCTGACGCGCTCCGGCAAGACGATGCAGGTTCTCCAGCTTGAAAAGATGCTGCCGGTCGCAGGCACCGTCAGCTATACGCGCCAGCAGGTTCCGCTTGGTCTTGGCCATGCGGTGTGGTGCGCGCGCGAACTTGTGGGCAAGGAGCCTTTCGCGCTGCTTTTGCCGGACATGGTGTCTTACGGTGCCCGCGGCTGCATTGCCGGTCTGATGGAGCTTTACGATGAAGTGGGCGGAAACATTCTCGGTGTCGAGGAATGCTCGCCCGAGGAAACCTCCTCCTACGGCATTGTCGGCGTTGGCAATACGGTCAGCCACGGCTTCCAGGTCACAGAAATGGTGGAGAAGCCGGAACCTTCCAAGGCTCCGTCCAATTATTACCTGAATGGCCGCTATATTCTGCAGCCGGAAATCTTCGATATCCTCGCCAAGCAGGAGCGCGGCGCGGGCAATGAAATTCAGTTGACGGATGGAATGAAGCGTCTTGCCGATACACAGCCGTTCCACGGCCAGAAATTCAGCGGACGCACATTCGACTGCGGCAGCAAACAGGGCTTTATCGCAGCCAATGTCGCATTTTCACTGATGCGATCCGACATGGAAGCCCAGGTTCTGGCCTCCATCAAGGAGCTGGTTCTGAACCACGAAAGCCGCGTCAAGGCGGCCTGAGACATAACGTTGAGGGAGGCGGGAAGGCAGAAGAACTGCCTTCCCGCTCGCCATTTTTAAACACAAGGTGGGTCCATGCACCACAAGACCTTTAGATCGAACATAAATTTCCCGGATCAGTCCAAGGATTCCGACACGTTCATCGACCTCGACCGCCTTTGGGCCGCCGTGGTGCGCCGTGCGAATATCATCGCGACCTGCGTCATTGCAACGATGGCGCTCGCGGGGCTCTATCTCGTTCTTGCCACGCCCGTTTATACGGCCATGACGCAAGTGCTTCTCGATGACAGCCTGTCTCGCTACGCGGAAGAGGAAGCTCCCATTCCCGCCGCACAGGTCATCGACAACCGCATTGCAAGCGCCGTCGAAATCCTGAAATCCAAGGAAATGGCGCTGACTGTCGTGGACAAGGCGGCGCTCGATAAAAACGAGACCATCGTCAACCCACCCATGTCGCCGATGGATCTGGTCAAATCCTCCGTCAAAGGCGTGGTCGATCTCCTGACGCCAAACTCCCCACCAGCCTCCGAAGACGCATTGCGCAACGGTCGTCGTGAAAAGGCAGCCGCTATCATCCAGCAGGCGCTGACGGTTGAGCGCGTGGGACGAAGCTCCGTCATCGCCATCTCCATCCGCTCCACGGATCGGCAGTTGGCAACACAGATCGCCAAGACCTATGCCAATTCCTATCTGACCGAGCAGCTGAACGCCAACTTCGATGCCACGGAACGTGCTTCCGTGTGGCTGCAGGAGCGTCTGACCGACCTGAACCAGCGTTCGCAGGCAGCATCTCTCGCCGTCGAAAAATACAAGGCCGCCAACAACATCGTCTCTTCGCGCGGAGAGTTGATGTCTGAGAGCCAGCTGTCGGATCTGAACGGTCAACTCATCGCAGCGCAGGCAGATGCCGCAACGGCTTCGGCGCGTTACACCCAGTATAAGTCGATTGTCGATCAGGGCCCGGATAACGCGGTCAACAACGCAATCGTTTCGGCCCGCGATACGGATAACACCGTCATTCAGGATCTTCGCAAGCGTTACATCGCGATTTCTGACCGCGAACGGGGCGTCGTCCAGCAGTTCGGCAAGGACCACCCCCAAGCTATTGCTCTTGAGAGCGAAAAGGGCGACCTCGCTCGCCAGATTTATCAGGAGCTTCAGCAGCTAACCGGTAGCTTCAAGAACGACTTCGACGTGACGCAGTCACGCGTCCAGTCTCTGCGCGAGAACATTGACCGCGTTGCCGGGCGCAACTCCGAAGCCAACATGACTCTTGTTAAGCTTCGTGAGCTGGAGCAGCAGGCAGCGGCGCTGAAGACGCTCTATGAATCCTATCTCGGACGCTTCGAAGAAGCATCCCAGAAGCAGTCCTTCCCGATTGCCAAGGCCCGCATCATTTCCGATGCCGGTCTGCCGACATCTCCATCCAGCCCGAAGAAGACCATGACGATGGCGCTTTCCATCATCCTCGGCCTGATGCTGGGTGGCGGTGTGGCCGCTGTTCTGGAGTTCCGTGACCGTTACTTCCACACCGGCAACGATGTGCGTGATAATCTGCGCATGCGCTTCCTCGGCTATCTGCCTTTCATTGGCGAAAAGGGAGTGGAGACGGCCAAATCCGAAACGGGTGCCGCGACGCCGGAACTGCCGGATACGGACATCGAGGATAACGGGCAGGTATCGTTCCAGAAAATGCTGCGCCTTGCGGTGGATAGTCCACGCTCCAGCTTTACCGAGACGCTGCGCAACGTGAAACTAACCGCCGATGTCGTCATTCAGGAACGGGAATGCCGCGTTATCGGCGTCATCTCCTGCCTACCCAATGAAGGCAAGTCGGTTGTTGCGCTCAATCTCGCTGGCCTTATCGCCACCACCGGCAAGCGTACGCTTGTCGTGGATGCCGATATCCGCAATCCCGGTCTCAGCCGCATGCTGACGACACGCCAGTCCGCAGGTCTGGTGGAAGTGGTGCTGGATGAGGTGCCGTGGACCAAGGCTGTAAAGGTGGATAGCCGCACGAAGATGGGCATTCTGCCGGTTTCCACCAGCAACCAGTTCGCGCACTCCAGCGAATTGCTCGCCTCATCAGGCATGCGCAAATTCATGGAATCAGCGCGCGAAGCCTGCGACTACATCATCGTCGACCTTGCACCTGTCGTGCCTGTCATCGATGCCAAGGCGTTTGCATCGCAGGTAGATGGTTTCGTCTTCGTCACCGAATGGGGCAAGACGCCGATCCAGATGGTGCAGAACCTGATGAGCCACGAGCCGCAGATTGCCAACAAGACGCTTGGCATCGTGCTGAACAAGACCGACATGACGGAGTTGCAGCGTTATGCAGGTCCGGGCGGCTCTGAACATTATCACGAGCAGTTCTCCGCCTATTACGGCGATGCTAAGAAGCCGGTAACCGAACCGGCATAAGCCAAACCCAAATGCCCGCTTCATGCGGGCATTTTTTTGCCCGGCCTCTGGGAATTAAATGCTGGATTTGGCGAAGAGTTTTCCGCATTGATGTCACCCATATCGATATCAGCGCAGGACATTTTCCATGGTCTCCCCCATCGCTTTCGTTTCCCGCACAACAGATGCCAATGAGGCCGAGTGGATTGAAATCCTGTCATCCGCCTTGCCCGGCGAGACGATTGTGTCAATCAAGACGATGACGGAAGAGCAGAAGGCGCAGGCCGAAATTGCCATCGTCGCCAATCCCGATCCCGCCGATATTGCCAAGCTCACGGGATTGAAGTGGATACACAGCCTGTGGGCGGGCGTGGAGCGTCTGGTTGCAGAGCTTGGCACCACTGCCCCGCCCATCGTGCGCCTGACCGATCCCGAACTGTCGCGCGTGATGGCGGAAGCCGTTCTGGCCTGGACCTATTATCTCCATCGCGACATGCCCGCCTACCGAGAAAACCAGCAAAAGGCCGTATGGGCAGAACTCGAATACCGCCACCCAAAAGACGTCACGGTTGGTCTGTTGGGACTGGGTACGCTGGGCACTGTTGCGGCGGAGCGGCTGCTCCATGCCGGTTTCAATACCATTGGCTGGAGCCGCTCGCTCAAAACATTGGAGGGCGTCAAAACGTTGTCGGGCGAGGACGGACTGACCACATTGCTGGAAAAAAGCGATATCCTCGTCTGCCTCGTTCCGCTGACCGCCAATACGAAGGGGTTGCTGAACAAGCAGCGCCTTAGCCAGATGAAGTCGGGCGCGTCCATCATCAACTTCGCACGCGGTGCTGTCATCGTGTCAGATGATCTGATCGCGGCGCTGAATGAAGGGCAGATCGCACATGCCGTTCTGGATGTTTTCGAGCAGGAGCCGCTCGCGGAACAGTCACCCTTCTGGCACCACCCGAAAGTAACCGTTCTTCCGCATATCTCGGCCCCCACAAACCGGGAGACATCCGCGCAAATCGTGGCAGGGAATATCAAGGCCTGGCGGCAGACAGGAAGTCTGCCAGTAACCGTGGATATGGCCCGCGGTTACTGACTTTGATCCGAATTACTCGCTCAGGGCCTGCGCGATGGCGAAGCGCACATCGGCTTCGTTATAAGGTTTGCAAAGCAGAACGGAGCCTGCCGGGGCATTGCTCGGCAGGAAATTGTCTCCTGTTGCGAAGACGATCCCGACAGAGGGTTTGCGTTCCTTGATGATGACCGAAAGATCGGCGCCATTCATATCCGGCAAACCGACATCCGTTACCAGCACGTCGATTTCTTCCCTGTCGATGAGGTCGATGGCCTGTGTGGCATTCGCTGCCTCCACCACCATATGACCGCCTTCAATGAGAATATCGGTCGTGTTCATGCGGATCAGCTCGTCATCTTCCACAAGCAGCACCCGCATTGAAGCCTTGCTCCTAAGCTTTGCGATCAAGTCCTGATCCGCGGATCGCTCCTTGCTCGATTCCGCACGCTGTTTCTGGTTGGCGATGACATGGCGCAAACGTCTGGCCAACGCCTCGCGCGTATAGGGCTTGGACAGAAGCTCGACACCTGCATCCAGCTTGCCACCATGCACGATGGAATTTTCCGTGTAGCCCGACGTGAAAAGAATAGCGAGATGAGGCAGCCGCTCCTTCGCGCGCCGCGCCATTTCACTGCTTTTCAGTGGCCCGGGCATGACGACATCGGTAAAGATGACGTCGATGGGAACGCCGCTTTCGGCAACGGTCAGACCCGCCTGCGCATCCCGCGCTGTCAGAACACGGTAGCCGAGATCCGTCAGTGTTTCCACGACAGTGCTTCTGACCTCGTCGTCATCCTCGACAACAAGAACCGTTTCCGTACCGCCGACAATCGGGCCGTTCTGCACGACGATTTCCCGGTCCTCGTCGGAAAGCGAACGCGGAAGATAAATCTTTACCGTCGTGCCCTGCCCGACTTCGCTATAAATCTTGACGTGACCGCCGGACTGCTTGACGAAACCATAGACCATGGAAAGGCCAAGGCCCGTGCCCTTGCCTTCCGGCTTGGTCGAGAAAAACGGCTCGAAGACCTTGTCCACGATTTCAGGCGACATGCCGGAGCCTGTGTCTGTCACAGCCAGCATCACATATTGACCAGCCTCGACTTCGGCATGGGTGCGGGCGTAATCCTGATCCAGCGCGGCATTGCCGACCTCGATGGTCAGCTTTCCAGAGCCTTCCATCGCGTCACGGGCGTTGATGGCAAGGTTCAACAACGCGTTTTCCACCTGCGTCGGGTCGGCATAGGTGTTCCATAACCCGCCCGCCGTGATGACCTCGACTTCGACAGCCTCGCCGATGGAACGGCGCAGTAGATCGTCCATCCCGGCCACGAAGCGGCCGACATTGATAACGCGCGGCTCCAGCGCCTGACGACGACCGAAAGCCAGCAACTGGCTTGCGAGCTTCGCGCCACGGCTGACGCCCGCCAAGGCATTGCCCACCCGCCGCTCGGCGCGCTCATTGCCAGCAACGTCTTTGGCTAGAAGCTGAAGATTGCCTGCAACGACCTGCAACAGATTGTTGAAGTCATGGGCAACGCCACCGGTCAACTGGCCGATGGATTCCATTTTCTGCGCCTGTTGCAGCGCGCGTTCCGCCTGACGACGCTCGGCGATTTCCGAGGCGACGCGAACTTCGAGGCCTTCATTCAACTGCCGAAGCTGGTCTTCCGCCCGCCTGCGGTGGCGAATTTCACGCTCCAGATTGGCGGAATGCTCTTTCAGCGCCGCTTCCGCATCGCGCTGTTCGGTAATGTCGGTGTGAACGCCAACCCATTCGGTAATGGTGCCGCTCTCGTCCAGAATGGGAACGCTGCGGATGGCGAATGTGCGGTATACGCCGTCGTGGCGGCGCACGCGATGCTCCCAGACATAGGTGGATTTGGTGGCAACGGCGCGGTTCCAGCTATCGATGGAGCCTTCGCGGTCTGCGGGATGAACGGCTTCCGCCCAGCCATAGCCCTGATATTCATCGATGCTCTGCCCGGTCAGCCCGGCCCAGCCAGCCTGTTCGCCCAACATCTTTCCATCCGGGCTGTTGGTCCACAACACGCCGTGAACGGCATCGACCGCCGCTCGGAAGCGATTGTTGGAGACCATCAATTCCAGCTCGGCACGCTTGCGCGTTTCGATGTCGATGATCAGAACATAGCAGCCATCGACATCACCCTTGGCAGTGCGGCGGGGAACGTGGCGGATTTCTGCGGTGCGGGTCGTCCCATCCGGGCGCAAGATCGCCGTGTCGTGGATAACGGTCTCTCCGGCCATCGCGCGTTCGATGAACGGCAGTCGGGCCTGATAGAATGTCTCACCGACAACATCGACGGCTTTTCGTCCCAAGACGTCCTCGGGACGGTAGTTGAACCAGTCGAGATAGCCTTGATTGGCAAAGCGATAAACATGATCGTGGTCGATGAAGCCCACGAGAATCGGCAACGCATCCGTCAGACGGCCCAGCTCTTCCCGGCTTTCGGCCAGATCGATAACAGCTTTGACCTTGTCCGTATTTTCCAGCACCGTGCACAGCACGCCATCGACAGTGCCGCCGTCATTATGGATCGGCGTGTAGAACAGATCGAACACGACCTCTTCCGGCTGTCCATTGCGGTTCAACACCATTTTCTGATCGCGGAAAGACTGGACCGCTCCACGAAAGCCCGCTTCGAGGATTTTCTGGTTCCAATCCCAAATTTCTGGCCAGATCGCCGGCACGGTATCGCCCAGCGCCTTGGGATGATAATTCCCGGCGATTTCGATGTAGCCGTCATTGTAGATCATGACGTGGTCTTTGCCCCACATCAGAACCTGCGGAATGGGCGAGTTGACGACGGAATTGACCTTATGGCGAAGATTGGCAGGCCACGATGAAATCGGGCCGAGCGAGGTTTTCGACCAATCGAAATTCCGGACGAGCGTACCAGCTTCGCCACCACCGATCGGCCATTGGCCAAATGCAAAACTATCAGTCATCAAACATCACCAACAAGAGCAACGGCTCTTATCCACCCATAGCCGCAGTCAGATATCCTGACGGGCCTCACCAATTCATTCGAAGAAACTTATCAAGCTTTTTTTTGGCGCAGACGCAATAGCGCTTGCACGATATAGTTAGCCCTCGTGTTTCAGCCAAGAGATAACGCCTTCGGCAGCTGCTTTTCCTGTCGCAAAACAAGCGGTTAAAAGATAACCGCCAGTCGGCGCTTCCCAGTCCAGCATTTCACCAGCCGCAAAGATTCCCGGCAGCGGTTTGAGCATGTAATTTACATTAATCTCGCGCCAGTCGATTCCACCCGCGCTGGAAATCGCCTCCGCAATGGGCCGTGGCGAGGTGAGCGCAATCGGCAGCGCTTTTATCAGTGATGCGACCTCTGTGGAGGAGAGCGTCGCAATATCAGGCCTGAACTCTCGCAAAAGAGCGATCTTAACCGGCGAAAGCCCCGCCGCCTTTCGCAATCTGTTGGAAAAGCTGTCTTTCCTTGGGTGGCGTTCCAGATCTTTTGTGAGACGGCTTTCTGTCCGACCGGGCGCCAGATCAACGATCAGCGAGGGCCTATCCGCAATCGTAAAGGCATCACGCAAAGATGCGGCGTGGGCATAAACCAGACTGCCCTCAACACCGTGCTGCGTAATCACGAACTCGCCCTCGAAACGTCCCGCTTCGGAACTCACCGCGACGGACTTGACCGGCGTGCCAGCAAATCGCTCGCGAAAGTAATCGCTCCAATCCACGTCAAAGCCGCAATTGGCGGGCTGAAAATTATTGATGGCAACGCCTTTATCGCAAAGCCAGGGAACCCAGGCAGCATTGGAACCCAGCTTTGGCCAACTGGCCCCACCAAGCGCGATGAGTACGGCGTCACTTTCGACCGTTATCTTTCCGGCTGGGGTCTCGAAGACAAGCCTATCATCTTCAAAACCCACCCAACGATGGCGGGTCTTGATCTCCACCCCCTGGCTTTCCAGCTTCGATAACCACGCGCGCAAAAGCGGTGATGCCTTCATGGCAACGGGAAACACTCTGCCGGAGGTTCCAACAAAGGTTTCCTGCCCGAGCGAAAGCGCCCAATCTCGCAGCATTTTGGGGGCAAACGCCTCGAGTGCAGCTTGAAGTCTGTCCTGCGCCGCGCCGAACCGGCCGACGAAGTCGCCATAGTCTTCGGAATGGGTGATGTTCAGTCCCGATTTGCCCGCCATCAGAAACTTGCGGGCAACGGTCGGCATGGCTTCAAATACCGTCACGGCAATTCCCGCCGCAGACAACACCTCTGCCGCCATCAGCCCTGCCGGTCCGCCACCAATAATCGTCACCTGCCTGCCGTGCATCGCCCGAATTTTTCCAACATGGTTACTCTTTACCCGCCTTATAACGATTTGCCCGTCGCGGTACATGCGCTATTGACGAGACATGTTCACACTCAATCGCCCTGAAACATTTTCGCAAGAGATCAAGAAAAGCCGCTTCATCGCACTGGCCAGCCCCATTGCGGATGAGGACGCGGCGAAACGTTTCATCGAAGAGCATTCCGACCCCACCGCCACCCATAATTGCTGGGCATGGCGGATCGGGCAGGTCTATCGCTTCAACGACGATGGCGAACCGTCCGGCACGGCGGGCAAACCCATTCTGCAAGCCATAGACGGGCAATCCCTCGATGCGGTCGCGGTGCTGGTCATCCGCTGGTTCGGCGGCATTCTTCTGGGCAGCGGCGGGCTGATGCGCGCCTATGGCGGCACGGCAGCGACCTGTCTGAGAAGCGGTAAGAAGACGCCCGTCATTCCCACCCTTGCGACGGAAATCGAATGCGGATTTTCCGATTTGGCGCTGGTGAAATCGCGTCTGCTCGCCGTGCCAAATCTGACGATAACATCCGAAAACTTCACCGCTGATGGTGCACGGCTAAACCTGTCCGTCCCACTTTCATCGACGGATGAGGTGGCCAAGATGGTGATGGACCTGACCAGCGGACGCGTGACGGTTCCCCTGCCGGATCGCTAAGCAATGCACCTCGCCTTCCCTCAATTTCATGCTATGAGGCAGCATGACATCTGAGCTTGCCAACCCGGTCTATAATCCCCCGATGGAGCCCTACGTTTCGATCATCTATCGCGACGAGGATTTCATCGTGCTCGACAAGCCAAGTGGGCTGCTGTCTGTCCCCGGTCGTGATCCGGCCTTGGGAGATAGTCTGGCGAGCCGGGTGCAGAAACAGTTTCCCAAAGCATTGATGATCAACAGACTGGATAAGGATACATCCGGCATCGTACTGATGTCCCTTAACCGCAAGGCCCACGCAGCCATCGCATCACAGTTCGAAAACCGCACGACGCAGAAGTCTTACATCGCCGTCGTCTGGGGTACCGTTGCTGACGATGACGGCCATATCGACCTGCCGCTTGCCATCGATCCGGACAATAAGCCACGCCATCGTGTCGATCACGAGGGTGGGAAATCCGCGCAGACCGACTGGCATGTTCTGGAACGCCTGCAGCTTCCCGCCACACGGCTACGGCTTCACCCATTGACGGGCAGAACCCATCAACTGCGGGTGCACATGAAAGCCCTTGGCCACCCGATCCTCGGAGACGAATTCTACGCGGATGGCGAAGCCCTTGCCGCCTCCGAGCGCCTGTTGCTGCATGCCGAAGAACTACGCTTTCGCCACCCGGATGGTCGCGATATGACATTCACCGTTCCCTGCCCATTTTGAGATGACGATGACGGACGAAGATCGCGACGGAAGCTTTATCGTGGATTTTGTGGGCGGTGCCGTCGGCCACAGATTGCGCTCCGGCGAAGGACGCGGTCAGGCGCTGGCAAAAGCTGCCGGGCTGAAAAACGGCAAGACGCCAAGGATCGTCGATGCGACGGCTGGTCTTGGGCGGGACTCGTTTCTGCTGGCATCGCTGGGCTCTGAGGTCACGCTGATCGAGCGATCACCCGAGATGCACGCGATGCTGTCGGATGCCATTGCGCGCGCCAAAGCCGAAGGCGGTGTCTATCAGGAAATCGCTTCGAGGATGACATTGCTTCACGGTGATTCGCGTGAACTCATCCCGACGCTTTCACCTGAAGTGGTTTTGATCGACCCCATGCATCCGCCACGCGGCAACACGGCCCTGGTCAAAAAGGAAATGCGGGTTTTGCGGGAGTTGGTGGGGTCAGACCCCGACCAGACGGAGCTTATGAAAGTCGCGCTGGCGCACGCAACGAAGCGCGTAGTGCTGAAGTGGCCGTTGCGTGCCGAGCCCATGCCCGGCATCCGCAAACCTTCTCATCAGCTTCTGGGTAAAAGTACCCGCTATGATGTCTTCATGATCTTGAGCGAAACGACTGCCTGAACGGCAATTAGCGGAAAGTGGCTTTCCGTTGTGCGTTCATCAACAATTCGTGGCGCGACGCGAAATCTCCAAACAGCGTGCGCAAACGTGTTTCCTCAGCCTCATCCAGTCTGTAGCGACGGCAAAATTCTACGACGCTCAGGATAGGCTTGATTTCTGTCGCTTCGATTTCCCTATTGTCTATGATTTGCATGGCACCCTCCTGCGATTTACGACACAGCAAAACTCACTAAGAAGCCGAAGGTTCCTCACTATTTTTCGACCATGAAATATAAGAGGGCGGTGGAATACACGCCCGTATCAAGTTTTTTTGAAATCGCTGGATGAAACGAAAGCTGCCCTTACATGTTTGCCGTCCGCAACCAATCCACGGAAGGGAGACCTATGCCACGCACTCATCACCTGCTGACGACGACCGTTCTTTCGATGTGCCTTCTTGCACCACTCGCCCCGCTTGCCCACGCGCAATCCACCGGCCCCGCCGAAACGAAACAGGCCAATGCGCCTGATCAGAAGCCGGCATTCGAGGGCCAGACACGCGCCGCACAGCCGGAAAAGATGCCATCGCTTCAAAAGACCGTCGTTGCAGATGATCTGCCGCATCTCTGGTCTATGGAAATTCTCCCCGATGGCCGCATGCTGGTTGCCGCAAAAGAAGGTGCCATGCACATCGTAGCAGATGGCAAACCCGGTCCTGCGCTGGAAGGCGTGCCTGAGGTCGCCTCGTCAGGACAGGGCGGTTTGCTCGACGTTGCACTGGCGCCTGACTTCGATACCTCCAAGATGATTTACTTCTCCTTCTCCGAGCCGCGCGATGGCGGCAACGGCACGTCCGTTGCTTCTGCGAATCTGGTAGAAGCCGATGGCAAGGCCGCTCTGGAAGATACCAAGGTCATTTTCCGCCAGATGCCGACCTATGATGGCGACAAGCATTTCGGTTCCCGCCTCGCCTTCGGCCCCAACAACGAACTCTACGTGACAGTGGGCGAGCGCTCCGACGCTGAGCCACGCGTCCAGTCTCAGGATGTTTCGAGCGGTCTTGGAAAAGTCTTCCGCATCGATACTGAAGGCAAGCCCTTTGAAGGAAACCCGTTCATCGGCAAGGACAATGCTCTGCCTGAAATCTGGAGCTATGGTCACCGCAACATCCAATCCGCGACCATCGATGGCGACGGGCGGCTGTGGACGGTCGAGCATGGCCCCAAGGGTGGCGATGAGTTGAACCTGCCAAAGGCCGGTCTCAATTACGGCTGGCCGGTCATTACTTACGGCATTGAATATAGCGGCGGCGAAGTTGGCGAAGGCCTGACGGCGAAAGAGGGCATGGAACAGCCGGTATATTATTGGGACCCGGTCATCGGCCCATCCGGCATGGTCTATTACGATTCGGATGCCATTCCGGAATGGAAAGGCTCGCTCATCATCGGCGGCCTCGTCAGCCAAGGCATCGTGGTGCTGAAGGTCGAAAACGATAAGGTCGTCTCCGAGGGCCGTCTGCCACTCGAAGCCCGCATTCGCGACGTTAAAGTCGGCAGCGACGGATCGATCTTTGCCGTGACTGAAGAGCGCGGCGGCGGAAAATCACAGATTCTCAAGCTTACCCCCGGAGCATGATGCTCCACATTGGGGGCGGCGCGCTTGCCGCCCCCAACTCTCCGACTGTCTCTGGAACAGACAGAGGTCGGGCGCATTATTCCTCACAATGATGAGGAGCAGAAAACTGCAATGAACCAGCTTCCAATTCGCCTTCTGAAAAAAGTCGGTCTGACCTATGTCAGCGATCAGGAGCCTGGGATTTCACGCGAAAGACGCGGTAAGGGCTTTTCCTACCGCCTGCCGGATGGCACCCTCCTTTCCGACAAAATCGAAATCACCCGCCTTAAATCTCTGGGCGTACCGCCAGCCTATGAAAAGGTCTGGATCTGCATCGACCCCACCGGCCACCTTCAGGCCACCGGTTACGATGCGCGGGGTCGCAAACAGTACCGCTACCACCCGGATTGGCACCTGCTGCGTGGCGAAACCAAATTCTACCAGCTCAAAACATTCGGTGAAGCACTGCCAGCGATCCGCAGACGTGCGACATCCGATATCTCCAAGCAGGTGCACAGCGAAGACGTGACACTCGCAGCGCTGGTCCTTCTTCTCGATGCGGCGTACTTGCGAGTGGGCAACAAGGCTTACCTCGAAACCAACGGTACCTATGGCGCGACCACGCTTTTGAAGAAACATGTCTCCTTCGGAGAAACCATCGAACTGCGCTTCGCTGCCAAGGGCGGCCAGCGCGTGAACCGCAAGCTGAAGCACCCACGTCTACAACGCATTCTCGAAAACATTGCGGATTTGCCGGGAAGACAGCTCTTTGTCTGGCAGGACGAAAGCGGTCTGGTGCATCCGGTCGATTCCAGCGCGCTCAACGCCTATATCTCGCAGGTCGCGGGAGAAGGCATATCTGCCAAAACATTCCGCACCTGGGGCGGCACGCTTGCGGCTTTCGGCAACGCATCACGCGCACTTGCCAGCGAGGAACGCCCGACAATCAAGGGCATGTGCATGGCAGCGGCTGAAGAACTGTCCAACACACCGGCGATCTGCCGGAAAAGCTATGTTCATCCGGCTGTGCTGGAACTGGCAACGGATGAGAAATCCGTGAAGCGTTTGAACAGGATTTTGACTGCCGAAATAAAGCCCATAGCTGGGTTACGCGCAGATGAGAGAAGGCTTCTGGAATTCCTGCCCTGACCTATCTCAGCGCAGCATCCACAATGGTTCTTGCCGGATCGACAATCTCGTAGGTGCATTGAAAGGCAGCTTGGGCGACACGATAGGTATCGCTTTCATCGGTCTGCACCTGCACGATGGCGTCGCCCGGTAATGCGACCATCATCTCATCCCACGGCGCTCTGAAGTTGAACGGGCCGATTTCGTCCGTCACGATGAAATAGCTCATATTCGCGCCCTTCGGCTTGAAGGCGCGGTAGCCGGTGGCGTCGGCTTCAGACAGAGGCTCGCCATAACGCTCCTTGAAACTGCGGGCCTTGACAAGAATTTCCTCGTTGCCGGTTTCCTCGCAGCGATTGCGCACCACCCAGTCGCCCTCTTCTGCTGGCTTGGAGCGGGTTTCCACGCCTTGGCCCTTGATGAAGGTTATGACGATTTCCCCCGGTGACGCGGGACGCGCATCGACTTCCCTCGTTTTACGGGCAACGCCCACCATCTCCGCCTTTTTGGCCTCGGCCATAAGCGCGACCTGGTCTTTTCTCGGCAATTCATCAAAAGCGGAAGCCGCAAATGGAAACAGCACAGCGACCAAAAGCAGCGTCTTTGAAAAAACCAACGGAGCCATCTGAATTCCATTCATAGCGGCGGACAGGGCAGATCAAGGATTGATCCGACATGGTGAAGAATCGCGATTGGGCAAGCTCCGCTCTTAATCTTCACATAAGTGTGAACTGTACAGATATGAGCCCAAAGAAAAACCATGCATTTTAAAGGGTGGATTTTAACAATCCTGAGCATGCCCATTATTCCGGCATAGTGCCGCCACGCGTGTTTTTACCCCCACCGTTCAGTTTCATGTCAGCTAGATGACACATCCCGGTTCCGGATCGCCGTCCACGTGCTAATATATCGCCTTGCATGGGATGGCTCAAACAGCAGGAACCACACTATGGCAATATCCTTCCAGGCAAGCAGAAGCGGACGCAGCGATATCAAAAGACCCACAATGGGCAGCATGACGCTGAGTTTCGTCACCGCTCTCTACCTGCTGTTTTTCACGAACCACACATTCTGGGCCAAGGTTCACACCTATCTGTCGGCCTATCCGGTGGCGATCTACGGGCTCTATATCGGCATGAGCGCCGCATTTTCGGCAGTGTTGATTTTCTTTTCCGCGAAATACATCACCAAGCCCATCTTCGCGGTGCTGATCATCATATCAGCGGTATCGTCCTGGTTCATGGACCGCTTCGGCGCGATCATCGACAGCGACATGGTCCGCAACGCATTCGAAACGACGCAAGCCGAAGCGGGCAACCTGATGACGCCGGGCTTTGCCCTTCATCTCGCTCTTTTTGCGGGCATTCCACTTGCGATACTGCTGTTCATCCGCATCGATCACCGGCCGTTCTTCAGCAAGCTTTTGTGGAACACGATTGCCATTCTCGCCTGCCTCTCCGTGGTCGGTGCCATCGCTGCCGCCAACTCCAAGACCTTCACGACGGCTGTGCGCCAGCACAAGGACATTGCCAAAAGCCTCAATCCCTTCACGCCGATCAATTCGACGATCCAGTATTTCGCGCAGGCCGATAAGGAAGCGAAGCTCACCGTTTCACCAACGGGTCAGGATGCCAAAGTCATGCCAGCGCTGGGCGGCGTGACCAAGCCGCGCATCACGGTCATCGTGGCCGGTGAGACAGGGCGTGCGGTCAATTTTTCGCTGAATGGCTATGCTCGCGAGACGAACCCGGAGCTGAAGAAGCGCAACGTCACCTATTTCCCGAACACGGTGAGCTGCGGCACGGCGACGGCGATTTCCATTCCCTGCATGTTCTCCCGCTTCACCCGCTCAGAATATAGCCATAGCAAGGCGCTCTCCAACGAGAATGTCCTCGATGTCCTCGTTCATGCCGGTGTGGATGCCCGCTGGTGGGACAACAATACCGGCAGCAAGAACGTCGCGGATCGTATTCCCTATTTCGATCTGACGGCTGCTCTCGATCCAAAATTCTGCCCAACTGGCGAATGCCGCGACGACATCTTCCTCGACAGGCTGGACAGCTGGCTCGACGGCGTGACGAAAGACAGCGTCATCGTTCTTCACCAACTGGGAAGCCACGGCCCTACCTACCATCTGCGATACACGGACGAATTCCGGAAATTCACACCGGATTGCCAGACGGCGGAGCTGCCCAACTGCAAGGACAACGAAATCGTCAACGCCTATGACAACACCATTCTCTACACCGACCATTTTTTGGCGAGCGTCATCGACAAGCTGAAGGCGCGCTCGAACAGGCTGGCGACGGGCATGATCTATGCGTCCGACCACGGCGAGTCGCTTGGTGAAAACGGCATTTACCTGCATGGTGCGCCCTATATTCTGGCACCGGCAGAACAGACCCACGTTCCCTTCCTCGTGTGGTTCGATGACGATTTCGCCAAATCCATGGCACTTGATGCCGCCTGCCTTTCGAAGGAAGCTGAAGCTGGCGGACGTTCCCACGACAACTTCTTCCACAGCATTCTGGGCATGATGAATATATCCACAACTGCTTATGATCCATCACTCGATGTCTTCAGCGGCTGCAAGCACAGACCCACGACTTGAGCACAGGACGCTTGACGGAACAAATAACGCGGCATACCCACTATCCATGTCCGACCACATCCGGGCCTGAAAGTGAGGTATGCTTGCGTGTTCTGCTGGTAGAAGACGACCATGTGCTGGGCGAAGCGCTTCGTGACCATGTGGCGGCGGCAGGACATGCGGTGGACTGGTTCAAGACCGTCGCGGACTCCATCGCGGCAACCCAGACGGTCGGTTACGGCCTTATCCTGCTCGATCTTCGCCTGCCGGATGGCGAAGGGCTGACCATCCTCAAAGACCTGCGCAAGCGCAACGACCCTACCCCCGTCATCATCCTCACGGCACATGATCAGGTTTCTGACCGTATCGAAGGCCTCAACGCCGGTGCAGACGACTATCTGGTCAAACCCTTCAATCTGGGTGAACTCACCGCGCGCATGCTGGCCGTCTCCCGCCGATATGAGGGGCGTTCGGCACCGGTGGTGAAACTGCCGGGCATCGAGATCAATCAGGTCGCGCGCAACATCACCGTCAATGGCACGGCGCTGACGTTGAGTGCCAGAGAATGGGCAGTTCTGGAAAAGCTGGTGGAGCGACCCGGCGCGGTTGTTTCCAAGGCGCAATTGCATGAAACGCTCTATGAATTCGGCGCGGAAATCGAGAGCAATACAGTCGAGGTTTACGTCAGTCGATTGCGCAAGAAAATCGGTTCTGACAGGGTGGAGACAGTGCGTGGCCTCGGTTACACGATCAGGTAAGCTTATGAAGCGCAGCGACAGCATGACCCGCCGCATGGTGATCGCTCTGACCAGCGTCGTTGCATTGTCATGGCTTATCGCCTCGTCTCTCGGCATCATGGTCATGCAGGACGAATTTGCCGAAATCTTCGACAGCAGCGTGCAGGAAACGGCTGACCGCCTGCTCCCGCTGATCGCTGACGATTTGAATGAACGCAGCCCGGAAGCCGAACGGCATCTGGTGCAACCCTCCAGCGGTGAGGAATATCTGACCTATCAGGTCCGTGACAGCGAAGGAGAAGTCCTGCTTCGCTCGCAAGACAGCGCAACAGAACCCTTCGACGTGCCGTTGACACCCGGCTTTGCCGATACGGCGACCCAGCGTATCTACACCGTCGCCACACAGGACGGCAGTCTTTATCTGCAGATGGCGGATGCCTTTGCCAATCGCCGGGAAGCGATCCTTGAGGCCGGGACAGCGCTGATCCTGCCGCTCTTGCTTTTGATTCCCGCCAGCATGATCGCGGTCATACTGGTCGTAAGGCGTACGCTCGCTCCCGTACAGACGTTGCGAGATGAGATCGGCAGCAAGGACAGCGGCAACATGGCGCCGGTGGATGATGCCCATCTTCCAGCCGAACTGCACCCCATCGCCAGATCGGTCAATCTGCTGCTGGAGCGACTGCGCGCTGCACTCGAATCCGAGCGGGCCTTTGCATCGAACAGCGCCCATGAACTGCGAACGCCCATTGCCGGTGCGCTGGCGCAGGCACAAAGGCTGCAAGCAGATATTCCGCCTGAGTTTGCGCCACGGGTCGGCCAGATCGAGCGCTCCCTTTCTCACCTCGCCCAGTTGGCCGAAAAGCTTCTGCAAATGTCCCGCGCCGAGGCCGGGATCGGCTCTTCCGAAACGGATAGCGACCTTCTCCCCATCGTTGAACTGGTTCTGGAAGACATCGGACGCTCGGAAATCGGGGAAAGGCGCATCCAGCTTCACCTGCCATCGGATGGCAACCTGCACGGCATGGTCAACCCGGATGCCTTTGGCATCACCGTGCGCAATCTGGTGGAAAACGCGTTGGTACACAGCCCAAGTGGCAGTCCCGTGGATGTCCACATCGGCAATGACAACTCATTCCGGGTCGTCAATCATGGCGTTGTTGTCGATAAGGCCCTGTTGCCCAAGCTGATCACCCGCTTTACCAGAGGCGCGACACAGGCGACAGGATCAGGCTTGGGGCTTGCCATCGTCCAACATCTCGTCGCGCAAATGAACGGCTCGCTGGCGCTGGCATCTCCAGCCAAGGGACGGGATGACGGATTTGAGGTCAAAATTACGCTGCCAGACGCATAAAAGCGGGCAAAACCAAATGAAAGCCAAATCCGAAATTGCTTTCATAGTAGCCGCATCCTATCAGATTCTATGCTCTACGATATCAATCGATTGCCCCTCGATACGCTACTGCTGCCCTGTACGCGGGCAACGGAGGCCGTAGCACGGCTGGATGAGCGCGTGTCCCGCTCGCCTTTTAGCCAGGGCTTTCTGGAGCGGCAGGATTTTACCGATGCGGTCTCGTCGCTCTGGGTCGATGGTGAGCTGGTTCACATCGAAGACCTCGTGTTGAACGATGCCCATATGGATATCCGCCCACCCACGCATGAAATCGGCATCGCCAACCGGGTGCTGCGCGCGCGTCGACAGATATTCAGCAACGAACCGAAATGGGCGCTGAGCACCGCCGGTCTATCGAGGCTGCGCGGTGAAGCACCTCGAAGTGAGGCGCCTTCGCAGATAGAAGATCGCACGGCACAGAATGCCACTGAAAATCTTGACGCTGACGACGCGGACATGCCGCTCAGCGATGAGCTGTCAGCCATAGACCGCCTGATTGCCAGAAGCTCTGCCACGCTTGATATCATCGCGAAAGACGAACGTCCGCCGCAATATCCTACTTTCGAGAACCCGACCCGCGATCCGGACTGGAACGAGGACGAGCGTCTCGATGAATGGAAGAAGGTCGTCAAAGCCAGTGCCGGTCTTCCCGCAACGCTACGCGCCTCCATCGCGCTCGACGCGTGGCAGAAGCTGGAAGTGTTGCAGCGCAGCCCGTGGCTCGGACGCCAGCTGGCCTCCGCCGTTTTGCGTGACGAAGGCCTGTCCCCCGCTCATCTGCCCGCGCTGAATACAGGATTGCGAGCCGTTTCCCGTGAACGACGAAATGCTGGCAACCAAGCTGCACGCCTCGTCGCATTCCTCGAGGGCATTCAGGAAGCGGCGATGCTCGGGCTCAAGGAACATGATCGCCTGCTGAACGCCAAAGGCCGCATGGAGCGCAGACTTCTTGGCCGCAGATCAAGCTCTCGCCTACCGGATCTGATCGACCTCGTTCTTGCCCGCCCGGTCGTCTCAACATCCATGATCGTCAAAGCTTTGGGCACGACGCCGCAGGGTGCGGTCGGCCTCGCCAACCAGCTGGAATTACGCGAAATGACGGGTCGCGGGCGCTTCCGCGCCTGGGGCGTGATTTGATTTTTCAATGGCCGAACACGTAGCGGCATCAACGGCTGCTCGCACCCGCCGGATACCGACAATAATCGCGCCCGACTTTATCGCGCGCATTGAACCAAAGTCACTGTCACAGCGTTAATCGACCGCTTTCAGGAGTGGCATGCATGACAAGACCTTCGGTTCAATTGCTTGCCAAGATTGGCACCCGCAAAGGGGTGGCCCTGCTGGCAGGTTTCATCGCTATTCAATCCACATCTTCTTTCGCAGACGACCCGCCGCCCGTTCCCGTGACGGCGATAAAAGCGAGTGTCGAGACGATTGATCGCGTCATAAACGGCATCGGCACTGTCGCCCCTCTGCAATCCGTCAACGTTCGTCCGCGCATCGATGGACAGGTCACGGAAATCTCCTTCACCGAAGGCCAGTTGGTCGAAAAAGGCAGTGTTCTGCTCAAGCTCGATGACCGGGAGCTGGTTTCGGCGTTGACCTCGGCTCAGGCCAAGAGGGCGCAGGATCAGGCGCAGCTCAACAGCGCACGAACCGATGCGCAGCGCTATGCCGCGCTGGCCGAGAAGGGTGTCGCATCCGCCTCGACGCTTGAACAGAAAACAGCATCCAGCGAGCAATATGCAGCAGCTGTGCAGTATGACGATGCGCAGATCAAAAACGCCGAAACGCAACTCAGCTTCGCTACCGTCATCGCACCGATTTCCGGCCGCACGGGTTTCAAACAGGTCGATGTCGGCAGCCTGATCAGCGCAAGTTCCACCGATGGCATCGTCACCATCACGCAAATGGACCCGATTGCCGTGTCCTTCGTCGCCCCCGGTGATCGGTTCGGCGAAATCCGTGAAGCGCTCAAGCAGGGCATCGCCGAGGTTCAATTGGTTAGCACCGATGGCAGCCATGTCCTCGCTAAAGGAAAACTGACGACCGTGGACAACGCCGTCGATGCATCGAACGGCTCCATTCACCTGCGCGCGACATTCGATAACAAGGACGGCGCGCTTTGGCCCGGCCTGCCCGTCGCGACCACGCTGACTGTAGAGAAACGCAACGGCGTCGTCGTTCCCGACAAGGCACTCGCCCGCGGTCGCGATGGTCTTTACGCCTATGTGGTCGGGCAGGATGGCAAGGTCCAGAAGAAAAACGTCAAAACCGCCTATGTGACCAATGCCAGAGCGCTGGTAACCGATGGCATCGGCGAAGGCGATCAGGTCGTGATGGACGGCCAGTCGCGCATTGGCGATGGCGACAAGGTGCAGGTCACGCCTTGGACAGGCTCCCCCACCGGCGAGCTTGCTGAAAAGGCCAATCCATGATGGACAAGCCTCAGGACACAGAACAAAAAATCAAACACGGCTTTTTCGATTTTTTCATCATGCATCCGGTGGCAACCGGGCTCATCATGGCGGGTATCTTCCTACTCGGCGCGGTCTGCTATCCTTTCATGCCCGTCTCTGCCCTACCGCAGATCGATTTTCCAACGGTCCAGATCGCCGCCAACCTTCCCGGCGCATCGCCGGATACGATGGCGTCGAGTGTTGCCCAGCCCATCGAAGAGGCTCTGTCGCGCGTCAGCGGCATTACGGAAATGACGTCCAACAGTTCGCTCGGCACGACGTCTATTACCGTTCAGTTCGGCCTGGATCAGGATATCCAGACAGCAGCAAGCGATGTCCAGACCGCCATCAGCGAGGCTGCTGGCCAACTGCCCAAGGACATGACATCGCTTCCGACTGTGCGAAAGGTCAACCCGGCTGACGCCCCCGTCATGCAGCTATCGGCAAGTTCGGACACGCTGACACTGCCGGAACTGGATGAATACATCGAGCGCAATGTCGCCTCGAAAATCGGGCAGGTGTCCGGCGTCGCCTATGTCAATATCGGCGGCAAGCAAAAGCCAGCCATCCGCATTGCAGTCGACCCGGGCCGGCTTGCGCAGGCAGACGTGACGATGGAAGACGTGCGCACTGCCATCGGCAATCTCAGCCTCAGCGCGCCAAAAGGCAATATAGACGACCCGACCCGCACCTTCCCCATATACACCAACGATCAGATCGGCAGCAGCGCCGAGTGGAACGACGCCGTCATCGCCTACCGTAATGGCGGCCCGGTGCGTATTCGCGACATCGGCCAGGCGGTGAATGGCGCTGAAGACAACAAGATGGCGCACTGGACCAATGGCCAGCGCGGCATCGCGCTCGATGTTTTCCGGCAGCCCGGCGCGAATGTTATTGCCGTCGTCAATGCGGTGAAGGAACAGCTTCCGGCCCTTCAGGCTTCGCTCCCTAAATCTATCAAGCTGGAACTGGTGACGGATCGCACAAGCACCATCCGGGCATCCGTTGAGGATGTGCAGTTCACGCTGATGTTGACCATTGGCCTCGTGGTCGTCGTGATCTTCCTGTTCCTGCGCAATCTGCGCGCCACGATCATTCCCGTCCTCACCTTACCCATCGCACTTGTCGGCGCGCTTGCGCCCATGTGGGTGCTTGGTTTCAGCCTCGACAATCTCTCGCTGATGGCTCTCGTCGTCGCCGTTGGCTTCGTCGTGGACGATGCCATCGTGATGCTGGAAAACATATCTCGCCACATCGAAGACGGCATGGAGCCCCTTGAAGCAGCGCGCAAAGGTGCGGGTGAAATCGGTTTCACTATCGTTTCCATCAGCCTCTCGCTGATTGCCGTGTTGATACCGATCCTGTTGATGGGAGGTATCGTTGGGCGGCTTTTCCGGGAATTTGCGGTGACGCTGACCGTTGCCATCATCATTTCCGCCATCGTCTCTCTTACGCTCACCCCCATGCTGGCATCCCGCTTCATCCGCCCCATGGATGACAGCAAGCGCGGGCGTTTCTACAAGGCGGGCGAGGCCTTTTTTGATGGCCTGACCTCACTTTACATCCGCAGTCTGAAACCCGTTCTGCGCCACCGTTATATCACGCTGGTGGTTTTTCTGTGCACCATCGCGGCCACTGGCTATCTCTTCGTCATCGCGCCAAAAGGCTTCTTCCCGGAACAGGATACTGGCTTTATCGCAGGTCTTTCGCAGGCATCGCCGGACATTTCCTTCACCGAAATGGCAAAGCTTCAGGAACGTGTCAGCGCCATCATCCTGAAAGACCCGGCTGTCTATAGCGTGTTCATGGATATTGGCGGCGGCAATGGCGGCAACGCGCTCAATCAGGGTCATGTCAATATCACCTTGAAGCCGCTCGATCAGCGCGATGTCAGCGCCAAACAAGTTATCGACAGGCTGAGCTCTGCCCTCAATGCGCAGCAAGGCATCAAACTTTTCATGCAATCGGCGCAGGATATCAATATCGGTGCCCGCCCGGCGAAAACCCAATATCAGTTCACCCTTCAGGATGCCGACATCCAGGAACTGGGAGATTGGGCCGGGAAGATCACCAGCGGTCTTCAAGGGCTGGCGGAACTCAGAGACGTCGGAAGCGACCAGCAGGCAGAAGCGCCCAACCTGTCCATCAAGATCGACCGAGCCGCAGCCACGCTGTATGGCGTTCTACCCTCCACCATCGATGACACGCTATATGACGCCTTCGGCCAGAGGCAGGTGGCTTCCTATTCGACACAGACGGATACATTCCGCGTCATTCTGGAAGTTCTGCCAAGCCTTCAGCGCGACATCGCGACGCTGGAAAGACTGTCTGTGCGGGCCAGCAACGGAACGCTTGTGCCGCTTTCCGTCGTCGCCAAATGGTCGACGGATGGTGTTTCTCCCGTCTCGATCTCGCATCAGGGCCAATCACCCGCGGTAACCGTTTCCTTCAATCTCGCACCCAATGTCGCACTGGGACAGGCAACGGCAGCGATTGAAAATGCCGTTTCCCACATGCAGCCGCCTGCTTCCCTGCAGACCAGCTTTTCTGGCAGCGCCAAGGCCTTCAAGGATTCGCTGGGCACGGTGCCGTTGCTCATCCTCGCCTCACTTGTGGTGGTCTACATCATCCTTGGCGTTCTTTACGAAAGCCTCATTCACCCGCTGACGATTCTATCCACGCTGCCATCGGCGGGCCTCGGGGCTTTGCTGGCGCTTCAGATTGCGGGTTTCGATTTCGGGCTTGTCGCCATGATCGGCGTCATCCTTTTGATCGGCATCGTCAAGAAAAACGGCATCATGCTGGTCGATTTCGCGATACAGGCGGAACGAGATGAGGGGCTGAGCAGCGAGGACGCCATTACCCAGGCCGCCCAGATGCGGTTTCGCCCCATCTTGATGACAACAATGGCCGCGCTTCTCGGCGGGCTGCCTTTGGCCATCGGCCACGGATCAGGCTCGGAACTGCGCCAGCCGCTCGGCTATGCCATCGTCGGCGGCTTGCTGGTCAGCCAGTTGCTGACGCTCTACACCACGCCCGTCATCTATCTGCTGCTGGACAAGCTGAGAAGCCGGGACACATCAAAAGTCACGACGCAGAATACAGCACCAACAGCCGCCTGAAAGAAGCGCTTATAAACAGCATAACGCCCGCGATAAGCGCGGGCGTCATCTTCACTCAAAGCTCATGCGAGCGTCGCTCGATCAAAACTCTTCCCAGTCCGACTTAATCGCTGCGTTGCCGTTGAAAGCTGCAGCAACCTTGCGGCTCAGCGCGCGTGCGGGAGACTGGACAGGGCGCTCGGTGGGAGCAGCGGCACGCACCGGTGCTTCGTAACCCCCTGAAAGCTTGAACTGGCCCAGCAGATGGTTGAGCGATGCCACTTCCTTCGCAAGACCATGGCTTGCCGCGGTCTGCTCTTCGACCATGGCGGCGTTCTTCTGCGTGTCCTGATCCATCTGGTTCACAGCCGTGTTGATCTGCTGCAAGCCGGAAGATTGTTCCTGTGCCGCATCCACGATGGCGACGACGTGACGGTTGATTTCCTGCACTTCGGCCACGATGGTTTCCAGCGCACGACCGGTTTCGCCAACCAGCTGAACGCCCTGCTCGACCTGAGCGTTGGAAGTGGTGATCAGGCCCTTGATGTCCTTTGCCGCACTGGCGGACCGCTGAGCAAGCTCACGCACTTCCTGTGCAACGACCGCAAAGCCCTTGCCTGCCTCGCCGGCACGCGCGGCTTCAACACCCGCGTTCAGCGCAAGAAGGTTGGTCTGGAAGGCAATCTCATCGATGACGCTGATGATGTTGGAGATTTCAGACGAGGACTTCTCGATCTGCTCCATGGCAACCACGGCCTTGCGGACGACATCACCGGACTGTTCTGCACCGGTGCGAGCGCGGGCTACCAGCTGACCAGCTTCCTGTGCACGCTTGGTCGAATCCTTGACCGTCGTGGTGATTTCTTCGAGAGCCGCTGCGGTTTCTTCGACAGACGCTGCCTGCTGCTCGGTACGCTTGGCCAGATCATCGGCAGCCGAGCGGATTTCATTGGCACCGGCATCGATACCCCGGGCGTTTTCGGCCACGCGGCTCAGCGCCGTCTGAAGCTTCTCGGCAGAGGAGTTGAAGTTGCTACGGACGGCATCCAGGTGGGCGGCAAACGGCTGGCTGATGCGATAGGACACATCACCATCCGAGAGACGAGACAGGGCAGCAGCAAGGTTATCGACAGCAAAGCTGGTGTCTGCGGCTTCCTTGGCCTTCTGCTCTTCGCGGGCAATCCGCTCCTTTTCGGATACGCTGCGGTTGGCCTCGGCTTCCGCTTCAAGGCGCGACCGTTCGATGGCGTTCTGACGGAACACGGACACGGCAGCGGCCATTGCGCCAATTTCATCCTTCCGATCGCCATGTGGCACCTCGCGTGAGGTGTCGCCAGCGGCCAGTGTGTTCATCGATGACGTAATTTCGGCAATGGGCATAGCAACCTTGCGGAAGCTGAAGAAAGCCGCAAATGCACCGATGATTCCAACAATGGACGCTAGTATAACTGTGGCACTGAAGGAAAACGAAGCAACGGCTCTGGCCTCTGCCAAAGCGGACTCACCACCAGATTTGTTGAGCGCAATCATTTCGTTGAAAGCAGCCACAGCAATGCCGCCTTCTTCGGTCATTTTCTTGATCTGCTCCTTGGCCTCTTCAGTCTTGCCAGCCCGCTTGAACTCGATCATCTGATCGCCAGACTTTTCGTATTCGTTGATAGCGCTTTCCGTCGCCTGCGTCTTTGACGTCATAGCCGCTGTCGTCAAACTTGCGCTGAATGCGTCGAACGCACGTTTGCGTATCTGGATAGCGTTTTGAACAGAAACCGCTGCTTTCGCTATCTCTGCTTCGCCCTGAGCGGCCATCGCCAGTGCATAATTACGCCGGACATCACCGAGTAAGCGATCCAGTTCGGCTATTTGCATCTGTCGGGAAATGCGGAAACCCATGGTTTCCAGTTGCTTCTGGAGGCCGTTGACCGAATACATGGAAAACAAACCCTGCCCGATGCCGAGCGACACCACGATAGCGAACATAAGAGGCAAAAGCGTTTTGATGCGAATATTATTGAGCATTAGGCAGATCCTTATTTAGATGCGTAATTCCTCCCAAATACGCATGTGACGCTAAGTTAGAAGCACACGCACAGTGTGTTCCATGATGAGACGCGGAGGCTGTTAGGCGACCTTATTCTGATGGTTTGGCTCTAATGCTGGTTGCAGGCATGCGTGTGACTTCAGCCGATACAAAGAACGTTCGAGCGAATTTTCGCATTTTCAGGACAGACGGGGCTCCTCAGATAAGCACTTCGAACAAACCGGCGAGACGCATCCAAGACGCTCAATAAGATTGAGCGAAAAGCATCGTTCTGCCAGATTGGGGGTACTTCGTCATGAAGCGGTTGTGAGCGCAAGTTTGAGCATAACTTGTTTAAGCACAGTTAACAAAAGGCAGCTTATTTTTGCAAATAACACAGCATATTCAATATAATTTTATTAGAACTGACGAATTAAAAAAGACACAATCCTCTTCCGTAACGTAAGTTTACCAACTCCAGTTCATAGGGAAACCTTGAGGAAAAAGTGCCCTCTACGGTCAGGCTCCGTCAGTTTTCACTCTTCCCGAAACGCGCGATTGATCTGGTCGGAGAGTGGTTTCATGAGATAAGACAGGGCGGTTCTGTCTTGCGTTTTTATCATTGCCTCGGCGGGCATGCCGGGAACGAGCGTCAAATCTTTCAGCCTTGCCAATTCAGGCTCAGCAACCGTAAGACGCACGACATAATAAGAAGCCCCGGTCCTTTCATTCGTGGCTAAATCTGGAGCGATGCGCGTGACGCGGGCATTGAGTTGCGGGGTCGTTCGCTGGCTGAATGCAGACATGCGCAGCACCGCCTCGTGGCCGATGCTGATCTGGTCGATATCCTTTGGCGCGATCTGCACCTCAAGCACCAGCTCATCCCCCTCCGGCACGATGGACATGATGTCCTCTGCCGGGCTGATGACACCACCAACCGTGTGCACCATGAGTTGATGCACCGTGCCGGATTGTGGTGCGATGATATCGATGCGCTTCAAACTGTCTTCTGCGGAAATCTTGCGTTCCACATATTCGCCGATCTGCGCCTGCACCTCGCGTAACTCACGTCCAACCTCGGATTTCAGATCCTGATCGACTTGCAAAATTTGCAGCTGGGTCTCGGCAATACGCCCGCCAACCTGCGCCTGATAGGCGATTTTCTCACCGCGCTCCCCGCCAAATGTCGCGATCTGCGTTTTCAGGCTGTTCAGGCGTTGGTCGGAGACGACGCCCTGCTCCCTCAACGAACTTAAAGAGGCAATTTCCTTCTTCAGAACGTCTATGCCCTGCGCATAGGCCGTTTCCTGCGCCTTCAGGCCTTCGATTTCGTAATGTGACTGGGCAATGCGCTCCAGAAGCTGAGCCTTCTTGCCTTGCCGGGATTCCTTGCGGAACTCGAAAAGCCGGGTTTCGCTGAGGATGGCCGACGCCACATCCGGGTCTCCACGCCGAGCCAGAAGCTCACTGGGATAGGATATCTGTTCCATATCATCCCGCTCGGCTTCCAGTCGCGACAGCCTTGCCGTTAACTCATCCAGCCGTTTTGTGACGATGGCCAGATTGGCGCGGGTTTGCGTGGCATCCAGCCGCATCACCACATCGCCCGCCTTCACGACATCGCCATCCCGAACCAGAATTTCCCCAACCACACCGCCGGTGGGGTGCTGCACTTTCTTGACATAGGAATCGACCACGAAGTGACCGGGGGCGACGACTGCACCTGAAAGCGAGGTGACGGATGCCCATGCTCCTGCCCCACCCACCAGCACCACGCCCATGACGACGCCCGCAAGCAGATGAGCCCGGATGGACCGAGAGACATCGAAAGCCTTAATGTTTGACATCGCTGCTGTCCTCCGTTTCCACCTCACTTGCAGTGACCTCATCAGACTGAACTGCCTGCTGGGCCACGGCGCGGAGCGGTCTTACGCCGTGACCTGTCGCCGCAAAACTTTTGGCAGGCGGCGCGGCGGCGCCGCTGCCTTTGAGAACTCTTGACAGGACCTCATCTCGGGGCCCGAACGCCTTCTGCTGCCCATTCTCCATCACCATCACCAGATCGACGACACCGATAGCGCTTGGCCGGTGTGCGACAACCACGGCAATGCCGCCCCTTGCGCGAACGGATGCAATGGCGTTGACCACAGCTGCTTCCCCCTCCGCATCAAGATTGGCGTTGGGCTCGTCCAGCACCACGATGAACGGATTGCGATAAAGCGCGCGCGCCAGGCCGATGCGCTGCCTTTGCCCGGCCGACAGAGCAGAACCTGCCTCACCGATGCGGGTCTCATAGCCCTTCTCGAAACGCAGGATCAGTTCGTGAGCGCCCGCCGCTTTCGCAGCAGCAACAATCGCTGCGGAATCAGCCTCGTCATCGAAGCGTGAAATATTGTCAGCGATGGTGCCATCGAAAAGCTCCACGCCTTGCGGCAGATAGCCCATGTGCCGCCCAAGCACCTCACGATCCCATTGGTCGAGACTGGCGCCATCGAGCCGAACCTTGCCGGACGCTGGCACCCAGGCATTGACCAGCACCCGCGCAAGCGTCGATTTCCCAGAGCCCGATGAACCGATGACACCGAGCGCACTGCCCGCCCGCAACGTGAAATTCAGCCCGGCAACCGTCGGCTTCGTTTCTCCCGGCGGCACGATGACCACACCTTCGACGCGCAGGTCTCTGACGGGCACAGGCAAAGCCGTGACCGGTCGGTCCTGCGGAATTTTCGCCAGCAAATCCTGTAAACGGCTCCAGCTTTGGCGCGCCATCAAAAACGGTTTCCAGTTGCCAATCGCCAAATCCACGGGTGCCAGCGCCCGCCCCATCATGATGGAGCTTGCAATCATCACACCGCTGCTGACTTCCTGCCGAATGACGAGATAGGCACCAACACCCAGAATGGAGGATTGCAGCATGATGCGCAGCATTTTGGACATGCCGCCCAGCGTATTCGAGATATCCCCAGCCGCCCTGTTTGCCGTCAGGTAGCTGTCATTCGCGTCACCCCAGCGGGATGCGATACGCTTCCCCATGCCCATGGACTGGATGACTTCAGCGTTACGCCGTGCCCCCTCCAGCAAACCGTTGCGATGCATGTTGTGACTGATCGTATCGCGGATCGGCTTCTGTGACAGGGCATTGGTCAACAGCGTCAGCGCGATTAAAACGACGGCACCGACCAGCGCGGTCATGCCGATCCAGAAATGGAAGAAAAAACAGATGCCGAGGTAGAGCGGCATCCATGGCAGATCAAAAAGCGCGGTCGGCCCCTGCCCCGATAAAAAGCCGCGAACATTATCCAGATCGCGCAGCGGCTGAAGCCCATCCCCCGGCATCCGTCTGATCAGCGGCAAACGCACAACCGCATCATGCACGCGGCCCGACAGCTGATTGTCGAACTGCTCGCCAATACGCAACAAAACACGCGACCGTATGATTTCCAGCACCGCCTGCACCATGAACATAGCGGCGGCCAGAATGGCCAGACCAATGAGCGTTTCGACGCTGCCGCTGGCCAATACGCGGTCATAGACTTGCAGCATGAAAAGAGGAGATGTCAGCGCCAGCACATTCACAACGCCGCTGATCAGGGCGATGGCTGAAATGACCCATTTGAATGACGGAGCATCCGCAGCAGCCCTGTGCTGCGACGGTGACTGTTGGAAAAATCCGAGCACATTCTTTTCCGTGGGTTCAAGTCGTGATGTCGACGCCACCGGCAGTCCAAATCTTTCCGGTAACACCCGCTCGTGCGTCGCCCCAAAGACCGTCTTGATCGAATATCGCGAAATTATCGGTCTGCTGGCTACGATGGTTTGGAGCGTAGCCCAAAAATAGTCGTGGCAGCGGCGGCCTGTAAACCCTGATACCGTGTCAGTGGAAATTGAGGTAGACAAGAAAACTTGCATTGCGGCAGCGAGTTGCTAACATGCCAGACAGGTAACAGCCAGGTGAGGCCAATATGGACGCTGCACGCACAGTCGAGCGAGGGACGTCACTCGCATCCAAGATCAGCACGGCCTTGCGGCGCGATCTGGTTGGAGGCGTCTTTCGTCCGGGTGATCGCCTGCCCAGCGAAAGCGCACTGACACGGGAATATTCCGTCAGCCGCACCGTGGTTCGCGAGGCTATCGCCATCTTGCGCGCGGATGGATTGGTAGAAGCCCGCAAGGGTGCTGGCATTTTCGCGCTGCAAATCCAGCAGGAAAAGGACGAACCCTTCAAGGATTTGACGACGGAACGTATCTCCTCCGTCATAGAGCTTCTGGAACTGAGAACCGTCTTCGAAGTCGAGTCGGCTGGCCTTGCCGCCTCACGCCGTTCGGCCACCCAGATCGAGGCTATTCTTGACGCGCACAACAAGATTGGCGAGTGTCTCGAGAACGGCCAGCCGACCCGCGATGCGGATTTCGATCTTCATTTCAAAATCGCGGAAGCCACGCAAAACCGCCGCTTTCCAGAGTTTTTGCGCCTCATCAGATCAGGCATCATTCCGCGCGGAGAGTTACAGGGCGCCGAACCTGGCTCACGCCCGAAAGACTACAATCTGCATCTTCAGGAAGAACATGGACGCATCGTTGACGCCATTATCGAAGGCGATGCAGAAGCTGCCCGCGAGCAGATGCGCATCCATCTGCGCGGAAGCCTCGAACGCTACAAGGTGCTTTTGCGGTCCAAGACCGCCCATGTCGAAGACAAGGGCTGAAGCAGGCCTAAGAGACTGAGATTAAGTTCAGATTACGCTGCTTAGTCCACCTATGGTGCAGCGGTGCGGTATCTTTCTTCTCCTCGCCGGGGAGAAGGTCGGCCGAAGGCACGGATCAGGGGCTAGCTCTTCGTATCCACCTACCCTGTCCGCTCATCCCGCTGCCGCACTCTCTTCTCAATCGGCAGAACGCAAAAAGACGCGAAGCCCCTCGTCCCCAACCTGTCTCTCAACCCTCCAGCGTCATGCTTGACAGATACGACAACATGTGACAGATTTTTGAAAACTTGTCAGACATGAAGCGCTCGCTTCGGGAGGCTGGCAGAGGGAGGAAATATGCACATACGAAGCCCGCGCCTTGCCGGCGCGGCCGGGCAAATCGGCACCATTGCCATTACGCTGCTCGGCCTGCTTTTGCTCACCTTCTTCATCGGGCGTCTGATGCCTGCGGACCCGGTCCGTGCCATCGTCGGTGAAGATGCGACCCGCGAAACCTACGAACAGGTTTTCCGCTCGCTGGGTCTCGACAAGCCAATCTGGCAGCAATTCTTCTACTATCTTGGAGATGTTTTCACCGGAAACTTCGGCACATCCATCCGAACCGGCCAACCTGTCATTCAGGACATCCTGCATGTCATGCCAGCTACAATCGAGCTGGCGACATTCGCCATCATGATCGGCGCTGGCCTTGGCGTGCCCATGGGCGTCTTTGCAGCCGTCAACAAGGATCGCTGGCCCGACCATGTCGTTCGCGTCATCAGCCTGTTCGGCCATTCCATGCCGATTTTCTGGACAGGCATGATTGCGCTCATCGTTTTCTACGCCAAACTCGATCTCGTCGGCGGCAGCGGTCGCATGGACCAGTTCTATATCGGCCTTGTCGATGAACGGACCGGCTTCCTGTTGATCGACAGCCTTCTGGCCGGAGACATGGATGTCTTCTGGTCCGCCGTGAACCATCTTATCCTTCCCGCCGCACTGCTGGGTTACTCATCCTCCGCCTATATAACCCGCATGACCCGCAGCTTCATGCTCGACCAGCTCGGTCAGGAATATGTAACAACGGCACGCGTGAAAGGTCTCTCCAGCCGGCAGACCATCTGGCGTCACGCATTCGCCAACATCCGCGTCCAGCTCGTCACCATCGTAGCGCTGGCCTATGGCTCGCTGCTGGAAGGCGCCGTGCTGATCGAAACCGTCTTCGCATGGCCGGGCTTTGGCCAGTATCTGACCAGCAACCTCATCATCGGCGATATGAATGCGGTCATGACCTGCGTCTTGATTGTCGGCGTCATCTTCATCGGCCTCAATCTTCTGTCCGATATTCTTTACCGCTTCTTCGATCCGAGGACACGCTGATGACCGCGCAAGCAGAAAAAATCAGGCTTCCCGCCTCCGTCAACGCGTTGAAGAACATCGTTCTTTTCCTATTGCGCAGCCCGACGTCGACGTTCGGACTGCTCGTTCTTGCCATTCTGATCCTTGCAGCAGTCTTCGCACCGCTGATCGCCACGCACGACCCCTATGTGCAGGATTTGACGAATGTGCTGAAAGCACCGGGTGACGGCCACTTCTTCGGTACGGATGAACTCGGTCGCGATATTTTCAGCCGCCTCGTCTTCGGTGCGCGCATCACGTTGACCATCATCTTCCTCGTCTCCATCGTGGTCGGCCCCATCGGCCTCATCATCGGCACGGCGTCGGGCTATCTCGGTGGCAAGTTCGATACGGTCATGATGCGCATCACCGATATCTTCCTGTCCTTCCCAAGCCTGATCCTGTCGCTGGCCTTCGTTGCAGCGCTTGGCCCAAGCCTCAACAATGCAATCATTGCCATCGCACTCACCTCATGGCCGCCGATTGCCCGCCTTGCCCGCGCCGAAGCCATGACCTTCCGTAATGCGGATTACATCGCCGCAGCCCGTCTGCAAGGTGCGTCGCCGATGCGCATCATCGTCAAGTCAATCATGCCCATGTGCCTGCCATCGGTCCTCATTCGCCTGACGCTGAACATGGCAACCGTCATCCTGACAGCTGCCGGTCTCGGCTTTCTGGGCCTCGGCGCGCAACCACCCTTGCCGGAATGGGGCGCGATGATTGCAACAGGCCGTCGCTATATGCTGGACAATTGGTGGCTGGTGACGTTCCCCGGCGTGTCGATCCTTTCCGTCAGCCTTGCCTTCAACCTTCTGGGTGATGGTTTGCGCGATGCGCTGGATCCCAAGCAGATGAACCGGAGATAAGCCATGGAACGGACAATTCTGGACGTGAAAAATCTCCGCATTCGCTATGGTGGTTCTGAAACCGAGGCCGTGCGCGGTGTGTCCTTCACCCTTGGCCGGGAACGTCTCGGCATCGTCGGTGAAAGCGGCTCCGGCAAATCCACCGTGGGGCGTGCACTCCTGCGCCTCCTGCCCGGCGCGACGATCACCGCCGATACGCTTCGTTTCGATGAACTCGATCTTCTGTCTCTGTCAGAGAAAGAGATGCTGAAGGTTCGCGGCAGACGCATGTCGATGATCCTCCAGGACCCGAAGTTCTCGCTGAACCCCATCCGCCGCGTCGGCGATCAGGTGGCGGAAACCTATCTCCGGCATTTCAAATGCACGAAAGCGGAAGCTAGGATCAAGGCGCTCGTCATGCTGGAGGCGGTCAAAATTCGTGATCCTGAACGCGTCTATGCCCAATATCCGCATGAAATCTCAGGCGGCATGGGACAGCGCGTCATGATCGCCATGATGCTTCTCGCAGACCCGGACCTCGTCATCGCCGACGAGCCGACATCAGCTCTGGACGTCACCGTTCGCCTGCAGGTGCTGAACATTCTCGACAGCCTCGTGCGGGATCGCGGCATCGGGCTCATCATGATCAGTCATGATCTCAATCTAGTCCGCAATTTCTGCGACCGCGTTCTCATCATGTATGCGGGCCAGGTTGTCGAAACCCTGTCGGCGCGGGATCTGGACAGCGCCCAGCACCCTTACACACGCGGCCTTCTGGCAGCCCAACCGCGCATTGGCGGCAGCCGTTCGCCGCTTGCCGTTCTAGACCGCCGTCCGGAATGGCTGGAGGAAAAAGTCTGATGTCAGTCTCTGTTGAAATTCGCGATCTATCGATCAGCTTCGGTGAAGGCCCCTCCGCCGTCAAGGTTCTGCCGTCCGTCTCCTTTTCCGTGCAGCCGGGTGAATGCTTCGGCCTCGTCGGCGAATCCGGCTCCGGCAAATCCACCGTCCTGCGCTGCGTGTCCATGCTGACGGATTTCTGGAAGGGCGAAATCCTGATCGACGGAAAATCGGTGCGCAACATGCAGCTGATTGACCGTTGCCGCACGCTGCAGATGGTGTTTCAGGACCCTTACGGCTCACTGCATCCGCGCCAGTCGGTCAGAACCGTTCTCAACGAACCGCTGACCATTCACAAGCTGGGTGACAAAGAAGAGCGGATGCGCAAAGCCATCACCGATGTCGGTCTGCCCGTCTCGTTTCTTGATCGGTTTCCGCACCAGCTCTCGGGCGGGCAGCGTCAGCGCGTGGCAATCGCCCGGGCTTTGATCCTTGAGCCATCGCTGCTGCTGCTGGATGAACCAACCTCGGCGCTCGATGTCTCGGTTCAGGCGGAAATCCTGAACCTGCTGCAACGCCTTCGCGAAGAACGCGGCTTCACCTACATCATGGTCACCCATGACCTGGCCGTGGTGGACCATATGTGCGACCGTTTCGCGGTCATGCTGCGCGGCGAAGTCACCGATATACTGCCACGAAACGCCATTGCCGCCAATGGCGCAACCCACCCTTATGCCCGCGAACTCATCGGCGCATCGCTGGAATATGAGGGCGCGAACGCTTGACAGACGAGGCTCAATCCACGTCGGGATCGTATTCTCTCGGCGTGTCGTCTTTCGAAAACAGCACGCAAGGTCCGCGCGAGCCGCGCGGATCGTAGGAATATCCCTTCAGCGCCAGCGCCTGCGTAATGTCGCGAATGCCTGCCAGATGGTATAGGTGGTCGTGCAGTTCCACGAATATCCGCTCGACGCCGATGAGCGCGGCATTCTGCAACAAATCATGTTCAGCACCCTCGATATCCATGACCAGCGCATTGATCTGGTGGCGCGCGATGAATTCATCGATGTTTTCGGACGGGATTTCGATGCGATCTTCGTAAGGCCCCTGATTTTCATCCATCGATGACATCCACAGGTCTTTGCGAACGTAAAACGGGTGAACATGCGGCGCATGCGCCGTCAAAAGCCCCTGCGAAAAGGTGACATTGTCGGGGCAATTGGCCTTGATCACCCGCGCAGCCAGCGCCGCCGTTCCGGGGTTAGCCTCGAAAGCCCAGACGGACACGTCTTTGATACCAGCAATGATGGAGGTGATGATGCCGATGCCGGAGCCAAGCTCAAGCACGCGGTCGCCGGGCTTGATCGCTTTTAGAATGCTGCGGGCTTCTTTCGCCTCATAGCTTCCATCTTCCAGTGCTTTCCAGATGACAGGAGAAACCTCTTCCCGCGCCAGATCGAGCCGCACGCCATGCACGTCAAGCCGTTCCATTTCAAAATCCCTTAAAGGCCGAGGCCAAGATAAACTGCAACATGATGTCTCTTAAATCGAACGCCTGAAAACATCGAGCTTTTCAGCCGGTGATGGATAGCCAATCAGGTAGCCCTGCATCTGGTCGCATCCAAGCCGGGTCATGCAATCGAACTGCTCCTGCGTTTCAATGCCCTCCGCAATCGTCGTCATTCTCAGGCTCTTGGCCATGCCGACAACGAACTCCACGATGGCCAGCGCATCCGTATCGGTCGCGACATCGCGCAGGAACGACTGGTCGATCTTGATCTTATCAAAGGGCACGCCACGCAGGTTACCAAGCGAGGAATAGCCGGTGCCGAAATCATCCATGGCGATCTGTATGCCGACTTCTTTCAGCTTCTCCAGCGTTTCCAGTGTCTGGTCGCTTTTGTTGAGCAGCACGGATTCGGTAATCTCAAGCTCCAGCCGGTTTGCATTCAGCCCGCTCTTTTCAAGCGCGTTGACGACGTTCTGGATGAGGCTGGTGCTGTGGAACTGAACCGGTGAAAGGTTGATCGCAACCTTCAGATCGCCCTTCCAGCTCTTGGCTTCCTGGCAAGCCGTATCCATCGCCCATTTGCCGAGAGAATGGATCAGGCCCGTCCGTTCGGCCACGGGAATGAAGGCAGAGGGCGGCACGCGGCCACGCACAGGGTGTGTCCAGCGCAGCAAGGCCTCGAAGCCGCAAATCTCGCGGGTCTTCGTCAACATCTGCGGCTGGTAATAGACTTCCATCTCGTTGTTTTGCAGCGCCATTTGCAGGTCGGCCTCGAATGAGCGCTTTTCCGTTAACTGCTGCTGCATATGGACTTTGAAAACGCTGGCGCGGCCGGGCCCCAATCTCTTGGCTTCGTAAAGCGCCAGATCCGCACGCTTGAACAGCTCGTCAGCATTCATCACATCACATGATACGGCGATGCCGACACAGGTGCCGATTTTGATCTCAAGCTCACCGAGATTATAGGGATGGCTGATCTCGGCGATCAGCGCATCGGCCAAAGTTAGCGCCTCATCCTCGCTCAAGCCACTTGAAATCACGGCGAACTCATCGCCACCCAGACGGCACACCATGTCGCCATCTGTGCGTAGTGAAGACAGGCGTATGCCGACGGCTTGTAGCAACGCGTCACCCACATCATGGCCGAGCGTATCGTTGATATCCTTGAAACCATCCAGGTCCAGCAGCAGAATGGTCGCCGTTTCGGGCTCGTCCAAACTCAATCTGTCGTTCAGCTCTTTTCTGAACAGCGCGCGGTTGGGCAGTTCGGTCAGCGCATCGTGATAGGCATCATGCGCAAGGCGCACATTGTTGGCCTGCAATTCCAGCGTTGCCGCACGCAAATCATCCGTCAGTCCGCGCATGTCTTTTTGCGCGCGGTCCAGCAGATTGTTATGGCGGTTCAAGAGGAAGATCAGCGCCACGCCGCAGATGATAAGCCCGCCAGCAAGTCCCGTATAGATGATGTGCAGCTTGCGCACTTCCGAATGCGCGGCATCGATGACGTCGACGTCATAGGCGACGGAAGAGGATGCAAGCGTGGTCAGCGGCCCGTCCAGCGTGCTCATCGTCGGCAGCAGCGCCTTGACGGTTTCCGGCTGCAACTGAGCGAGGTTCTTGTCCAGATCCGTCAGGATCGCGTCCAGCTTTGCGACGAGTTCCAGCCAGTCCGCACGCTCGGCAATGAAGGCACCGAGCTTGCCCTGCTTTAGCAGCTCCAGCCTGCCCAGCATGATATCCATGCGCAGCCGCAGATCGTCACGGGTTATGCGATTGGGATCGAGGACGAAACCGTAGAGATTGTTCTGGAGACGCAGATATTCCGAGACGGTCTGGCTGACCGCCCATGAATCATTGTATCTGGCGAATTTCTGCAATGCGGTTTGCCGCTGTGCAATGACGTAGGCAATGTAGCCCGTTGCCAAAACGAAACAGCAAATGATGACCGCCAATACTTTGCGCAAGCGGCACCTTTACTCGACTATAAGCTTCGCAACCTGCCAAGCGGAGCGCGTATAGTACGTCTGCGTTTGAAGTTCCGGCGCACTGTCATAGGGATAGATAACGAAGAGAGGCCCCTTTTCGCGGACCTCCATGTAATTGCCATCCCGTTTCATCGCCAGAATGACATTGTATTTTTCAAAATCCGCCATTGGAATGGTGCTGACATAATCGTTTAAGGCAACGGCGGTCACGGTGTCGCCCTTGGCCCCGACAAGCTCCATCAGCTTCTTAAGCGAAACGCCTTCGAAACGTGTGCGCCCGTCATACCAGGGTGAGTTCGTCTCGACCGTTACCAACCCCATGCCCTCAAGCATATCCCGGTCGAACTTGGCCGCGCCATCAGCATTGGTGTTGGATATATGGCCTGAAATCGTGAGAATCGGTTTGCCCGCAGGCTGTGGCAGGGAACCGGCCTGAGCAGTGGAAAGCCATGTGATCGCCAAAACGGCGCTGAGAATTAACCGCACAAAACGCATTGTTTTTGTCCTTCGATAGACCTCGATGGCTGACCACTCGCCACATCACGAGCTTTCTAAAATCTTATATCAGGATTCGATACAATATGCTTACTGAGATTTGATGAACATAAAGGCTTGGGCTTTTAGCATATTGAGCAGCGCCTCTGCTTGAAAAGCAATTGCGTCAGACACGTTTACCGAATGTTTTTGATAGTCGTTAGAAAAATCGGTAAATTTTTGCAAAATGGTTTAGGAAAATAAAACACTTAGACACCGGGCGTGGTAACGGCCACGCCCGGTGCTATCTGTGGTTAAACCTGGCTCCCAAAAGGAACCATGGTTCGAATCACCGTCCTTAGTTCAGGTCGAACCGGTCTGCATTCATCACCTTGTTCCAGGCGGAAACAAAGTCTTTGACGAAGCTGTGCTTGGCATCGGATGAGCCATAGACCTCGGCCAGTGCGCGAAGCTGCGAGTGCGAGCCGAAAATCAGATCGACGCGCGTGCCTGTCCACTTCGCTTCACCGGTCTTGCGGCTACGTCCTTCATAGACGCCTTCCTTGCCGGCAACCGGCGCCCACTGAACATCCATGTCTAGCAGGTTTACGAAGAAGTCGTTGCTCAGCGTTCCCGGACGGTTGGTGAAGACGCCCTGTTCCGGCTCACCCACGTTCAGCACACGAAGACCACCCAAAAGGATCGTCATTTCCGGGCCTGTCAGCGTCAGAAGCTGGGCGCGGTCGACAAGCGCTTCTTCCGGCTTCATGAACTGGTGGCGGGTCTTGCTGATGAAGTTGCGGAAACCATCGGCGCGGGGCTCAAGCGCTGCGAAGGATGCAACATCCGTCTGCTCCTGAGACGCATCGGTTCGGCCCGGCGTGAAGGGAACGGTGATGTCGTGACCGCCATCCTTGGCGGCCTTTTCAACACCAACGGCACCGGCCAGAACGATGAGATCGGCAATCGAAATCTTCTTGCCGCCAGTCTGCGCTGCATTAAAGTCGCGTTGAATGCCTTCCAGAGTGCCGAGAACCTTGGCCAACTGTGCGGGCTGGTTGGCTTCCCAGTTCTTCTGCGGCTCCAGACGAATACGCGCACCATTCGCACCGCCGCGCTTGTCCGATCCGCGGAAGGATGAGGCAGAGGCCCAGGCTGTGGAAACCAGTTCCTGCACCGTCAGACCTGACGCTGCCACCTTGGCCTTCAGGCTGGCGATATCGCCATCATCAACAAGCGGATGATCCACCGGAGGAACAACGTCCTGCCAGATCAGGTCTTCGGATGGAACTTCCGGTCCGAGATAACGAACCTTCGGACCCATGTCGCGGTGTGTCAGCTTGAACCATGCCCGCGCGAAGGCGTCCGCAAACTGGTCGGGATTTTCGAGGAAGCGGCGCGAAATCTTTTCATAGGCCGGGTCGAAACGCAGCGCCAGATCCGATGTCAGCATGGTTGGAAGATGCTTGCGCGACGGATCATAGGCATCGGGAATGGACGCCTCGGCGTTCTTTGCCACCCACTGCTTCGCACCAGCCGGACTTGCGGTCAGTTCCCATTCGAAAGCAAAGAGGTTTTCGAAGAAGAAGTTGCTCCACTGCGTTGGTGTCTGCGTCCAGGTCACTTCCGGGCCGCCAGTAATGGCGTCCTTACCGAAGCCGGTACCGAACTTGCTCTTCCAGCCCAGCCCCTGGTCTTCGATGTCGCCACCCTCAGGTTCCGCACCGATCAGCGAAGGATCGCCCGCGCCATGGGTCTTGCCGAAGGTGTGACCGCCTGCAATCAGGGCAACGGTTTCTTCGTCGTCCATCGCCATGCGGGCAAAGGTCGCGCGAATGTCGCGAGCCGATGCCAGCGGGTCAGGATTGCCGTTCGGGCCTTCCGGGTTGACGTAGATCAGACCCATCTGCACCGCACCCAGCGGCTCTGCCAATTCGCGCTCGCCGCTGTAGCGTTCATCGCCCAGCCATGTGCCTTCCGGTCCCCAGAACAGTTCTTCCGGCTCCCAGACATCGGCGCGACCACCGGCGAAACCGAAGGTCTTGAAGCCCATGGATTCCAGCGCCACGTTGCCGGTCAGGATCATCAGATCGGCCCAGGAAATCTGATTGCCGTATTTCTGCTTGATCGGCCAGAGAAGGCGGCGGGCCTTGTCGAGATTGGCATTATCGGGCCAGCTGTTGAGCGGCGCAAAACGCTGTTGACCGGCACCGGCGCCACCACGGCCATCGGTAATGCGGTAAGTACCGGCGCTATGCCACGCCATGCGGATGAACAGACCGCCGTAATGACCGAAATCGGCGGGCCACCATTCCTGGGAATCGGTCATCAGTGCGTGAAGGTCGCTTTTCAGCGCATCCAGATCGAGCTTCTTGAATTCTTCTGCGTAGTTGAATTCCTTGCCCAACGGGTCCGAAAGGGATGAGCCGTGATGAAGAATCTGAATGTTCAGCTGGTTCGGCCACCAATCGCGGTTCGATCTGACGGCTTTCGGCGTTTGGCCGTGGGCGACGGGACACTTAGCCGCGCTATCGGTTTTCTGGTCCATGATATCCTCCATGTCATTTATGAGTGGGCGTTCAAAAAAGAGAGTTCGCAGTCAAAAATCGCAGGATTTCAGTCGTCCCAGCCGCAACCTTCGCGACCGGCAAATCCAACCTAATCTCTCCCCAAGACCTTTTAACGACTGATATCCATAAATTTAAGTTGGATTTACTGATCAGCGCGATAAGCTAAGCTTATGAAAAATCTGACCTTGAAGCAGCTGCGTTATTTCGAAGCCCTCGCACGCCACCGGCGCTTTCGCCTCGCTGCGGATGCCTGCGCTATTTCCCAACCCGCTCTGTCTATGCAGATCAAGGAACTGGAGGAGGATGTGGGGCACGAACTGTTCGAACGCAGCGCCCGGGAAATCCGTCTCACGGGCTTTGGCCAGACATTCGCCATCCGCGTGCGTGAAATCCTGCGCGCCGTGGATGAGTTGGACGAATTGGCCCGGGTTTCGAAAAACTCGTTTCTCTCACGGCTGCGGATCGGCATCATCCCCACCGTCGCCCCCTACCTGCTGCCCACCATCATCAATGATCTCAACAAGGCCTTCGAAGGCATCGAGATTCAGGTGCGCGAAACACAGACCGCCAGATTGATCGAAGAACTGAAACAGGGTGATCTCGACCTTGCAATCGTTGCCCTGCCCATTTCCGAACCGGCACTGACCGAGCTCAAATTGTTCGATGAGGAATTCGTGCTGGTCCGGCGGCATGAGGATGGCGGAAAACCCGTGCCGGAGCGCACCGCCCTGCCCAAGATGCGGTTGCTGCTTCTGGAGGAAGGCCACTGTTTCCGCGATCAGGCTCTGTCCTTCTGCAATGTCGGCTCATCCCAGCCGCGCGAAGTTATGGAGGGAAGCTCCCTGTCCACACTGGTGCAAATGGTCAGCGCCGGTATTGGCATTACCCTCATCCCGGAAATGGCGGTGCCGATGGAAACCCGCTCGGCCCATGTTTCGATATCGCATTTCGAAGCACCCGCTCCGGTGCGTTCCATCGGAATGATCTGGCGAAATGCCTCCCCGCTCATCAAACAGCTGATGCCGATTTCCGAGGTCATCCGGGGTTCGTCCGAGAAGATGCGCGCGCTTTCAGTCGCCAGTTAGGCGCGCCAACATCGCATCTTGCCCAAGCAACATATTGATTTTAAGTCATAACTAATCGTGATGTTTTTTGCGCTTGCTTAAAAACACGAACGTTCGTATTGAAAACCATATTTTAGATTGTGAGCAATTATGGCTAGAACACGTAAGATCAGTGCAGATGATATTCTGGACGCCGCCGAACGCGTTATTTTGCGTCTGGGGGCCGTTGGCGTTTCCATCGATGCGGTGGCGCAGGAAGCGGGCGTCAGCAAATCGCGGGTCGTCTATGATCATAAATCCAAATCCGCGCTGCTGGAAGCCTTGATCGATCGCCGCCTGACCTCGGAAGAGGAGCGTGTCCGTGCGTCTGTGGACGCCAATAGCGACAAGGCGCATCCGGAGCTTTTCGGTCGCATCGCCGTTGCGGAAAAAGAACCGGACGATACCGACAAGGCCGTCTGCCTTGCCATGAGTGCGGCCATGTCGAGTGAAGAAAAGCTGCACGAAAAACTGCGGAACTGGACGCGCAAAGATCTGGCAGACATAGGCAGCGGCAAAAGACCCAAAGCAGCGCTGATCGCCTATCTTGCTCTGACCGGTTTTTACTGCACGGAATATTTCAATTTCTACCAGTGGGAACCAGAAGCCCGGCTGGAAATTCTCGACGATATTCGCGCTATATACCTGAACTCTCCTGACGAAACATGACGATCGCCTGCGGGTGATAAACGAGGACTATACAATGCACAGCAGAACATCTCTGCCGCGACTGCTAACCGTGATGGCTGCCGTTTCTCTGATGGTCGCCCCCCTTGCTGCCAACGCTCAGGAGGGCATGCAGATGCCACCGCCTGCCGTCAGCGTGCTGGAACTGACATCGAAATCGGTACCTGTGGTCAACGAACTGCCGGGCCGCATCGCCGCCACGCGCATTGCCGAAGTTCGCGCCCGGGTCTCCGGCATTTTGCAGGAGCGCGTCTTCGAGCAGGGCACGCTGGTGCAGAAAGACGATGTACTCTACCGCATCGACCCGCGCCTCTTCAAAGTTCGCGTCGCCAGCGCCGAGGCCGCCTTGCAGCGCGCCCAGGCCACGCAGAACAACGCCCGCCAGCAGCTTGAACGTCAGAAGAACCTGCGTGAGCGCAACGTTTCGACCGGCATCGATTACGATACCGCTGCCGTCAATCTGGCTCAGGCCGATGCCGACGTCGCGCTTCAGCAAGCAGCTTTGGATGAAGCACGCATCAATCTGGAATATACCGAAGTCCGCGCACCCATCACCGGCATCATCGGCGGCGCTCTCGTCACCGAAGGCGCGCTGGTCACTGCCGATGGCACGCAGAACCTTGCCCTGATCCAGCAGATCGATCCCGCCTATGCCGACTTCACCCAGTCTGCACAGGATATGATGGCGCTGAAACGCGCCGTGGCAGATGGAAAGCTCGCCAGCCCCGCCCCGGATCAGGCCAGCGTGCGTCTCGTGTTTGATGATGGCTCGCTCTACGCCCAAGCCGGTCGTCTGCTGTTCGCCAGCGCCAGCGTCGATTCCACCACTGGTCAGGTCACGCTACGTGCGGAGTTTCCCAATGCAGGCCGCGATCTTCTCCCCGGCATGTATGTTCGGGTGAGAATTGAGCAGGCCGTGCGTGAAAACGCCATCACCGTGCCTCAGCGGTCCATCGTTCGTACAGCCGACGGCAAGCCACAGGTCTATGTGGCCAAGGAAGACAGCACCGCCGAAGCCCGCCCTGTCGAACTCGGTCAAGCCATCGGTTCGGAATGGGTTGTCGAAAAAGGCCTGACGACTGGCGAAAAAGTCGTGGTCGATGGCGCGCAGAAGGTTCAGCCCGGCGGCAAGATCGCGCCAGAACCATGGCAGCCAGAAAAGCCAGCCGACGCGTCCGCGCAAGCACCCAAGCAGTAAGGTTACCCCATGGCACAGCTTTTCATAAAACGGCCGATCCTCGCCTGGGTTTTTGCGCTGTTCATTTCCATTGCGGGCCTCATCGCCCTGCCCTTCCTGCCGATTGCGCAGTACCCGAAGGTCGCGCCGCCGCAGCTGACGATTTCCACCACCTACCCCGGTGCTTCGCCGCAGGATATCTATCAGGGCGTCACCCGGCTGATCGAAGACGAGCTGAACGGCGTCGAAGGGCTGATGTATTTCGAGTCCACCTCGGATACGTCAGGTCAGGTTTCCATCAACGCCACCTTCCAGGCTGGCACCAACATCAATCAGGCCTCGGTCGATGTGCAGAACGCCATTCGCCGCGTCGAAGCCCGCCTGCCCTCCGCCGTTGCCGCACAGGGTGTGACCGTGGAAGAAGCCGCATCCGGCTTCCTCATGTTCATCACGCTCACCTCCACCGATGGCACGATGGATGAGGTGGCGCTTGGCGATTACCTCAACCGAAATGTCCTTGGCGAATTACGCCGTATCGAAGGTGTCGGTCGTGCCCAGCTGTTCTCGGCGCAGCGCGCCATGCGCGTGTGGATCGATGCCGACAAGCTCGTCGGCCTCAATCTTACCGCTGCCGATATCAACAGCGCCATTACCGCTCAGAACGCGCAGGTTGCCGCAGGCCAGATCGGCGCGGCCCCCAACCCTGTTACGCAGGATTTGACGGCCACCGTCCTCGTCAAAGGACAGCTGACCGATACCGAAGAATTCGGCAACATCGTGCTGCGCGCCAACCCGGATGGCAGCAGCGTGCGGCTGAAGGATGTTGCGCGTATCGAACTCGGCGCGGAGACCTATAACTTCTCCAGCCGTCTGAACGGTCAGGCCAGTGCCGCCGTCGGTATTCAGCTTTCCTCCACCGGCAACGCGGTGGCCACCTCCAAGGCCGTCTCGGCCAAGCTAGAGGAATTGTCGCGCTTCTTCCCAAGCGGCGTTGCCTATTCCGTTCCTTACGACACCAGCCCCTTCGTCTCCGCCTCCATCGAAAAGGTGGTCAGCACGCTGATCGAAGCCGTCGTTCTCGTCTTCGTGGTGATGTTCGTCTTCCTTCAGAATTTCCGATACACGGTCATTCCGACGCTCGTCGTACCGGTGGCGCTGCTCGGCACCTGCGCGGTCATGTATGCCACCGGCTTCTCCATCAACGTGCTGACCATGTTCGCCATGGTGCTCGCCATCGGTATTCTGGTGGATGATGCGATCGTCGTCGTGGAAAATGTCGAGCGCATCATGGCCGAGGAAGGTTTGTCGCCGAAGGCGGCCACGCAAAAAGCCATGACACAGATCACCGGCGCCATTCTTGGCATCACGCTGGTTCTGGCCTGCGTGTTCATTCCCATGGCTTTCTTCCCCGGCTCGACGGGTATCATCTACCGCCAGTTCAGCTTGACCATGGTCGTGTCGATCCTGTTCTCCGCCTTCCTCGCGCTGTCGCTGACACCTGCCCTTTGCGCTACCTTCCTCAAGCCCATCAAGAAAGGGCATCACGAAAAAGGTGGCCTTGGCGGCTGGTTCAACCGCAAATTCGATGGCCTGACCCATGGCTACACCAAGGCAGCCACAGGCGGCGCGCGCCGTGCGGGCCGGATGATGGTCATCTATCTCGCTCTCGTCGCGGGCCTCGGCTACCTCTTCGTCAGCCTGCCAAGCGCCTTCGTGCCGGATGAAGATCAGGGCTTCCTGATCGTTGATATTCAGGGACCACCGGAAGCCAGTGCCAACCGCACGACCGCGTCCATTCAGCAGATCGAAAAGATTTTCGCGGCTGAACCTTCGGTCAAGGATGTCGTCGCCATTCAGGGCTTCAGCTTCTCCGGCAACGGTGCCAACGCGGCTCTCGCCTTCGTCACCCTGAAGGACTGGAGCGAGCGCGGTGCCGATAATTCGGCGCAAGACATCGCCAATCGCGCCAATATGAAGCTCTTCGGCCTGAAAGACGCGACCACCTTCGCCCTTTCGCCACCGCCTATCGAAGGTTTCGGCACATCGGGTGGTTTCAGCTTCCGCCTTCAGGATCGTAACGGCATCGGCCAGGCAGCTCTTTCTGCAGCGGCTGGTGAACTGATGCAGAAGGCAAGCAAGAGCCCGATCCTCGCGGGCATGCGTATCGAAGGCCTGCCGGATGCTGCGCAGATCCTACTGGTCATCGACCGCGAGAAGGCCAACACCTTCGGCATCACCTTTGCCGATATCAACAACACCATCACCGCCAATCTGGGTTCGTCCTACATCAACGACTTCCCCAATTCGGGCCGCATGCAGCGGGTCATCGTGCAGGCACAAGACCGCGACCGTCTTCAGGTTGAGGACCTGATGAAGCTTAACGTCCGCAATTCCAGTGGCGGCATGGTGCCTCTCAGCTCCTTCGCCATCGCACAGTGGCAGAAGGGTTCTCCGCAGATTGTCGGCTATAATGGTTATCCGACCATCCGTATCGCCGGTTCACCGGCCCCCGGCAATTCCACGGGCGCTGCCATTGCCGAAATGGAAAAGCTCGCCTCGGAGCTTCCCGGCGGCATAGGTTATGAGTGGACCGGTCAAGCGCTGGAAGAGATCAAGTCGGGCACACAGGCGCCCTTCCTCTTCGGCCTCAGCATTCTCTTCGTGTTCCTGCTGCTGGCAGGTCTCTATGAGAGCTGGTCTATCCCGCTTGCTGTGATGCTGGTCGTGCCGCTCGGCATCATCGGCTCGGTGCTTGCGGTCATATTGCGGGATATGCCCAACGACATCTACTTCAAGGTGGGCCTGATCGCGATTATCGGTCTATCGGCCAAGAACGCGATCCTGATCGTGGAATTTGCCAAGGACTATTATGCGGAAGGCAAATCTCTGCTGGATTCCGCCGTGGAAGCCGCCCGCGTACGCTTCCGCCCGATCATCATGACCTCGCTCGCCTTCACGCTCGGCGTCGTGCCGCTTGCCATCGCAACCGGCCCCAGCGCCGCCAGCCAGAACGCCATCGGCACCGGGGTTCTCGGCGGCATGGTCTCGGCCACCATCCTCGCTGTCTTCTTCGTCCCGGCCTTCTTCGTCTTCGTCCTCACCTTGATGCGAACGAAAAGGCCCGTGGAAGACCCGGCACCGGATGAGCCGAAACCAGCTCAGCCTTGATCAGAAACAGAAACGCCGCAGACATCGTCTGCGGCGTTTCTGCATGGGGAGGAAAATAAAAGCGATCAGCAATCCCGGCCGCTGGAATAACCATCGACGATGCAGACCGAACCCGGCATGGGCTGGGTGATGCTGCGGCGGATGCTGTAGGATTTCTTGGGCTGTTCCACGCGGTGGATCGAACCGGTGCTGATCATATCGAAACTATCCGGCACCTGCGCGAAACGCGAAGGCGGCATTTTGCCGGCCAGCATCGGCGTGACGATGAGAGAAAGAGCAATGGCCACCATACCGAACAGCAGCGCGACGTTCAAAACGCCGATCCTGCGTGATTTCTCGGAATAGGATTGGCGATCCTCGACTGTTTTCCAGAAATCTTCGTTCATATCAGGCCTCGCTACGCGCCATTTACCAATTATTCAGCCTCTGAATTTGCCAGAGGGTGCTAAACGAAAGGTTAATGGCGGCCCGTTTTGGCACGCACGAAGATGTGTAAGTCCCTTCTTCACAGGATTATTTTAAAAAAGCCTTTACAATAAGTCCTGAAGATAAGGGATCAGCGGCTCATCGGCGGGCGGCATGGGATAATCCCGCAGCGCCTGCGGCTTCACCCATTTGATGGGCTGACCTTCCGCCCCGCGCGGAATGCCCTCGTAACGACGGCAGACGTAAAGGGGCATCAGAAGATGAAATGTCTCATAGGTATGGCTGGCGAAGGTCAGCGGAGCAAGACAAGCGACCTTGGTCTTGATGCCAAGCTCTTCTTCCAATTCCCGGATCAGCGTTTCCTCGGGTGTTTCGCCGCTCTCCACCTTGCCACCGGGAAATTCCCACAGCCCGGCCAGCGACTTGCCCTCAGGTCGCTGCGCCAGAAGAATGCGACCATCCTGATCGATCAGGGCGCATGCGGCAACGAGCAGTATTTTTCTGCCGGTTTCGGCCATCAAGCTGCGTCCTTGCGCCAGTAGCGATAGGTATAGGCCGTGGTAAAACCGAATTTTTCGTAGAGCTTTATGGCCGGGAGATTGGTGGAGACGACCTGAAGCCAGGCGGTCTTTGCGCCGCTAATCCGTGCCCAGCGCAGCGCCGAGGTCAGGATTTGCGAACCCGTTCCCTGCCGTCTGGTCTCGGCAGCCACATCAAGCGAAAGAATACCGGCAAGATCATTATCCTGCACGCAGATCACCGTCGCCTGCGGCTCGCCTTCCACCTCTTCCTTGGTGAAGAGGCCAAGCGTCGGCTTGATGGAGCTGACGATTTCCGCAATGGCTGACCGCAAAGACGGGTCGTCTCCGCTCACCTTCAGGCTCGCCTCGACAAAGCGGCCAATATCGTGGCTGGGCAGGTGTGCCAGGGTTTCCGGCAGTTCGGCGGAAACGATATCGGCGGTCATCACATCGACCTCCTCAAACACCGTCCAGCCGTCGTTGAAAAGATGCTCGCGCAACTGCGGCGGCATCAGCGTCGTTTCCCGCACGATCAGCGGACGCCCAAAGTCTTCAAAACGCTTGCGCGCCTTTTCGAGACGAACATCGCAATTGCCGTAATCCGAGGGATCGAGCGGCACGACGCAATTGATGCGTTTCGACGGGTGCGAACCGGTCAGCCGGATTTGCCAGCTGCCGTCATAGATCACGGATGAGGCGGGCCAAGCCCGGAAGCTGACGGCTTCCAGACGGCGCACGAGGGGAAGGTTGACGGGCACACTGCGCATATCGAGAGACCCCATCGATCAGCTCCGGTAGTCGCCATTGATCTCGACATACTCCTTGGTCAGATCGCAGGTCCACACGGTGGCGGTGCCATTGCCAAGACCAATGTCAACCTTGACCGGAATATCCTCGTTCTTCATCACTGCGCTGGCTTCTGCTTCGGAGTAAGCCGGGTCGCGTTCGCCATTCACAGCCACGCGCACATTGCCGAACCAGATGGCGAGGCGGTCGCGGTCTGCCAGTTCACCGGACTTGCCCACGGCCATGACGACACGGCCCCAATTGGCGTCCTCACCGGCAACAGCCGTCTTCACCAGCGGAGAGTTGGCGATGGAGAGCGCAATCTTTTTCGCAGCCGCATCGCTTTCTGCGCCCGTCACGGTGATTTCCACCATCTTGCGCGCGCCTTCGCCATCGCGAACGACTTGCAGCGCCAGGTCTTTCAACAGCGCGTTCAAGGCATCGCGGAAAGACGCAAGCTTCGGGTCTTCAGCACTTTCGATGCGCGTCTGACCGTCCGCACTGGCGGCACCGGTCGCAAACAGCATCAGCGTATCGGATGTGGACGTGTCGCTATCGACAGTCACCGAATTGAAGGTCGGGCCAACGCCTGCCGCCAGCAAGGCCTGCAGGGCGGGTGCGGCGATGTCCGCATCGGTCACGACGAAGGACAACATCGTCGCCATGTCAGGCGCAATCATGCCAGCGCCCTTGGCAATGCCGTTGATGGTCACGGTCACACCACCGATTTCGGCGGTACGGGTCGCGACCTTCGGATAGGTATCCGTGGTCATGATGGCCTTGGCGGCTTCCTGCCAGAAATCGCCCTGGGCATCTGTATTCATCTGGCCCAGAACGCCAGCAAACTTCATGGCGTCCAGTGGCTCACCAATGACGCCGGTGGAGGCGAGGAAGACTTCGCTTGCCGAACAGCCCACGGCTTCAGCCGCAGACTTGCCGGTCAGTTCGGTCGCGGCCTTGCCCTTAACGCCCGTAAAGGCATTGGCATTGCCGGAATTGACAACAACCGCGCGGGCAACGCCGCCTGCCAGATTGGTGCGGCAAAAATCCACCGGGGCGGATGGGCAGCGCGATTTCGTGAAAACGCCTGCAACACTGGCAGGCTTGTCAAACACCATCAGCAGAACATCGGTGCGGTTCTTGTACTTGATACCGGCGGCAGCCGTTGCCATGCGCACACCGCGAAGGGCAGGCATGTCAGGATAGGATTTCGGGGCAAGCGGAGAAACGGCAGCGGACATTGCGATGGAACCTGCATTTTTCGTGAAGAGATGAAATGAAACAGGGCGGCTCATCGCCGCCCCGCATAGTGCCTAAGACTTACTGCTGCGCAGGCGCATCGGCCTGCTGCTTGCTGGCGTCTTCATAACCCTTGCGCAGCGTCTCGTCAGGAATTTCGATCTTCTGCTCGGCCTTGGCCTTCTCGATCAAAGCGACATACTTGTCGCGCATGACGAGCTGACGAACCTGTGCTTCGACCTGGTCGAATGCCGGTGGCGGAGCAACGCGCTTGTCTTCCAGCTTGATCACGTGGAAGCCGAACTGCGACTTGACCGGTTCTTTGGTGTAGGCACCCTTTTCAAGCTTGAACGCAGCTTCTTCGAATTCAGGAACCATACGGCCCTTGCCGAACCAGCCCAGATCGCCGCCGTCATCCTTGTTGGAATCGGTGGACTTCTCCTTGGCCAGCGCTGCGAAATCCTTGCCAGCGTCCAGCTGCTTGATCACATCCTTGGCTTCCTCTTCGGTCGCAACCAGAATGTGGGCCGCCTTGACTTCCTCTTCCTGTGGCAGAGCCGCGACTTCCTTGTCGTAGCGGGCCTTCACTTCAGCATCGGTGACGGCGTCCACAACGTGCTTGCGGAAGTAAGCGTTGTGCAGTTCACGGTCGGAAATGAAAGCCAGACGCTTCTTGAAGTCTTCGGTCTTTTCCAGACCTTCGGCTGTGGCATCCTTCACCAGCAGCTTCACGTCGATGGCACCGGAGAGGGCCGCGACCTTCTTCTGTTCATCGGGAAGCTGGGCAAGCTGCGGATCGAGATTGCTCATGGCCAGGTCCAGTTCGGACTGGCGGATTTCCAGATCGCCGACTTTCGCGACCACGGTGTCTTCCTGCGCGAAAGCGGGAAACTGAAGACCAAGCGTAGCCACGATGACAGCAGCCGCAATTCTATTATAGCGCAACATATTAAACCTTTCGGAGACAATGCCGGCTCCAGACGTGGTTTTCCGGCTGAAAAAACTTCCAAACACCGGAATGTGGCCATTCTGTAACGGGCAGAACCGTTGACATCATTTGCCCCCCCTCTTATCTGTCGCGTAACCTCGCGTCCAGATACGTTTCAGGGTCAAGTCTGTCATTTGTACTTTATTGCAGTGCCAGACCGCCACGCCCCGGAAAAAACGGAATTTCAGAAAGGGCCACTAAGATGGTCAGTCTCGGCGGAATAGCCCGCAAGTTGTTCGGTTCGGCAAATGAACGCCGTGTCCGCTCCTATCGCAGCAATATCAACGCCATCGGCGCACTCGAAGAGCAGATGAAGGCTCTTTCGAACGACGAGTTGGCAGCCAAGACGGTGGAGTTCCGCCAGCAGCTTGCCGAAGGACAGACGCTCGACAGCCTTCTGGTGCCGGCATTTGCCGTGGCGCGTGAAGCGTCCCGCCGAGTCCTCGGCATGCGCCCCTTCGACGTCCAGTTGACCGGCGGTATGATTCTCCATTCCGGCGATATTTCTGAAATGAAGACGGGTGAAGGCAAGACGCTGGTGGCAACGCTGGCGGTTTACCTCAATGCGCTGGAAGGCAAGGGCGTTCACGTCGTGACCGTGAACGACTATCTCGCCCAGCGCGACGCCGCCACCATGGCACGCCTTTACAGCTTCCTCGGCCTGACGACCGGTGTCATCGTGCACGGTCTGGACGATGACCAGCGTCGCGAGGCCTACGCCTGCGACATCACCTACGCCACCAACAACGAACTCGGCTTCGATTATCTCCGCGATAACATGAAGTACGAAAAGTCGCAGATGGTGCAGCGCAGCCACCATTACGCCATCGTCGATGAAGTGGACTCCATTCTGGTGGATGAGGCGCGCACGCCTCTTATCATCTCCGGCCCGCTGGACGACCGCTCGGAACTCTACAACACCATCGACGCCTTCATTCCGGTACTGACACCGGAAGATTACGAAATCGATGAGAAGCAGCGTTCGGCCAACTTCTCCGAAGAAGGCACCGAAAAGCTCGAAAACCTGCTGCGGGACGCAGGTCTTCTCAAGGGCGAATCACTTTACGACGTCGAAAACGTCGCGATCGTTCACCACATCAACAACGCGCTGAAGGCCCACAAGCTGTTCCAGCGTGACAAGGACTACATCGTCCGTAACGGCGAAATCGTCATCATCGATGAATTCACCGGTCGCATGATGCCGGGCCGCCGTTATTCCGAAGGTCAGCATCAGGCGCTCGAAGCCAAGGAAAAGGTGCAGATTCAGCCGGAAAACCAGACGCTGTCTTCCGTTACCTTCCAGAACTATTTCCGCATGTATAAAAAGCTTGCGGGCATGACCGGTACGGCATCGACCGAAGCCGAAGAATTCAACAACATCTACGGCCTCGACGTCATCGAAGTGCCGACCAACCTGCCGATCCAGCGTATCGACGAAGACGACGAAGTTTACCGGACCGGCGAAGAGAAGTTCAAGGCGATCATCGAGGAGATCAAGGCTGCGCATGAGCGTAACCAGCCGGTTCTCGTTGGTACGACCTCGATTGAAAAGTCCGAACTTCTGGCCACCATGCTGCGCCAGACGGGCTTTGAAAACTTCCAGGTTCTGAACGCCCGTTATCACGAGCAGGAAGCCTATATCGTTTCGCAGGCTGGTGTTCCGGGTGCGGTCACCATCGCCACCAACATGGCCGGTCGTGGTACCGATATTCAGCTCGGCGGTAACGTCGATATGCGTCTCGAGCGTGAGCTCGAAGGCATGGAGCCGGGCGAAGAGCGCGATGCGCGCGAAAAGACGATCCGCGAAGAAATCAAGGTTCTGAAGGACAAGGCACTTGCTGCCGGTGGTCTGTTCGTCATCGCGACAGAACGCCACGAAAGCCGTCGTATCGACAACCAGCTGCGTGGTCGTTCCGGCCGTCAGGGCGACCCCGGCCGTTCGAAGTTCTACCTCTCGCTTCAGGACGACCTGATGCGCATTTTCGGCTCCGACCGCATGGACTCAATGTTGCAAAAGCTCGGTCTGAAGGAAGGCGAAGCCATCGTCCATCCATGGATCAACAAGGCCCTCGAGCGCGCTCAGAAGAAGGTCGAAGCCCGTAACTTCGAAACCCGTAAGAACCTTCTGAAATATGACGACGTCCTCAACGACCAACGCAAGGTCATCTTCGACCAGCGTCTGGAACTGATGGAGGCCGAAAATATCGGTGAAACCGCATCGGATATGCGCAACGAGGTCATCGAAGTTCTCGTCGCAAAGCATGTTCCAGAAAACGCCTATGCCGAGCAGTGGGACATCGTCGGCCTCAAAGCCGCCGTCGAACAGGCACTCAATCTCGACCTGCCCGTTGATGAGTGGGCGAAGGAAGAAGGCATTGCGGAAGACGATATTCTGCAGCGCATCACCGAAGCGGCAGACAAGGCCGTGGCTGAAAAGACCGAACGTTTCGGCCCAGAGGTCATGACCTATGTCGAGCGCTCGGTCATCCTCCAGACCATCGACCACCTGTGGCGCGAACACATCGTCAACCTAGATCACCTGCGCTCCGTTGTCGGTTTCCGTGGTTACGCCCAGCGCGATCCATTGCAGGAATACAAGGCTGAAGCCTTCGAACTCTTCCAGGCGCTTCTCGCCAACCTGCGTGAAGCCGTTACGGCACAGTTGATGCGCGTCGAACTCGTGCGCGACCAGCCGCAGCCCGAACTGCCGGAAATGACGGCCCATCACCTCGACCCGCTGACCGGCGAAGATGATTTCGCACAGTCCGCCCAAGGCGAACCAGCCGTCTTCGTCCCACCCGAACAACGCGACCCCAACAACCCAGCCACCTGGGGCAAAATCGGCCGCAACGAAGCCTGCCCTTGCGGCTCCGGCAAAAAATACAAACATTGCCACGGGATTTTTGAGCAGGCGTAAGCCGACTTGAAATAACGACAGTTTCGAATGGCCTGCAAACCAGTTTGCGGGCCATTTTATTGTGAAGCAGAGTGCCGTTGGCCAAAAATGGTCGCGTATACCAACCGCTACCCACTTACCGCCCTTCCATTTTCCGCCTAAGACGGTCGATATCCTCAACCTCGTTTTTTTAGGTGAACACCATGCGTCATTTTTACATTGCATGCCTTGCAGCAGCCACTTCCATTGCGTTGGCGACACCGTCCATGGCGGAAGATCTGGTGTTTACGTTGAAGAACGGGACCGATTCGGTTCTGACCCATTTCTTCACATCGCCGGTGAACGAGAACAGCTGGGAAGGCGACGTTTTTGGTAATCAGACCCTGAATCCTGGCGAGAGCATGAGAATCACCATCGCCGATGGTCGTGAGGTGTGCAAATACGACATGCGTTTCGAGTTTCAGGACAGCCCTGATCTGGATACGACCACCGATACGCAGGATTTGTGCGAACTCGGCGAATACACGATCGAAGAGTAAGCTAGCCCCGATCACGGTCCAGACGAAGGCTCCTGCGTCGAGAAGCCGCTGCGGGCGGATTGTGGATGTGGAGCTTCGTCTATAATTCGTTTGACGCTGCGGATCGGCTCTCCTATCCGTTTTGCCAGCTTTCCATTGCCGGACGTGAAGACATGAAACCCGCAGAACTGGCCGCCTATATGTTTCTCGCCGTGGCGTGGGGCTTGTCATTTCTGCTCGTCCTTCATGCGGTTGCTGCCTTTGGCTGGGTCGGTGCCGTGACGCTGCGGTGTTTTATCGCCAGTTTCACGCTGCTAATCATTGCGCGGATGACCAAGCGAAGGCTTGACTTCAGCGCTGGCTGGCGAGCCTTTGCGGCGGTTGGCGCCACCACGGTTGCGGGCCAGCTGATCGGCCTCTCCTATGCGACACCAGTCATCGGCACCGCCATGGCGGCCATCCTCGTAGCCAGCATACCGCTGTTTTCCATGCTGATCGGGCAACTGTGGGGGTTGGAGAAGATATCGCCACAAAGCCTTCTCGGCTTGTTTTTCGGTTTCAGCGGCATCGTCATTCTCGTCGGTTTTCCTGCCGTGCCCGTCACATCGAGTTTTGTCATCGGCTGTATCGCCTGCCTGCTCGGATGCATCTGCGCCGCCTTTGGTAGCAATTATGCAAGCCGCCACCTCAAAAGCTCGGGCTCGTGGGAAATCACCATCGGCTCTTTTCTGGCTGGTGGCCTCATCACTCTACCATTCCTCATCGCGGTGCCTGTGCCGACAACGCCGAGCCTTTCGGACTTCGCTTACCTCTTCAGCCTTGCAATCATCATGAGTGCGCTGACTTACGTCACCTATTTCCGACTTGTTTCCCTAATTGGCGCGACGAAAACCATCAGCGTCGAATTCGTCGTGACAGTCATTGCGGTCAGCGTCGGCGCGGTTGTGCTGGACGAACCCCTGTCTGCCATTCAGTTCGTCGGCGCTGTCATTATCATTGCCGGTTGCGCGCTGGTTCTGGGGCTTTATCCCAAGCGCCGCAATGCTCCGATTTTGCCTTAAGATCAAAGAGTTGAGTCACATATTTCTACGCACGCGCAATTTACTATCGCCGTACACTCAACATTGCTAATGTTTCGATGTAAGATTGAAATAGTTAGATCGTTAAAATTGAAAACATGATATGGATCGGTTCTCGACTGAAAAAGTTGATGCTTAGGAACGGGTCGCGTTTGCAACCAGATTGTCGCGGAAACGCATGAGAAAGACGGTATAAGGCAGGAATGGCAAGCGACCCTAACGATCCAGATATGCGAGACAATCGTTTCGCGATGCTGCTGGCGAAAGCTGCGTCGGATCGTCCGGCCGCAGACAGCAGTGTCCGTGTCGGTCGTGCCGGGCGCGAATTCTGCATTTACCCCGCACAACTGGGCTACGATCTTCAGGAAGAACTGGATTTCCTGTCGAACCGGGTCATGGAACCCAATATCTTTTTTACCGGCAAGCTGCTGGCCCCCGCCATGCCCCGCGTCGATGACCGTTCCGTGCGTTTCGCACTGATGCGCGATGAGAATGGGGCGCGCAGCCGCATGCGGTTTCTGATGCCCTTTACCGTGGAAAAGCCCGGCTTTTCTGTAGGCCCCTCCATCTTGCGCGCCTGGGCCAATCCGTTCGGCCCTCTGGGTACACCGCTGGTGGATTCCGAAGGTGCAGCCGAGACCATCGATAACCTGCTGGACGCGCTGTCACAGCCGGACCTTCGTCTACCCGAAATCCTCGTTCTGCCCCAGCTTCGTCTGGATGGGGCATTCGTGCGCATGATCAAAGCGATCGCACTCAGCCGCAACCTGCCTCTGGCCACCGCCGAGCCACATCGTCGCATGATGCTGGAAAGCCAGGTGGATGCGGAAGCCTATCTGCACAACACGCTTCCACCCGTGCAGCTGCAGACCTTGCAACAGCATTGGCAGCATCTGGAGGGTCTAGGCTCTCTCTCTCACGACATCGCCCGACAGCCGCAGGATATCAGGCTGCGCACCGAAGAATTTCTGGCGCTGGAAGCCAGCGGCTCCAAGGGCCGCAAGCGCTCCGCACTCGTCAGCGATCGTTATCGCGCGGCCTTCGCCCGTGAGGCGATAACCAATCTGGCAGAGATCGACGCAGTTCGTATTCACACGCTCAATCTTAACGGCGTTGCGATTGCATCAGCCGTCGTCTTCATGACCATGGGTGAGGCCTATGTCTGGAAACTGGCGGTCAATGAAGATCACGAGCGTCATTCCATCGACCGCCTGCTGATGCAGCGCCTGACGGAATGGCATCTGGACGATGCCAATATTCTTAGAACCGACAGCTGCGGTGCTTATGAAGATCGCAATCTGGATGGCTTCTGGGGCGAGACTGCCGAAATGGGCACGTTGGTCATTGGTCTGGCGCAAAACAGCGACCGTGATGTGCGTCAGGTGGCAGCGCAGGTTCATATGTATCGCAACACCCGCAACCTCGCCAAGGTTCTGCGCGAGCGTATCATGTCTCTCGGTCGCAAGTAACGGCCTGAAAGCAGGCAGAGAAAAGGGGTGACGTGCACCCCTTCTCTTCATCAAAATCCTCAGCGAGATGCTGTCTGGATCATTTTGCACAGCTTCGTCAAAGCTGCGTCATATCCACCGCCCAGAATATCCACGCAACGCTTGGCAAGCTTTATCTGCTCGGTGCGCGACATGTTGTTATAGGAGTTGATGGCTTCACGGATCGCACCGGGAGGTACTGTTCCCGGGTTGACCGGCCCGCCGGGAACACCCGGTGTGCCAATGCCTACGCCAACATTCACGCCCACGCCGGTCGTTCGTCCAACGCCGACATTGGCATTCGCGTTAAGCCCTCTCGCGCCACCCACGGACGCGTTGACATCGGCGTTCACGCCACTTTTTCCACCAACGCTAGCGCTGGTATTGGCATTGACGCCGTGACTACCGCCGACTGAAGCACCGACATCGGCCCCAAGTCCGCCGCCGCTTCGACCGCCAACATCGGCGCCCGCATTCACACCGCCGCTTCCTCCCACAGAAGCACTGGCACTGACCCCGCCACGGTCGTTACCGCCCACACTTGCACTGACGCCTCCCACGCTGACATCCAGTGCCTGCGCCTGAAACGGCAGCGCCAGACAGGCCGTGATAAACAAAGAAGATGTTATTGTTCTCATTTCTCTCTCCTCCTCCGTGGGTTGCGTTAGACACAAAGACAATCTAACCCACTGGGATTGCTAATATATAAGTATTTGCTTTAATTAAGAAGGCCGCACAATTAGATATCACTAATATTTGATTGAGATGGATCATTTTGGGACAGGTCTGACCTTGACCGGCGCAAAACTGCTATCGAATCATTAAACAGCAGCTTCAGGAGCCGCATATTCCGACTGATATGCGTCGTATGCGGCCTGTACGAAGTGCCTTGGCAGCTGACACCAAACGCTTAATTCCACTAGGGTGAGCAAAGCATTCTTCCTCTCAGCCCCTCCATGCAACAATCATTTTTCCAGCGGTCGGGCCGGATAAAATCATTGCTATCAAGCATTTGATTTCTCATGGACACTGCGAGGGCCGAGGCTTTACACTGTGCCGCGCGGCATTTTCGACAGCCGTTCCATTTCCGGAGTTTGCCATGCTTTCAACACCGCTCTCACGCCGCTCTCTGATGAAAAGTGCTGCCATTCTGGCGGCGTCCACAACGCTTGTGCGGCCGGGCTTTGCGTGGGCGGCAGGTGGCAGCGGGCGGCTTGTGGTGGCCGCGGATTCGGAGCCGAAGAACCTCAACCCGGCCATCGTCGCTTCGAACGGCGTGTTTTACATTTCCAGCAAGATCGTGGAGCCGCTGGCCGAAGCATCCTTCAAAGGCAAGGATGGGCTGGAGCCACGCCTGGCTACGGCCTGGGAAGGTTCTGATGATGGCTTGAGCGCCACGTTCAAGCTGCGCGAAGGCGTGACATGGCAAGATGGCAAGCCCTTCACCTCCGCAGATGTCGCCTTCTCCGCGCTATCGGTCTGGAAACCTCTGCAGAATCTGGGACGGCTTATCTTCGCCAATCTGCAATCGGTCGATACGCCTGACGATCACACCGCGATTTTCCGCTTCTCCAAACCTACGCCGTTTCAGCTTATCCGCAACGCCCTGCCGGTCGTCACCAGCGTCATTCCAAAGCATCTCTACGAAGGCACGGATATCGCCACCAATCCCGCCAACACAAAGCCTGTCGGCACCGGGCCATTCGTCTTTGCGGAATATAAGCCGGGCGAATATTACCGGCTGACTCGCTATGACAAATATTGGGCGAAGGACGCGCCAAAGCTGGAAGAAATCATCTACCGCGTCCTGCCGGACCGTGCAGGCGCAGCGTCTGCGCTTGAAGCTGAAGAAATTCAGCTGGCCGCCTTCTCTGCCGTGCCCCTGTCCGATCTCGCCCGCATTGCCAAGGAACCTGGCATCAAGGTCATTGCGGATGGTTATGAGGCGCTCACCTACCAGCTCGTCGTGGAAATCAACCATCGCCGCAAGGAGCTGGCAGACCTCAAGGTTCGCCAAGCCATTGCCCACGCAATCGACAAGAAGCTGGTCATAGACACCGTCTTTCTCGGTTATGCCACCGCTTCCACCGGCCCGGTGCCGAAAAATGCCCCTCAGTTCTACACATCCGATGTCGAGACCTATGATTTCGACGTCGAGAAGGCCAATGCGCTGCTGGATGAGGCCGGTTACAAGCGCGCCACAAATGGCACGCGCTTTTCACTGAAGCTGCTGCCAGCACCCTATTTCAACGAGACCAAACAGTTCGGCGCCTATCTGCGCCAGGCGCTGGCGGAAATCGGTATCGATGCGGAACTCGTCAACAACGATGCCGCCGCCCATCAGAAGGCTGTCTACACCGATCACGCTTTCGATCTGGCAGTTGCGCCGCCCGTCTTCCGGGGTGACCCGGCAATTTCCACTACCATCCTTGTCAGATCCGGCACGCCTGCGGGCGTCGGCTTCTCCAATCAGGGCGGTTATGAGAACAAGGAACTGGATGCACTGATCGACAAGGCGGCAGAAACCGTCGATGAAAAAGCCCGCACAGACCTTTACAAGCAGTTCCAGAAACAGGTCACGCAAGACCTGCCGCTCATCAATGTTGCCGAATGGGGCTTCATCACCGTGGCGCGCGATACGGTGCAAAACGTTGCCAGCAATCCGCGCTGGGCCGTTTCGAACTGGGCGGACACGGCTTTACAGGAGTAGCGGTGAAGCGAGCAGCACGCATTGTCGGTCGCAGAATGCTCAGCGCCATTCCGGTGCTGGTCATCGTGCTTCTCTTGACCTTCCTGCTGCTTGAAAATGCCTCTGGCGACGCGGTTGATGCCTATCTGGTGTCGATTGGCGGCGGTGACGCTGCCTTGCGGGAAACGCTGCGTGCCCAATACGGGCTCGATCAGTCCATGCTCGCAAGGCTGTGGCTCTATATCTCCTCCGTGGCCAGGCTCGATCTCGGCTGGTCCGTCGCTTTCGACCGACCGGTCCTGTCGCTTATTCTCGAGCGTCTGCCCAACACGCTGTTGCTCATGGGCAGCGCAACGGCGCTGTCCTTTGTGCTTGGCTCGGCCCTTGGCATTATTGCCGGGGCAAGACCGGGCAGCGTGCAGGACCGTGCACTCTCCACCCTGTCACTGGCGCTTTACGCCATGCCGGGCTTCTGGCTTGGCCTCGTGCTGGTCATCGCCTTCTCCGTCAAGCTGCGCTGGTTTCCCACATCGGGCATCGAGACGATTGCCTCGGGCAAGCAGGAGCTGGAGCGGGCTCTGGATATCGGGCGGCATCTCGTTCTCCCCGTCGCAAGCCTCGGCTTCATCTATCTCGCCCTCTTCCTGCGTGTCATGCGCAGCGCCATGGCAGAAATCTGGCGGCTGGAATTCGTGGCTTTCGCGCAATCGAAAGGCCTGTCCCGCAGCCGCATCGTGCTTCGCCATGTTGCCCGCAACGCTGCGCTTTCGCTCGTCACCGTTCTCGGCCTTCAGTCTGCGGCCATGCTCGGCGGCAGCGTCGTCATCGAAAGCGTCTTTGCCGTTCCCGGCTTCGGCAGACTGGCACAGGAGGCTGTCACCGGGCGCGACGCCCCGTTGTTGATGGGCATCATCCTGACAAGCGCCGTCTTCGTCATCCTCGTCAATCTGGTTGTCGATCTGCTCTATGCCGTGCTTGATCCGCGCATCGGCGCGCAGGAGGGCAGCGCGTGAGGTTTTTACGAAACATCACCCGAAACCCGGAGGGTCTTATCGGCCTGCTGATCCTCGTTCTCATCGCCGGTGCTGGCATCGCTGCACCGTTTCTGTTTCCCAAAGACCCGCTCTCCATCGTCGGCGCGCCACTCACGCCGCCTTTCGTCAATCCCGCATGGCCACTTGGCACGGATAGTCTTGGGCGTGATGTGCTAGCCGGGTTGTTCCACGGCGCGCGCGTGTCGCTTGCCGTCGGCATCAGCGCCGCCGCCGCCGCCCTCTTCATCGGCGCGGTCATGGGCACGCTCGCCGGCTTTGCCGGAGGCCTTATCGATGAAGCTCTGATGCGCGTCACCGATGCCTTTCAGATCGTGCCCAGCTTCCTCCTCGCTCTCGCCTTCGTCAGCACCATCGGCGCATCCATACCCGTCGTCATTCTCGCCATTGCTCTCGGCGCGTGGGCCGATCCGGCGCGGCTGACGCGGGCACAGGTTCTCTCCATCCGCGAGCGCGATTATGTGGCCTCTGCCCGCACCATCGGCATGCACCCGCTGGAGATCGCCTTCCGGCAAATCCTGCCAAATGCCCTGCCGCCGGTTTTGGCGCTGGCTGCCATTATCGTCGCCGCCGCGATCCTCACCGAAGCCGCCCTCTCCTTCCTTGGCTTGGGTGATCCCAATGTCGTCACATGGGGCTCGATGATTGCGCAGGGCCGAAATGTCCTGCGCTCCGCCGCCTATCTCTCCATCATTCCAGGCATCGCGCTGCTGCTCACGGTTCTCGGCGTCTATCTTCTGGCAGAAGGCATCAACAAGGCGCTGGCAGCGCAGGTGAAGACGCCATGAGCCAGATCCCGCTCTGCTGCATCGAAAACCTCAGCGTCACCTATGCCGGAGCAACACAGCCAGCACTGAAAGACCTATCCCTTTCGCTGGCGGCAAATCGCCGTCTCGCGATTATCGGGGAAAGCGGCTCCGGTAAAAGCACCCTTGCAAAACGGTTCGCCGGTTTGCTGCCACGCAGCGTCAAATCCTCCGGCACCATCACATGGAATCTGGAGCCCGCCACAACGCCCCGCCCCGGTCGCGATATCGGTTATGTCTTTCAAGACCCCGGCGCCAGCCTCAATCCGGTGCTGACGATTGGCGAACAGGTGGCCGAAGCCGCCGTCCGCCATCTTGGCCTGTCGTGGAAACAGGCGACCGCCCATGCCCGTGATCTTCTGGAACAGGTGCAATTGCCGCACCCCTCATCGCTGCTCAAGGCCTATCCGCACCAACTCTCCGGCGGCCAGCGCCAGCGCGTGGCGATTGCAGCCGCCATCTCCGCCCGCCCCAAAATCCTGATTGCGGACGAGGCGACGAGCGCGCTCGACACCATCACACAGGGTGCCATCGCCCGACTGCTCGACAGGCTGGTGCGTGAAAACGGCATGATGCTGATCTTCATCACCCACGATATCGCCCTCGCCTCGTCTCTGGCGGATGATATCGCCGTGCTGAAATCAGGCCGCTTGATCGAAGCGGGCGAAGCATCCCGCATTCTGTCACACGCGACTGACGCCTACACCCGAACATTGATCGCGGCGCATCTGGATCTCTCCACGCCGCCGCTGATCGAGAGTGTGCGCTGATGGCCGCGCTCCTTGCCGTCGAAGGCCTGTCAAAAACCTACCGCGCTCAAGGTCGCGAGATACAGGCCGTTGCCGATGTCTCCTTTTCTCTCGATCGCGGTGAAACGCTCGGCCTTGCCGGCCCATCCGGTTGCGGCAAATCCACCCTTGCCCGCCTCATCATGCGATTGATCGAGCCAGATACGGGTAGCGTCACATTCGAAGACCGCAACTGGCTGGCGCTGTCAGGATCAGACCTTCGCCACGCGCGCCGCCATATGCAGATGGTGTTTCAGGACACACACGCTGCCTTCAATCCCCGCTCCACCGTAGAAACCGCCATTGGCGAGCCGCTGCGCATTCACCAGATCGTGCCCGCCCGAGATCGACCCGCAGAAATCGCGAAGCTTCTGGAGCGTGTAGGCCTGTCGCCGGATTTTGCGGCGCGCCCTGTGCTGGAACTTTCTGGCGGTCAGCGGCAGCGTGTGGCGCTGGCGCGCGCGCTGGCACCGCGCCCCGCTCTCCTCGTCATGGATGAAGCTGTGTCCGCACTCGATGTATCGGTGCGTGCGCAGATTCTGGACCTGCTCGTTTCCATCCAGCGGGAAACCGGCCTTGCCTGCCTGTTCGTCTCCCATGATATCGCCGTCATCCGCGCCGTCTGTCACCGCGTCGCGGTAGTGGAAGCAGGCCATATTGTCGAATATGGTGAGACCCGGCGCATCATTTCCGCCCCGCAATCCGATACCGCCCGACGTCTGATTGCAGCTGTTCCCAAGCTCCAGCGTGATCAAGGAGACCACCATGCCCAACCGTGACTGGAGCCATCTGCTCGACATCCCCTCTTTCCCGGCAGAGCGATACGCTATCCTCGCCGACCGGCTGGGCAAGCTCATGGGCACGAAAAACGATGTGTTGCTGATTCAGGCGGAAGCCGTTCTGGCATTGGAGGCGGTAGCGACCAGCCTTGCGCATCCCGGCGTCACGGCGCTCAACATCGTCACAAGCCCCTATGGCACATGGTTCGGGCAATGGCTGGAACGCGGTGGCGCAGCGGTCCATAATCTCACCGCCGAGCCCGCCTGCCCCATCACAGTCGAGGCGGTCAAGGCCTCCATCGAGGCCAATCCCGGCGTCACTCTTTTGTCTGTCGTCCACGCGGAATCCGCCAGCGGCATTCTCAACCCGCTGGAAGAGATCATCGCGCTTGCCAAACAACGCGGCATTCTCACGGTCGTTGATGCGGTCGCATCCATCGGCGGCCATGCGCTCAATGTGGATCGCCTCGGCATCGACATTGCCGTCATTGGCCCACAGAAATCGCTTGCCGGCCCAGCGGGCATTTCCGCCCTCTCCGTCAGCCCAAAGGCGTGGGGCCTCTTGCAGCACGATAAGGCTCCCCGGATCTCCATGCTCTCTCTTCTCGATCAGAAGGAGCAATGGCTCGACCTCGGGCGACCTGCACTGCCCGGTACGGCCGCCCCGCTTGAACTCTTCGCCCTTCAAACCGCTCTGGACCGGATCGAGGCAGAAGGCATCGAGGCGGTTCAGAAACGCCACCGCCTCGCCCGAGACGCAACCCGCGCCGGACTGGAAACGCTCGGCACCACTTTATGGACACCGGCCACATCGGCATCCGCACTGATCACAACCGCCATCCTGCCGCCCGACATAAACCGCGACACATTCCTCTCCCGCCGAAACATCGCTGGTGCGGATTTGACGGCAGGCGTTGGACCCGGCACGGAACATTTGTTGCGGTTGAACCATACCGGCAGGCGCGCAACGGAAGAGGCGGTTCTGGCAAATCTCACCGCATTTTCTCAGGCGCTGGAGGCGCATGGACACCGCGCCAACCTCGACAACGCCCTCAAAACCGCAACCGAAATCTACCGTTCAAGCCGCTTCGCTTGAACGCACTGTTTTTCAATGTAGAAATGAAGCTTCGTATATTAGCGGTTTTTAGAAATGAATTTTCTAAAGTCGTCCACAGCTGTAACAGACTAATCCGCTAGCCAATCTTGACGAAATCGTGGCAACGCGCAAAACTTTACACCTTGTTAAAGATTGTGACGAAGAGGAACGAAAAATGGTTGCTGGCTTCAATATGCTTTCATTCGATCTGTTCGGTCTTGGTCGCAAGGCCCAGGAAGAAAAACTGAAACGCGACAGCGGCGCGCCTTCAGAGTCAAAGACCAAAGACGACTCGGAACAGCACGACCGCGATCAGGAACACGAGCTGTTCTTCTGGTCGCTCTATCCAGTGATTTAGAGAGTTTCATTGAATTGAGGGGCGTGTCTGCGATCTTACTCCCAAGCCAACGCTAACAAGACGCCCAACAAAAAAGCCCGACATCGCTGCCGGGCTTTTCCTTTTCCGTCTCAACTGGCCTTTGCCAGCTTCTTTGCTTCCACGCGGGCGCGGATGGAGTCCACGTCGGCTTTGGGGGTGGCGGCGAAGAGAGTGCGGGTATAGCTGTGCTTGGGGTCGGAGAAGACCTCGTCGCGGGTGCCGTATTCCACGGCCTCGCCGAAATACATCACCATGACTTCATCCGCGATGTATTTCACGACGGACAGGTCGTGGGAGATAAAGACATAGGTCAGGCCAAACTCGTCCTGCAGGTCGGCGAGTAGGTTCAGCACCTGGGCCTGAACGGAAAGGTCGAGTGCGGAGACCGGTTCGTCCAGCACCAGTAGCTTCGGGTTCAACATCAGAGCGCGCGCAATGGCGATACGCTGGCGCTGGCCGCCGGAGAACATGTGCGGGTAGCGGTTGTAATGCTCCGGCCCCAGACCCACACGCACCAGCATGTCGTTTGCCTTTTCGCGACGCTCGGCGGCGGACATGTTGGTGTTGATGAGCAGCGGTTCGCCCAGCACGTCACCGATTTTCTGGCGCGGGTTCAGTGAGCCATAGGGGTTCTGGAACACGATCTGCACCTTCTGGCGCATTTCGGCGGTCAGATGACCCGGACGCGTATCGACCTTCTGGCCGTCGATCAAGAGATCGCCGGAGGTCGGCTCATCGATGAAGGTCAGCATGCGGGCGAGCGTGGACTTGCCGCAGCCGCTTTCGCCGACGATGGCGAGCGTCTTGCCGGTTTCCAGCGCAAAGGACACGCCCTTGACCGCATGGACGGTCTTGGCCGGCTTCATGAAGCCACCGGGCAGGTGATAATCGCGCTTCATGTTGCGGATTTCGAGCATGGTGTTTTTGTCGGTCATGCTGTTTCTCCCGCGGATGTCGGGGCAGGTGTCGGTGTACCATCGAAGAATTGCGAAACGGTGGTCAGGCGATCACCCGTCGCATTTTCAGGAAGGGCAGCCAGAAGCGCCTTGGTGTAATTGCTCTTGGGGTTTTCAAACAAAGACAGCACATCGGCTTCCTCCATCTTCTTGCCCTTATACTGCACCACCACGCGGTCAGCCGTTTCAGCCACCACACCCATGTCGTGGGTGATCATGATGAGGCCCATGCCGTTTTCGGCCTGAAGCTTCATCAGAAGGTCGAGGATCTGCTTCTGGATCGTCACGTCGAGCGCGGTCGTCGGCTCATCGGCGATGAGGAGCTTCGGATTGCAGGCGATGGCAATCGCGATCATCACGCGCTGGCACTGGCCACCAGACATCTGGTGCGGGAAGTGCTTCAGGCGCTCTTCCGGGTCCGGCAGACCGACGAGCTTGAACAGCTCGATGGCGCGCGCATGGCGGGCCTTTTTGTCCAGACCCATGTGAATGCGCAGGACTTCCTCGATCTGGAAGCCGACCGTGAAGCACGGGTTGAGGCTTGCCACCGGCTCCTGAAAGATCATGGCAATATCCTTGCCGATCAGCTTGCGGCGTTCCGACGCGCTGATCTTCTGGATATCCTTGCCTTCAAACAGCATGCGGTCGGCGGTGATCTTCGCGGTCCAGGGCAGAAGGCCCATGACGGCGAGCATCGAGACCGATTTACCGGAGCCGGATTCTCCGACGATGGCGAGAACCTCGCCCTTTTCGACGGACACGGAAATGCCGTCCACGGCACGGAACCAGCCGCTGGCGGTTTCGAACTCGACGGTCAGATTATCGACTTGCAGAAGTGCCATGTCAGGACCTCTTCAGTTTCGGGTCAAGCGCATCTCGCAGACCGTCGCCTACCAGATTGATGGCGAGAACGGTGATGAGGATGGCAAGGCCGGGGAAGGTGACGACCCACCAGGCGCGCAGAATGAATTCGCGTGCTTCGGCAAGCATGGTGCCCCATTCGGGCGCTGGCGGTTGTGCGCCCATGCCGAGGAAGCCAAGGGCGGCTGCATCGAGAATGGCGTTCGAAAACGACAGCGTGGCCTGCACGATAAGCGGGCCCATGCAGTTGGGCAGAATGGTCTTGAACATCAGGCGCAGGGGTCCGGCGCCAGCCAGACGTGCGGCGGTGACGTAATCGCGTTCCTTTTCCGTCATCACGGCGGCGCGCGTCAGGCGCACGAAATGCGGCTGAAGAACGAGCGCGATGGCGATCATGCCGTTGGTGAGGCCGGGGCCGAGAATAGCGACCAGAACCAGCGCCAGAAGCAGCGACGGGAAGGCGAGGATGATGTCCATCAACCGCATGATGACCGTGTCCAGCCAGCCGCGATAGTAACCGGCGATAACGCCGATGATGATGCCGGTGGACAGGGACAGTGTCGTGACGAAGACGCCGATGAACAGCGAATATTGCGCACCGTGGATCAGGCGCGACAGGATATCGCGACCCAGCGGATCGGTGCCGAGCGGGAAGCTCCAGTTGCCGCCTTGCAACCATGCGGGCGGCAGGAGGATAGTCTCGCGATACTGCTGAAACGGCGAATGCGGCGCGATGAACGACGCAAATACCGCCACGAAGACGATGATGGCGAAAACATAGAGGCCGATGACGGCGCCGCGGTTTTCGGAGAAGTAATGCCAGAATTCGGACAGCATCTGGCGGCGCATCGCCGCGCTGCTGACCGGCTGGCTCTGAGTGGTTTCAGCCATGGGAAAAGTCACCTCTTAGTGGCGGATGCGCGGGTTGATCAGGCCATACAGCACGTCGACAATCAGATTGACGAACATGATGATGCCGGCGATCAGCAGCAAGCCACCTTGAATCACGGGATAATCGCGGCGGAAGACGCTATCGACCATCCATTTGCCGATGCCCGGCCAAGAGAAGATCGTCTCGGTCAGGATCGCACCCGCCAGCATGACGCCGATCTGAAGACCGATCGTCGTGATGACCGGGATCAGCGCGTTGCGCAAAGCGTGCAGCCCGACAACACGGAACGGCGAAAGGCCCTTGGCGCGGGCGGTGCGGATATAATCGTCCGACAGCACTTCCAGCATGGCCGAGCGCGTCTGGCGCGCAATAACGGCAAGCGGAATGGTCGCCAGCACGATGGACGGCAGGATCAGGTGGCTGACGGCAGAGGCAAAAGCGCCCTTCTGGCCCGACAGCAACGAGTCGATCAGCATGAAGCCGGTGACGGGCGGGAAGAAGAACATCAGCGAAATGCGACCCGATACCGGAGTCCATTGCAGAATGCCCGCAAACAGGATGATGAGCAGCGGTCCCCACCAGAAGATCGGCATGGAGTAGCCGACGAGCGAAACGCCCATCATGGTCTGGTCGAAGAACGAACCGCGCTTGATGGCTGCGATCACGCCGGCGGGAACGCCGATGACGATAGCAAGGATGATGGCGCACAAGGACAGTTCGACAGTCGCTGGAAACAGCGCAAAGAACTGGTCGATGATCGGCGACTTGGAAACGATGGATGTCCCGAAATCACCCGACAGGATGCCCTTCAGATAATCTAGATACTGGACGACCATGGGCCGGTCCATGCCAAGGGCGGCGCTGATCTGCGCATGCCGCTCCGGCGACATGACGCGTTCACCCGACAGCAATGCGACGGGATCGCCCGGCAGGAGCCGGATGAACATGAACGCGATAATGGAAACCCCGATGAAAGTCGGGATGAGCACGGCAATGCGCCGCACGAGAAAGCCAATCATGAAAAACCTTCGATCTGTTCCGCCTGGAACCTATGCGCTGGCAGTAGCGACCTTTTCGGTCTGCTTCTTTGTTGTTTAGGGATGCTTCAGAACGCAAGTGCCGCGCGCCTTGAGACAAGACACGCGGCATTTGCAGATGCGTCGAATGTTACTCGGAGATATCCACGTTTTCGAACGTGAAGTCACCCAGCGGGCTCTGAACGAAGCCCGTGACTTCCTTGCGCATCGGAACGACGGACAGGGAGTGGTCAATGGTGGCCCAAGGTGCCTGCTTCTTGAAGACGACCTGCGCCTCTTCGTAAAGCTTGGTGCGTTCTGCCTGATCGGTGGTGATCTTGGCCTTCTTCACGAGAGCGTCGAAGTCCTTATCGCACCACTGTGCACGGTTGTTGCCGCCAACGGCATCGCAACCAAGCAGCGTGTCGAGGAAGTTGTCCGGATCGCCATTGTCACCGGTCCAGCCGAGGAACACGGCGCCGTCACGGTCCTTTGCCTTCGAACGGTCGAGATATTCAGCCCATTCGTAGGAAACGATCTCAACCTTCACACCAATCTTTGCGAAGTCGTCCTGGATAACTTCGGCAGCGCGGCGGGCGTTGAGCATGTAAGGACGCGAAACCGGCATTGCCCAGACCTTCATCGAAAGGTCCTTGACGCCTGCGTCTGTCAGCATCTTCTTGGCTGCTTCCAGATCGTAGGTGTCGTCTTCAACCTTGTCGTTATAAGACCACATGGTTGGCGGCAGCGGGTTCTTGGCAGGTGTTGCCATGCCCTGGAACACGGCGTCAACGATGGCCTTCTTGTTGATGGCCTTGTTCAGCGCCTTGCGCACTTCTGGCTTGTCGAAAGGAGCCTGCGTGGTGTTGTAGGCGAGGTAGGCAACGTTGAGGCCTTCCTGCTCCATAACCGTCAGGGTCGGGTCTTTCTTCATGGAGGCAACGTCAGCTGCGTTCGGGTAAGGCATCAGGTGGCATTCGCCAGCCTTGAGCTTCTGGAAACGAACGGCGGCATCGGTGGTGATGGCGAAAACGAGATCATCGATCTTCGGTGCGCCGCCCCAATAGTCCTTGTTGGCCTTGTAGCGGATGACGGCATCCTGCTGGTAGGCGACGAAGGCGAACGGGCCGGTGCCGACTGGCATCTGGTTCAACTGTGCCTGCTTGCCATCAGCAGCCAGCTTGTCCGTGTATTCCTTCGAAACGATGGAAGCGAACGGCATGGCAAGGTTGGCAAGGAACGGTGCTTCAGGACGGTTCAGTGTGAACTTGACCGTCATGTCGTCGACCTTTTCGACGGACTTGATCAGCTTGGGGAAGCCCATGCCTTCGGCATATTCCCAGGACGTGCCCGGCACATACTGGTGCCATGGGTTGTCGGTCTTGATCTGGCGCTCAATGGAGAAAACGACGTCGTCGGCATTCAATTCACGCGTTGGCGTGAAGAAATCTGTGGTCTGGAACTTCACGCCCTTGCGCAGCTTGAAGGTGTAGACGGTACCGTTCTCGGTCACGTCCCAGCTTTCAGCCAGGCCAGCAACTGGCTTGGTGGTGCCGGGTTCGAATTCCAGAAGGCGGCTGTAAACGGTGTGGGCAGCGGCATCGAAAGTGGTGCCGGCGGTATAGAGACCGGGGTCGAAACCTTCCGGGGAACCTTCAGAGCAATATACGAAGGTTTTTGCGCTTGCAGCGGCAGGTGCAAAGCACGTCGCCGAAAGCAAGGCTGCAGCGATTAGGCCAAGTTTGTATCTCATAATTGAGCTCCCAATTTTTGTATCCGGCTCGCTTATTCCGCGACTACCGATGCAACGTGGTTATAAGAAACTTTGCACATACTCAAGCGGGCAACCGAAACGATTCAAGTCATTTTTGACCAAATGTTCAACTTCCCGCGATTTTGATACTAATTTAGGCGTATGGATTAGAATCTTTGTTTCGAAAACAGGAAATAACCACTGTGTTTTTGTCAGAAACACCTGCGCCAAACGAATGAAAGCGCCCTGAACCATCAGAGCGCTTTCAACGTGAAGACCATATGACAGGCGTCAGGCCTGGGTTATCTTGTCGCCGACGACCCGCCAGTTGACGAGGTTTTCCAGCACCTTTTTGATATGCTCTGGCTTGCGGTTTTCGTAATCGACGTAATAGGCATGTTCCCAGATGTCGATGCCGAGATAGGCGGGCCTGCCGACGGCAACCGGATTATTGGCATCTTCATAACCGACAAGCGCGAGCTTGTTCTGGTCATCGCGGGTCAGCCATACCCAGCCGGTTCCGAAGACTTCGTCGGATGTGGCAACGGCTTTTTCGATGAACTTGTCGTAGTCACCAAATGCGGCGTTCAGCTCGTCTGCGGCCTTGCCATCCGGCCTGTTCGGGCCGCCGGGCGTAAATTGCTCCCAGTAGACGACATGGTTCCACGCCTGTGCTGCGTTGTTGAAAATCTTCTTGTCTGCGGTTTTGCCAGCGGAGGCTTTAACGATCGCCTCAAGCTCCATGTCTGCGTAGGGCGTGCCTTTGGCCAGCGTATTCAGCTTGTCGAAATAGGCCTTGTGGTGCTTGCCGTAATGCAGGGCGACTGTTTTGGCGGAAATGTGCGGGGCAAGCGCATCTTCGGCAAAGGGCAGCGCGGGTTGCTTCAGCGGCAATGCGGCTTGGGCAATGGAAGGCGCGGAAAGGGCGGATGCTGCCGCCGTTGCGGCGGTTGCCGCCATGATGGCGCGTCTTGTCATTAACATGTGTCGGTCTCCTCTGGGTGTGTCCTCGAGAGCAAACAGGTTCACCCTTGAAAAGTTTCTTTTAGACCTTGCTTATTCGGGTTCTTCGCGATTTTGTTATCCGCAACATGCATGTTGAGAGTCGAGGAGGACAGAATGCAGTCTCAGGGAAAATCGGGCGAAGAGCGCGCACTTGTTCTGGAAGAAATGGGCAAGCTGTCCCTGCGTTCATTTCCACTGGAGGAGCAAGTCGGCCCTCACGATGTGCGCATCGCCATCCACACCGTGGGTATTTGCGGCAGCGACGTGCACTATTACACCCACGGCGCCATTGGCAATTTCGTGGTGCGCGAGCCGATGATTCTCGGCCATGAGGCATCCGGCACCGTGACCGAGGTCGGCTCGCAGGTGACGACGCTTGCCGTGGGTGACCGCGTGTGCATGGAACCGGGCATCCCGGACCCGATCAGCCGCGCAAGCCGCACCGGCCACTACAATCTCGACCCAGCCGTTCGGTTCTGGGCAACGCCGCCGATCCATGGTGTGCTGCGCGCATCCGTCGTGCATCCGGCTGCCTTCACCTTCAAGCTGCCTGACAATGTCTCCTTTGCCGCAGGCGCGATGGTGGAGCCCTTGGCCGTTGGCGTGCAGGCGGCAACGCAGGCCAAAGTCAAGCCGGGCGATATCGCCGTCGTTATCGGTGCCGGTCCCATCGGCCTCGTTACCGTGCTGGCAGCGCTCGCCGCCGGTTGCGCCCGCGTTATCGTCTCGGATGTCGATCCGGTGAAGCTGGACATGGCGCGTGGTCTTGGGCCGGTCGAAACCGTCAATGTGCGCGAGCATAATCTGGCCGAGCAGGTGTTGAAATCGACAGCGGGTTGGGGGGCGGACGTCATTTTCGAATGCTCCGGCGCGGAAGCGGCCATTACCCATGTGTTCGAACCGCTGCGGCCTGCTGGCACGGTCGTCTTCGTGGGCATGCCGACCAAGCTTGTGGCCTATGACGTGGTGGCCGCGCAAATTCGCGAGGCGCGCGTCGAGCATGTTTTCCGCTACGCCAACGTGTTTGGCCGCTGCGTGGACATGCTGGCCTCCGGCGCTATCGATGTCGCGCCGCTGATCACCCGCACCTTCGAATTCGAAGACAGCATCAAGGCGTTCGATATCGCCGCTTCTGCCCCTGCGGGCGAGGTGAAGATGCAAATTATCATGCCTGAGTGATGATTGAGGGTTGCACGAAATTTACGAGCGGTTAGCTTGTGTGCCGTTGACGGGCGGAGGCTGGAACCGTTCAACTGTATCGATGCAGGAGGAATAATTCATGAAGACGATCAAGGGACCGGGGCTTTTTCTCGGTCAGTTTGCGGGTGATGCTGCGCCGTTCAATACGTGGGATGGCATTACCAAGTGGGCGGCTGAAAAAGGTTATCTGGGCGTGCAGGTGCCAACCTGGGCCGGACAGTTGATCGACCTGAAAAAAGCAGCGGAATCCAAGGATTATTGCGACGAATTTGCCGGTGTCGCACGCCAGAACGGCGTTGAGGTCACCGAGCTTTCCACTCACTTGCAGGGCCAGCTGGTAGCCGTGCACCCGGCCTATGACGAAGCCTTTGACGGATTTGCCGCACCCGAAGTGCGCGGCAACCCCAAGGCACGCCAGGCATGGGCCGTGGAGCAGGTAAAGCTAGCGCTGAAGGCATCGCGCAATTTGGGCATCAACGCCCATGCCACCTTCTCCGGTGCGTTGGCTTGGCCGTTTATCTACCCTTGGCCGCAGCGTCCCGCCGGTCTGGTAGAAGCCGCCTTCGATGAGCTGGCCAAGCGATGGACACCGATCCTCGATTATGCCGACGAGCAGGGTGTCGACGTCTGCTACGAAATTCACCCCGGCGAAGACCTGCATGATGGCGTGACATTCGAGATGTTTTTGGAGCGTGTGAAGAACCACAAACGCGCCAACATGCTCTACGACCCCTCGCATTACGTGCTGCAATGCCTGGATTATCTCGACAATATCGACATCTACAAAGACCGCATCAAGATGTTCCACGTCAAGGATGCCGAGTTCAACCCGACCGGTCGTCAGGGTGTTTATGGCGGGTATCAGGGCTGGGTTGAACGGGCCGGACGCTTCCGGTCGCTGGGCGACGGACAGGTGGATTTCGGCGCGGTATTCTCGAAAATGGCCGCCAATAATTTCGATGGCTGGGCTGTTGTTGAGTGGGAATGCGCGCTGAAGCACCCCGAAGACGGCGCTGCCGAGGGTTCTGAATTCGTTAAGGCGCACATCATCCGCGTTACGGAAAAGGCGTTTGACGACTTCGCTTCCAGCGGTACGGATGATGCCGCCAACCGCCGCATGCTGGGCCTTTAAGAGAGTTTTCGAGGATATTTCATGGCTATTGAAGGAAAGACGACCGACAAGGCGAACAAACGGATTCGCCTTGGCATGGTGGGTGGCGGCGCAGGCGCCTTCATTGGCGGCGTGCACCGCATGGCGGCACGGCTGGACAATCGCTTCGAGTTGGTCGCAGGCGCTTTGTCGTCCACGCCCGAGAAATCGAAAGCATCCGGGCTGGAGCTTGGGCTGGACGAAGACCGTTGCTACGGCTCCTTCGAGGAAATGGCAGAAAAGGAAGCGGCACGCGAAGATGGCATCGAGGCCGTTGCCATCGTCACGCCCAACCACGTGCACTACCCGGCGGCGAAAGCCTTTCTGGAGCGTGGCATCCACGTCATCTGCGACAAGCCGCTGACCTCCAATCTGGAAGACGCCAAAAAGCTGAAGGCCGTGGCCGACAAGGCCGATGCGCTCTTCGTGCTGACGCATAATTACACCGGCTATCCTATGGCGCGCCATGCGCGTGAACTGGTGGAAACCGGCGCGCTGGGCGACATCCGCCTCGTGCAGATGGAGTATCCCCAGGACTGGCTGGCAGAACCCGTCGAGCAGACCGGTGCCAAGCAGGCGGTGTGGCGTACGGACCCGGCTCAATCCGGTGCCGGTGGATCGACCGGTGATATCGGCACACACGCCTATAATCTCGGCTGCTTCATTTCCGGCCTCGAAGCCGATGAGCTGGCAGCGGATGTGCATACATTCGTGGAGGGCCGTCGTCTGGACGATAACGCCCATGTCATGCTGCGCTTCAAGGCCAAGGACGGTAAAGCGCCTGCAAAGGGCCTGCTATGGTGCAGCCAGGTGGCCGTAGGCAACGAGAACGGCCTCAAGGTCCGCATTTACGGCACCAAGGCTGGCATCGAGTGGACACAGGCGGACCCGAACTATCTGTGGTTCACCAAGCTTGGCGAGCCGAAACAGCTGATCACCCGTGGCGGCGCCAGTGCCGGTGCAGCCGCCGCCCGCGTCAGCCGCATCCCCTCCGGCCACCCGGAAGGCTACCTCGAAGCCTTCGCCACCATCTACACCGAAGCCGCCAATGCCATCGATGCACGGCGCAACGGTACGGAGTTGGATAAGGCGGTTGTTTATCCGACCATTGATGACGGCGTTAAAGGCGTTGCCTTTGTCGAGGCTTGTATTGCTTCGTCGAAGCAGAATGGTGGATGGGTGAAGTTGTAAGGCTAATGGGGTTGGGCCACATCAACGGCACGCGATGTCGGGTGTGGCTCAGTTCTTGCTGCCTACTTTTATCGCTCACTTCACCGCAACTTGGCTGGAGAATTGCTTGGCGGCATGCACCGCTCCAAGCCCGTCTCCTTCTGCAGCCATTCTTATGCACGGGCTTAAGTTTGTTGGTCTGCGATCTCTGCTATTGGAGTGGTGAGCATGCCTCTTGCCAATCTCCCCCGTGGGGGAGATGCCCGGCAGGGTAGAGGGGGGTAAGCGGCGTACACCGACCTTTCGATGGAGCAGGGCAACCACACCCTCCGCCCTCATGCTGAGGCGCTTTGACCGTAGGGCAAAGCCTCGAAGCATCCGCCGCAAACTCTGCCCCGGGCACGCACTGCCCCAAGTCCGCAACCCTCGTCCTTCGAGGCCCCTGCGGGGCGCCTTTCCTTCGACAGGCTCAGGATGATGGATGAGGGTTGCTGTCGTCGCACCCTGCCTGCAGCCTCCAGCCTATTACTCTGCACTATCAAAAGGTAGGGCTGCCACACCCACCGCCCTCATGCTGAGGTGCTTTGGCCGAAGGGCAAAGCCTCGAAGCATCCGCCACGCGCACTGCTCCAAGCCCGCAACACTCGTCCTTTGAGGGGCGCTTTGCTCCCGCCTCAGGATGAGGGTTGCTGCGGTGTGCCTTGGCTTTCCACGTCAACTACAGTGATTCTGTGTTACACCTAGAGCAATCGAGAAGCCTGTCGCGCGCCCGTCCCCTGCCTTTACCTAAACCCGACAAAAGACCATGCGGCGCGGCACCTCCAAGCATCCCAACCACAAAAACGAAAAAACCCCGGCAAGACCGGGGTTCTTTAACTCACAAAAGCACGCGCAGATTACTCGGCGGCGTTTTCCAATGTTGGGGCTTCGCCGCCTTCGGTGCCTTCGGCTGCTGCTTCGCCATCTTCGCTGCCGGCTGCGCGGCGGGGGCGACGGGGGCGGGGGCTGGTGCTGCGGGGGCGGCGGGGGGCGCGCTCGGTTGGAGCGGTGCTGACCTGCGCTTCCTCTTCTACGGCAACTTCCTTGGGCGTGCCTTCGATGACAGGCTGCGGAGCGGAGCTGGCGTCGTAGACGGGGGATGCGGCAACCGGAGTGGCAGCAACGGGCGAAACAGTATTTTCATCCTGCTCTTCGCGCGGCTGGCGTTCCTGACGGGCGGGACGCTCGCGACGGTCGCGGCGTTCGTTCCGGTCCTGACGCTCTGGGCGATCCTGTCTGTCCTGACGCTCCTGCCGTTCAGGCTGGTCATTGCGCTGCGACTGATCGTTACGCTGGGCGCGCTGCTGGTTGTGATCCTGTTCGCCGGGCATGGAAACGATGACGTCGTCGTTGTCATCGCCGTCGATATCGTCACCATCGCGCTCCTGCTGGAACTCACCGCGATCATCGCGCTGGAAGCGCTCCTGCATCTGCGCCTGGGCAGAAGCAATGATACGGTTGTAGTGTTCCGCGTGCTGCAGATAGTTTTCGGCCATGACGCGGTCGCCGGAGCTTTGGGCATCCCGCGCAAGCGTCGAATATTTTTCGGCTATATGCTGGGCCGTGCCACGGATCTTGACGTCGGGGCCGGAGCTGTCATAGGTGCGGGTCAGCGGGTTACCGCCTTTGCGGTTAAAATTGTTGTTGTTGTTATTGCCGCCACCGCCGCCATTGTTATTGTTGTTGCTACCACGCCCCCGGCCGCGCTTGTTTTGCTGTCCTGGCCTCATCAATTGCTCACCTGAATTCTGTTTTGCTGATAATTCTCGTTGTTACGATGCAATCCGGAAGGAGGCGCCCGAAGTCCTGATTTCCGAAATTGCTCCCATCGCGCGTCTTGACCCAAGGACCAAGACCTCGCGTATAATGCCCGGATGCGCAAATGCTGCATCGAGCCGCCTGCGAACAAAGTTTACTGATTCACATGCCGGGAATGCCCAGCCTTTCAGGGTTCTCAAAAAGAAACCCGCTTCGGGACTGATCCATACCATGGCGAATCTAAAATTCGCCTTCAGCCACCCAGCATGTGGCCGCAAACTAGCCCGCTTCCTGCGGAAATCCAAGCCTTTTCTTTTGCTTTGCAAAATATCCTTGAACAAAACAGATATAGGAACGATCAAACCTATCTGCAAAAGATCAAGCCGCGGTCGTTGCCACCATAATCCTTGATCGCTTCGACACTGTTATAGCCGTGCGCCGCAAAGATGGCCGTGACATCCGCCTTCTGATCATAGCCGATTTCCAGCCCGATCAACCCGCCATCTACAAGGAAATCCACTGCTTTTTCGGCAATTGCGCGATAGGGAGAAAGACCGTCTTCGCCGCCATCGAGTGCCGCCATCGGATCGAAATTGCGCACATCCCGATCAAGCGTCCGGATGACATCGCTTCTTATATAGGGTGGATTCGACACGATTATGTCGAAGCGACCGGAAATGCGCTCAAACCAGTTGCTTTCCACCGTCTCGAAGCGATCTTCCAGGCCGTGGCGCTGCGCGTTGTTGCGCGCCGTTTCCATGGCGTCGCGGGAGATATCAGAGCCGACGCCCGACGTGCCGGGGCACTCATGCAAGAGCGCAAGGCAGATGGCGCCGGTGCCGATGCCCATGTCCAGAATGCGGGCCTGCCCCCGCCGGGCGACGATGCCGCGCAGATGCGGCAGCAGTGCATCCACCAGCACTTCCGTATCGGGCCGAGGCTCCAGCGTGCCGGGCGAGAGGATGAGATCGAGGCCGTAGAATTCACGGTGGCCGAGAATGCGGTGGACCGGCTCGCCTTCTCCTCGGCGGACAATCATGGTTTCGATACGGGCGATGTCATCGGCACTGACGATGCGACTTGCGTTCAGCACGAAATCGGTCAGCGAAAAGCCGATGACCTCCCCGATCAGCAGGCGCGCATCGGTCAGCGGATCGGCTACGCCTGCGGCATCGAGCCGTTGGCGCATCTGCGCGACCAGCTGCTGGACGGTTTGCGGTGACGATGTCAATGCTGCTCGCCGAGCTGGGCCAGCTGACCGGCCTGATAATCGGCAATCAGCGCATCGACCATTTCATCGATATCGCCTTCGATCATGCGGTCGAGCTTGTAGAGCGTGAGGTTGATGCGGTGGTCCGTGACGCGGCCCTGCGGAAAGTTATAGGTGCGGATACGCTCAGACCTGTCGCCGGAGCCGACCTGGCTTTTTCGGTCTGCGGAACGTTCGCTGTCAACCTTCTGACGCTCGATATCGTAAAGGCGCGAGCGCAGAACCTGCATGGCTTTGGCGCGGTTCTGGTGCTGGGATTTTTCCGATGAGGTGACGATGAGGCCGGTGGGCAAATGGGTAATGCGCACCGCCGAGTCCGTGGTGTTGACGTGCTGGCCGCCAGCGCCGGATGCGCGCATCGTATCGATACGAATATCTTCGGCGCGGATTTCGATGTCGATTTCTTCGGCTTCCGGCAGCACCGCGACAGTGGCGGCCGAGGTGTGGATGCGACCGCTGGCTTCGGTTTCCGGCACCCGCTGGACGCGGTGGACGCCGGATTCAAACTTAAGCTTGGAGAAAACGCCACGCCCGGTGATGGTGGCGATGATTTCCTTGAAGCCACCCGCCTCGCCTTCGCTGGCCGAAAGGATTTCCACCTTCCAGCCCTTGGTGCTGGCGAAACGCTCATACATCCGAAACAGATTACCCGCGAAAAGCGCGGCTTCCGAACCACCGGTGCCAGCGCGGATTTCGACAATGGCGCTTTTCTCATCCGCGGCATCCTTGGGCAGAAGAAGGATCTGCATGTCCTTCTCGAGCCCGTCGATTCGCTCCGACATCTCGGGAAGCTCGGCTTCGGCCAGATCGCGCATGTCCTTATCCGTGGACTTGTCGGCCAGAAGGGCTTCGAGATCGGCCACTTCGGCAAGCGCCTTCTCATATTCGCGGATGGTTTTGACCACCGGCTGCAATTCCGAATATTCAGACGCCAGCTTCACATAGACATCGGCGGCAGGGCCAGCCGACATGCGCGCTTCGATTTCACCGAAACGCCGCTCAAGCTCACGCATTTTTTCGACGGGAAGCTTCGCCACCTGTCACGCACTCCAATTTTTCTTGGCTTTCAAATAGGGATGGAATGGGTCGCTGCAAAGCGCAAAAGCAGCTGACGCGTGCTTTCCACCGACTTGTTATCGTCCAGTGCCGCTTCCAGCTCTTCCGACAGGGCCGCCACATCCAGCCCCAGCAGCATGGCCTTGACCGGGCCAATGGAGGTTGGGGACATGGAAATGGAGCGGAAGCCAAGCCCCATCAACGCCATGGCTGACAGTGGTTTGCTGGCCATTTCGCCGCACAGCGTGACCTGCGTGTTGTTGCGCGTACCGGCACGGACGATATCACGCAAAATGCGCAGGAAGGGCTTGCCGAGATTGTCGAAACGATCCGACACGCGGGCATTGCCGCGATCGACAGCCATGGTGAACTGGAACAGATCGTTGGAACCGACCGAGACGAAATCAACCTCTGCCATCAACTCATCCAGCTGCCACATCAAGGACGGCACTTCAAGCATGGCGCCGAACTGCAGCTTGCGCGGCAGGGAATGGCCGAATTTCGACAGGTGCTGCACTTCCTTTTGCAGCAGTTCCCGCGCGACGCGGATTTCCGAGACTTCGGTGATCATCGGCAGCATGATGCGCAGTTCGGCACCCGAGGCAGCACGAAGCAGAGCACGTAGCTGGGTACGCATCAGGCCTGGACGGTCGAGCGACAGACGGATGGCGCGCCAGCCGAGAGCCGGGTTTTCCTCTTCCTGACCGCGCATGTAGGACACGACCTTGTCGCCGCCGATGTCGAGCGTGCGGAAGGTGACCGGCTTGCCCTTGGCATTGCGCAGAACGCTGCGGTAGAAGGCTTCCTGCTCCTCGCCCTTCGGCATGTTGGAGGCGATCATGAATTGCAGTTCGGTGCGGAACAGGCCGATGCCGTCAGCGCCGGATTCGTCCAGTTGCGGCAGATCGACCAGCAGACCGGCATTCATCTTCAGATCGACGCGCTGGCCATCCTTGGTCACGGGCTCGACATCGCGAAGTGCTCGGAACTGTTCCTGACGCTTGGCGCGCAGGCGGACTTTTTCCTCATAGGCGCGCTGCAAATCGAGAACCGGACGCAGATGCACCTGTCCGTCATCACCATCGATGATGATGGGGTCGTTGTTTTCTGCGAGCGCGACGATGCCAGCGACCTGACCGATGATGGGAATGCCCATGGCGCGTGCGACGATGACGACGTGGCTTGTGACCGCACCATCTTCCAGCACCAGACCGCGGAGCTTTTCACGCGGATAATCCAGCAACTCGGCAGCACCCATGGCGCGCGCGAGAACGATGGCGTCGGCTGGAAAATCTTGTTCGGGACCGCGACCGCCATAACCGATCAGCTGCCGCAGCAGACGGTTGGCGAGATCGTCGAAATCATGCATCCGCTCACGCAGATAGGGGTCTGTCAGGCGCATCATGCGCGCCTTGGTGTCGCTCTGGACCTTTTCGACCGCCGCTTCCGCCGTCAGGCCGTTGCGAATGGCCTCTTCCATGCGGCGCACCCAGCCCTGGTCATGGGCGAACATGCGGTAGGTTTCCAAGACTTCGCGGTGTTCGCCTTCGGTGGCGACATCGCGGCGCTGGAGCATGTCATCGATGGACAGGCGCAGCGAGCCGATAGCTTCGGCCAGCCGCCGGATTTCCATATCGGCATCTTCGTTGAGAAGATTGGTCACGACGATGCGTGGATCATGCAGAACGACATGGCCAAGGCCGATGCCTTCGCCATAGGCATCGCCATCGATGGAGACTGCCCGTGTCAGGTCCAGTTCCACGCCGGGACGGGTGATTTTTTTCAATTCACCGCTCGCCACGATTTCCGCGATAAGCATCGCAGTTGTCTCAAGCGCTTCAACTTCATCCTCCCGGTATGTTCGGCTGGTCTTGTTCTGGACGACAAGAACGCCAAGAGTGCGACCGGATCTCAAAATCGGCACACCAAGGAATGAATGATAAATTTCTTCACCCGTTTCAGGGAGATAGCGGAAAGCGGGATGCGCCTGCGCATCGGAAAGATTGAGCGGCTGGGCAGATGCGGCGATGGTGCCGACGAGACCTTGCCCCATTTTCAGCTGGGCAAGATGGACTGCGTCTTTATTGAGTCCTTCGGTGGCGTAAAGCTCCAGAACGCTGTCGGAGCGCAGCACGTAGACGGAACACACTTCTGCGACCATGTTGCTGGCAATCTGCCGAACAATCTGGTCGAGACGCTCCTGCGGCTCAAGATGCTCCGCCATCATTTCGCGAAGCCGCTTGAGGAGGACGCGCGGACCTGCTGATAGGTCTCTCATCGCGTGTGCTCCCTGACACTACCACGCGCGGATCGATATGATCCGCACGAAAGGATCGATCAAAAACTATACCGCCTGCACAGCAAGCCGCAAGGCAGGGATGCACAGTCGATCTAACATCGCATCAACACGTCACTCAAAAGAATCGGATGACGTGTATCGACGTTACAGAATCAACTCTTATCCAGACCGTAAGCAGAATGCAAAGTGCGAACTGCAAGTTCCGCATAGGCGCCATCAATAAGAATGGAAATCTTGATTTCCGATGTCGTGATGGCTTTGATGTTGATGTTTTTTTCAGCAAGTGCCTTGAAAGCGCTTGCCGCCACGCCCGCATGGCTGCGCATGCCGATGCCGATAACCGAGACCTTGGCGAGGCCGGTTTCGTTCTGCACGACATCGAAGCCGATCTGCGCCTTGTTGTCTTCCAGCACCTTCAGCGCCTTGGGGGCATCGCCCGAAGGAACGGTAAACGTCATGTCGGTGCGCGAACCATCTTCGGAGATGTTCTGCACGATCATGTCCACATTGATATGCGCTTCGGCCAAAGGTCCGAAGATGGCAGCGGAAACACCCGGCCGGTCCGACAGGCGGCGCAGCGAAATTTGTGCTTCGTCCTTGGCATAGGCGATGCCGGTTACGACTTCCTGTTCCACGATTTCTTCCTCGTCACAAATCAAAGTACCGGGCGGATTTATAAGGTCACCCATGCCCGGCGCATCGGGATCCTCGAAACTGGAGCGCACGAAGGTCCGAACCTTGTGCACCATGGCAAGCTCGACAGAGCGAACCTGCAAAACTTTTGCGCCCAAGGATGCCATTTCGAGCATTTCCTCGAAGGCGACCTTCTTCAGGCGGCGTGCCTTGGGCACGATGCGCGGGTCCGTAGTGTAGACGCCGTCAACGTCGGTATAGATATCGCAGCGATCAGCTTTCACGGCAGCGGCAATGGCGACAGCCGATGTATCGGAACCACCGCGACCGAGGGTCGCGATACGGTTATCTGGGCCGAGGCCCTGGAAACCGGCAACGACGGCGACCTGACCTTCGCCCATGCGGCGAACGATATCGGAACCGTCGATTTCCAGAATGCGGGCAGCGCCGTGGGCGTTGTCCGTGCGGATCGGTATCTGCCAGCCCTGCCAGGAGCGGGCATTTACGCCGAGCGACTGAAGCGCAATCGCCAGAAGACCCGATGTGACCTGCTCACCCGAGGCGACGATGGCGTCATATTCACGCGCATCGTAAAAGGACGCGGCGCTGGCGCCTGCGACCTTCGGCGTGTTCTGAACCCAGTCCACCAGCTCGTTGGTTTTGCCGGACATGGCGGAAACGACGACGGCCACTTCATGGCCTGCATCCACTTCACGTTTCACATGCCGTGCGACGTTGTGAATACGTTCGAGGTTTGCGACGGACGTGCCGCCGAATTTCATGACAATGCGAGCCATAGTTTTGACCAGTACCATCCCATTTTGCCGCCAGACCCGGCGGACAAGAGCACAACCCCAGTCGGCTTTATCTGACGAAAAGCCTCAAGTTGCGGGTCTCATAGCGAAAAGGCATGGTCCACGCAATGCCGTTTATGAACCATGCGGTACGCCTTTAGGGTGCGTTTGCGTGGCGCGACATGGTGTCCTCATGAAAGGAGCGTACCGCTTTGGTCTGTACAAACGCCGCTATTCACAGTATGAGCGCGTCAATTCAACTGGCTGAATGGCCGAAATGGCCGGTATCGGCTGCTTATGACCCTTATGATCTAATGGTTTCGAGCGGATGCAGGCAGCCCAATATCCGAAAGACGGTAGATGACAGAAACCCAGGGTATCGCCCCGGCGATTGCACAGGCGTTGGAAAAACGCGGCTATAAAGATTTGACCCCTGTTCAGAAGGCAATGCTTGCCCCTGAGCTGGACGGACAGGACGCGCTGGTTTCCGCCCAGACGGGCTCTGGCAAGACCGTTGCCTTCGGCATTGCGATTGCACCGACACTGCTGGAAAAGAACGGCCGTTTCGGCCCTGCCGGTGCGCCGCTGGGCATCGCAATCGCCCCGACCCGCGAACTGGCCATGCAGGTCAAGCGCGAACTGGAGTGGCTTTACGAATTCACCGGCGTTTCCATCGCATCCTGCGTTGGCGGCATGGACATTCGTTCCGAGCGTCGCACTCTGGAACGCGGTGCGCATATCATCGTCGGCACGCCGGGTCGTCTTTGCGACCACATCAAGCGCAAGGCGCTGGACCTGTCCTCCATCCGCGCCGTAGTGCTGGATGAGGCCGACGAAATGCTCGACCTCGGTTTCCGCGAAGATCTGGAATTCATTCTGGAAGAATCGCCAGCAGACCGCCGCACGCTGATGTTCTCTGCCACGGTTTCGCGCAGCATTGCGAAGCTTGCCGAAAGCTATCAGAAGAACGCCGTGCGCGTGGCAACGACATCCGAGCAGAAGCAGCACGTCGACATCGAATACCGCGCCATGATGGTTTCGCCATCTGACCGCGAAAATGCGATTATCAATGCGCTTCGCTTTTATGAAGCCCGCAACGCGATCGTGTTCTGCTCGACCCGCGCTGCCGTCAACCATCTGACAGCACGCCTGAACAATCGCGGCTTCTCCGTCGTGGCGCTTTCGGGCGAGTTGAGCCAGAACGAGCGTACGCATGCGCTTCAGGCCATGCGTGATGGCCGCGCCCGCGTTTGCGTGGCGACCGACGTTGCCGCACGCGGCATCGACCTGCCGGGTCTCGAGCTGGTTATCCATGCCGATCTGCCGACCAATTCCGAGACATTGCTGCACCGTTCCGGCCGTACCGGTCGTGCGGGACAGAAGGGCGTCAGCGCCATCGTGGTGCCGATGAGCCAGCGCCGCAAGGCCGAACGCCTGCTGGAAGGTGCCAAGGTCAGCCCTGCCTGGGTGCGCCCGCCATCTGCCGAAGAAATCATCGAGCGCGATGGCGAACGCCTTCTGGCCGATGCTGCCTTGCAGGAAAACGTCAACGACGACGAACGCGATTTCGTCACCAAGCTGCTAGAGCAGCACGGTGCCGAAAAGGTCGCCGCTGCCTTCGTACGCCTTTACCATGCGGGCCGTTCCGCACCGGAAGACATTGCAGAAGTTTCGCTCGACGCCCGCAAGCCACGTCGTGACAGCTTCGAGCAGGTGGAAAACAACGCGCCACGCCGCGACCGTTCCGACTTCTCCGACAGCGGCTGGTTTACGCTCTCTGTCGGTCGCAAGCAGAATGCCGAGCCACGCTGGCTGATCCCCATGCTGTGCCGCTTCGGCAAGCTGACGCGTCAGGACATTGGCGCGATCCGCATGCAGCAGACGGAAACCTATGTGGAACTGGCTGCGGATGCGGTGGACCGTTTCACCTCCGCGCTGGGCAAGGACATGATGCTGGAAAAAGGCATCCGCGTGAAGGAAATGGAAGGCAAGCCCGACATGACGGGTGCCCCACGCGAAGACACGCGCCCACCAAGAGCGCAGAAGAAATTCGTGAAATCCGACAATGCGGGCGGACGCCCTGCCGGCGACGACAAGCCTTGGAAGAAGAAGGCCAAGCCTGCCGGTGACCATTCCAGTGGCGGCAAGCCTTCAAAGTTTGAAGGCAAGAAAGACAAGCCTTTCGAAAAGCGCGGCCCGAAGAAGCAGGATCGCTAAAGACTAAAAACCCGGCGGATGTGATCCGCCGGGTTTTTCTTTACATAACTAACGGCCTGTTATGGGCAATCTGGAGCGCCGGGGGCGCAACCGGGGCGCTGACCTTCCTGTGGCGGTCTTGGTGGCCGGTTATCGTCGGGACGGCGGTTATCGTCCGGGCGGCGTCTGCCCTCATCATTCTGACGGCGCTGGTCACCCTGGTTGAAATCGCGGTTACGGTCGCGATTTTCGCCTCTCATGCCATCACGGCCACGATTGTCGTTGTTGTCCCAGCGTGGGCGGTCATCGCCACGCATGGGTGGGCGTGGACGATCATTCTGGTTCCAATCGCCATGGCGCTGTTCCCAACGTCCATCATTCGGACCACGACCCCGCTGGTCGTCCCGGCCACGCTGGTCATCGCGACCGCGCTGGTCGCGCCAGTCATCGCGTGGGCGTGGTGGCGGGCCACCGAAATCACGGCGAGGTGGCGGGCCGCCCCAATCGCGCGGTGGCGGTGCGTTCCAATAACCACCGGATGGTGGCGGGCGGCGCCAGCGATCACGTTCACGATAGAAATCGCGGTCGCGGTAATAGCGATCCCAGTAACGTCCGGCTTCGAAGGTGATGATCGGAACGCCGAGATCACGGTAATAACGCGGCTCTACATAGACACGGTTCTGGCGATAGACCGCCTGAACGTAACGGCCTGCGACCCAGCCACGGCCATAGCTGAACGAGACATCGCACCAGGGCGTGTCGGACAGGCAGCCGTGGATCGTCAATGGCTCACCATTCGGGATGACTACAACGGCGGGGTACGCCGTGCTGGGTCCTGAACGCATATTGACGTTGGCGGTGGCGAAGCCCTGCGTCGCCGCTTCAGCCAGAGCCGGGGCGGCAACAAGCGCAAGCAGCGCAATGGCACCAAACAGTTTCTTCTTCACTTCATTCTCCCTCAAGCAAAGGCTTGACCGCCGAAATCGGCTTTCAACGCTTTCGAAAATACGCGCTTCATGATGAACGCAGCATGAAACGAAAATCCCCTGTTTTCAGTTCCTTGCGACAGCAAAGCGCAGGCGGTTTAGACCTCGACCATGATGACCGCCCCTTGACTTCGCGGGGCAATCATCCGACTTCAGGGGGTAGGACAGAATGGAGTACCACCATGAGCGAGAGCGCAAAAACGACCGTCGACCAGAGCGAAGTGGACCGGTTTTCCGCCATGGCCGCGGAGTGGTGGAGCCCGACCGGCAAATTTCGGCCGCTGCACAAGTTCAACCCGGTGCGGCTGGAATATATCCGCAACCGCGTCTGCGAGAATTTCGGCCGCGACCCCAAGGCACACCGTCCGCTGGAAGGCCTGCGGGTTCTCGACATTGGCTGCGGCGGCGGCCTCCTCTCGGAGCCGGTGGCCAAGATGGGTGCGGATGTGGTGGGGGCTGACCCCTCCGAAAAAAACATCGGCATTGCCTCCACCCATGCGCGGGAAAACAATGTGCCTGTCGATTACCGTGCCGTGACCGCCGAGCAGTTGCTGGCGGCGGGCGAGACATTCGATGTCGTTTTGAATATGGAAGTGGTGGAGCATGTGGCGGATGTCGATTTGTTCGTGACCACCTGCGCCAAGATGGTGCGCCCTAACGGGCTGATGTTTGCTGCCACCATCAACCGCACGCTAAAGGCTCGCGCTCTGGCCATCTTCGCGGCTGAAAACGTTTTGCGCTGGTTGCCGCGCGGCACGCACCAGTATGAAAAGCTGGTGCGCCCGGATGAGTTGGAAAAGCCGATCACCGCTGACGGCATGGAGATCATCCACTGCACCGGCGTGTTCTACAACATGCTGCAGGACCGGTGGAATCTCTCGTCCGATATGGAAGTGAACTACATGGTGCTGGCAAAGCGCCCGGCATAACCCGGGCGACCTCTCAGTTCTTGATGTCAGGCTCGACCACGCGGGCAAGATTTTGCAGCGACTGCTGCCAGCCGAGATAGCAGGCATCGACCGGAATGAGATCGGGGATGCCTGCCTGCTGTACAGTGATTTCGGTGCCGACCGAGACCTTTTTCATTGTCACCACCACTTCCATTTCGCCAGCTACGGCGGGGTTATCGAACCTCTCGGCGTAACGGATCAGCTCACCGGGTACGAGTTCGAGATACTCGCCGCCGAAGCCGTGGATTTCGCTCGTGGTGAAATTGCGGAACGACATTTTGAAGCTGCCGCCGACGGTGGGCTCGAACGCATGGACCGTGCAGAGAAACCCGTTGGGCGGAAGCCATTTGGCAATCGCATCGGCTTCAAGGAAGGCGCGGTAGACTTTTTCCGGGCTGGTGGACAGAACGCGGTGGAAGTTGATGGTGTTTGGCATGATCGTGATCCTTTCTGCAAGGGTTTGACGATACCAAGGACGGATGGCGGCAGACCGATCCGACACTGCTCATAAAAATTTTCGAGCTGCTGTAAGGACGCAAAGCGCCGTCTTCAGTTCACATCGTCAGGCAGCACGGGCAGAGGCGCGACCTCGATGCCTTCCTCGATCAGTGCCTTGGCTTCCTGCGGGGATGCCTGGCCGATGATACCGCGTTCTTCGGCCTCACCATAATGGATCTTGCGGGCTTCTTCCGGAAACTTATCACCGACATCTTCCGCATTGGCGCGGATGCTGGCCAGCGTCTCCTTGATCTTGGTGAAGGCCTGTTTCTGGGCCGCATCCAGGGCGAGCGTGCGCGTCGCTTCTTTTTCACGCGCCGTCGAGACCGATGGGGCCATCAGCATTTTGGAGACGCTTGCCGAGCCGCAGACCGGGCAGCTGATCAGGCCGCGCTGCTGCTGCGCGTCGAAATCGGCACTGCCGGAAAACCAGCCCTCGAATTCATGGGCTTTTTCGCAACGGAGCGAATAGCGGATCACTGCAGACCGCCTCCCGCAGCAGCCGCGTTTTTGACCGTATCGAGGTTGAAATCACGGGCGTTCTTGAGGTTAGGGATTTTGCCGCGGGCAGCGGCAACGGCGGATGGGTCGATATCCGCATAGACGATTTCCTCGCCTTCCCCACCGGCCACCGCCAGCACCTTGCCCCACGGATCGATGATCATGGAATGGCCGAAGGTTTCGCGACCGTCCTCATGCGTGCCTGCCTGGGCCGCGGCGATGAGGAAAGCGCCGTTTTCGATGGCGCGGGCGCGCAAAAGGATTTCCCAGTGCGCCTCGCCCGTCTGGCGGGTAAAGGCGGCGGGAACGGTCAGGATTTGAGCGCCAGCGACGGCCTCCGTGCGAAAGAGTGACGGGAAGCGAACGTCATAGCAGATGGCAAAGCCGAAAGTTGCAAGCGGCAGTTCGGCAACGCGCGCATCCGTGCCGGGCTCATAGGCCGCACTTTCCCGCCAGCTTTCGCCATTGTCCAGATCGACATCGAACATGTGGATCTTGTCATAGGTGCAGATGCGCTCGCCGTCGGGCGCAAATAGAAACCCGCGGTTGGCAATCTTGCCATCGGGCCGCGCGATGGCAGTGGAGCCGACATGGACATAAATGCCGAGTTCGCGCGCAAGCTTCGCCGCCGTCAGAACGACGATATCGCCTTTCTCATCCTTGAGAGCAGCTTTCAGAGCCGCGCGATCCTTCTGGATGGCGCCGGTCATTTCCGGTGTCTGGACATAGACCGCGCCTTGCGCCGCTGCTTCCCGCACGAGACGTTCCATGGTGGCGGCATTGGTTTTCGGGTCCACGCCCGAGCACATCTGGATTGCGGCGGCCTTGAAGCTCATTTTTCCGTTCCCTTATATCGTCTTCTTTTTATCGATTTCAGTTGGCCAGAAGCGCGTCCAGCTTGCCTTCGCGGTCCAGCGCATGCAGATCATCGCAACCGCCAACATGGCTCGTGCCGATGAAGATTTGCGGGAATGTGTTGCGGCCGGATTTGTCCATCATTTCCTGACGATAATCAGGATTGGTCGTGGCGTTATATTCGGTGAAATCCACGCCCTTGCTGTCCAGAAGAGCCTTGGCGCGGGCGCAGAAACCGCAAAAATCCCGCGTATAAATCGTAACGGATGCCATCAGTCATAATCCTCGCATTATGGGACCGAGCCCTTTGTCTGCCGTGTCATATAGGCCCGGAAATCGCCATTGCAAAGGTCAAAACAGTGACATCTGCGGCACCGGCCCTCTTCAATCTGCGTGCCGCTGCCGCAACGGTTGCGCCTGTGGTGTAGACATCATCGACCAGAATGACGCGCTTCCCCAGAATATCCGCCTCCCGCCCCGGCGCGATGGCAAAAGCGCCGCGCACATTCTGCTTGCGGGCGCGGGCCGATAGGCCCACCTGCCGGCTGGTCGGCTTGATCCGGACGAGCGTGGAGGCCAGAAACGGCTTGGCCGACAAGACGGCCAGATGCCGGGCCAGTTCCGCCGACTGATTGAACCGCCGCGCCAGAAATCGCCGTCGGTGCAGTGGCACCGGTATGATGCAGTCACAGGCCGCGACTGTGCCATCGCTCGCGCGCAGCATCCACGAAGCCATGAGCCGGGCGAGATCGGTGCGATCCAGATATTTGAGTTGGTGCACCAGCTTTCGGGCCGGGCCATCATGAACGGTGGCGGCGCGAAGACGCTCGAAGGGCGGCGGCTCGGCAATGGCTTGAGCGCTGAGAATGCCGGGGCCATGATCATGAGCGAAGGGAATGCCCAGCACCTCGCAAAAAGGCCGCTCGATAAATTGAACACCTGCCCAGCATTGCACACAGAGTGCGCCGCCATTCTGCGTCTTGCAGCCGCAGCCGACGCAGGACGGCGGATAGACGAAATCCGCGACGGCACGCAGAAGGCCGCGCAGCACGCCCGCCCCGTCATCTCTCGAAAACAGCTTTTCCCCTTGGCCCATGCAGTTGACAATAGGCGCGAACGGGTGCCTTTGCGACAGCAAAGTTTGGATGGACAACGGCATGGACATAGTTTTCGACCCGGCGCTGATTGAGAAAAACCGCGAGCGCGCCTTGCGTTCAAGAGACGACAAGGCGCTGTTCCTGCTGGATATCGCCGCCGAAGAAATTGCGGATCGCATCGCCATCGTGGAGCGGCATTTCGATACAGCAGTCGAACTGCATGGCGCGACCGGTGTGACGGCGCAGCGGCTGATGCAGACCGGCAAGGTCGGCTCCGTGACCCGTGTGGAGACGGACGCGGCTTTTGCCGCCGAAGGCGATGCCCTTCAGGTAGCACCTATCGAGGAATTGCCGCTGGAACCGGCATCGGCCAATCTGATCGTTTCGCCGCTATCGCTGCACCTGACCAATGACACGCCGGGAACGCTGATCCAGATTCGCCGCGCCTTGAAGCCCGACGGCCTGTTTCTGGCCGCCATTCCCGGCAGTGGCACCTTGCAGGAACTACGCGACGTGCTGCTGACAGCGGAAGCGGAACTGACCGGCGGCGCAAGCCCGCGCGTCGCCCCTTTTGCCGATGTTCGCGATGTTGGAGCGCTGTTGCAGCGGGCGGGCTTTGCCCTGCCGGTGACGGATGCCGAGACCTATACGGTGCGCTACGATTCCATTCTACCGCTGATGCGCGACCTGCGCGCCATGGGCATGGCAAACCCGCTGATGGGACGCAGCCGCAAGCCGTTGAACCGTCGCTTCTTCATGCGCGCAGCTGAACTTTACGCCGAAAAATACAGCGATGCCGATGGCCGCATCCGCGCCACCTTCTCGATCATCTATGTTTCGGGATGGGCGCCACATGAGAGCCAGCAAAAACCGCTCAAGCCCGGCTCGGCAAAGGTGCGCCTTGCAGACGCACTGAAAACGGCGGAGATCACGCTGCCGTCAAAGGATGAGCGATAGGAAGTTTTCGACCTTACGCCATGGCGTTGGCGAAGGTCGTCGCCAGTATCTCGAACACGCTCAGCAGACCGTCTCTCACGCTTCCCAGCCCAAAGACGATGGCCATGGAGATGATGCCGATGATGAGGCCATATTCGATGGCGGTGGCACCCTGCCGGTCCGCATAAAGCGAAAACAGCTTCTGCACCAAGAAATCCGCCCTGTCTGCCATCCCCGAAAGCCCCTTTACCCTGCCGCAGCTGGCACACCGCAGCTGAAACGAGCCACCAAGATACCGCAATAAAGTGTGCAATGTGTTACGCTGCACCTTAAGTTTTGCGCCATCTGATTTGCGCGTTTTCATGCACCCCTAACGATCCAGATCAAACCGCCGTATGCGGGCCACGCACGGACAATTGACGATCATCAATGACGTTGGTCAGTAGATTTCCAGTCGGTGCGCATTGATTTTGCTGCGCAATACTGTGCTAATAAGCCCAAGCGGTTGGTGGGAGCGGGATTCTTGTCCTGCCTCGCCGGAGCCTTTTTTAACACAGCGTGTTATCGTAGCAGCCGATACCTACGTTTGAACGATGAGCGATATGCCCCAGCTTGAAATTGACCGTCCGCTTCAGGATTTCTTCCAAAAATCATCCATTGCACTGGCACTTGCTTATGCGGACGCTGATAATCATCTGGCTTTGGTCAATGAGCCCTTCTGCAAGCTGACGGGTTATGACAGCAGCGATGTGGTGGGCAAGAACTGCCGGATGTTGCAGACCAGCCCTAAAGGCACGCATGCGCCCAATGATGAGGCACGCGACAAAATTCATGAATTTCTGGAGGCGGATGGGCCGGCGACGGTGCGCACACCTATCGTCAATTTTCGAAAAGACGACCAGCCCTTCGTCAATCTGCTCTTCATGTCAAAGTTGAAGGCGGGGTCTGGCCAAGTGCGGTATATTCTGGCGTCGCAGTTTGATGTCAGCCGTGCGCATGCACATTTGCTGCAAGCCTATGACCTTGAGCTTGGCGACACATTGGCGAAGATCAAACCGCTTCTGGACGACCACAACATCATGATCGAGGGCACGCTTGCCACGATTGCGAATTCAACCACCACCATTGCACAGGCAAAACTGACATTAGCGGAACTGGAACAAAACTCCCCCTATTGATCGTTCAGCTTTTGAAATTTCAAGGACTCATGTTTGCCTCAAGATTCTAGTGTTCATCCCGTACCCGTCGTCGGCGTCGGCTCTTCTGCCGGTGGTCTGGAAGCGTTGCGTGAAATGTTGAGCCCGGCGGAAGTGCCGACCGGCCTTGCTTTTGTTGTGGTCCAGCATCTGGACCCACACCATGAAAGCATGCTGGCCGAACTTCTTGACCGTCATACGCAACTGACCGTTCGCCAATGCGAGGGTGGAGAAGCGATTGAAGCCGACACGGTTTTCATCATTCCACCCGGCAAGGGCTTGAGCATAGAACAGGGGCGGCTTGTTCTCAACGACTTCGCCCAGCCGCGGGGCCTGCGCCGACCCATCGACGATTTCTTCATTTCGCTGGCAAACGACCAGCAGGCGAATGCCGCCTGCGTTATTCTGTCAGGCACCGGTGCGGATGGGTCTACGGGACTGCGCGCCATCAAGGAAAATGGCGGGCTCTGCGTCGTACAGGAGCCTTCGACAGCGAAATATGACGGCATGCCGGTCTCTGCGACCGGCACCGGCCTTGTCGATTTCGTGCAGCCGCCGCAAAATATTCTCTCCTGCATCGGCGGGTTCTTTTTCCGCCGAAGCCAGGGCGGTGACAAGCGAGAAGCCTCGAAGGTTGCCGATATCGTTGACGATCTTTGCACCGCACTGCGGCGCACGATTGGCCATGACTTTACCGGCTACAAGCAGACGACCTTCGTGCGCCGCGTGGAGCGCCGCATGCATGTGCTTGGCATCAGCAAGGGCTATGAATATCTGGCGCGTGTGCAGACCGACCATGACGAATGCGATGCGCTGTTTCGTGATCTGCTGATCAATGTGACGCGGTTCTTCCGCGACCGGCATTCCTTCGATGTGCTGAATGAACTGGCCATCACCAACCTGATGCAGGATGCGGCGGGCAGCGAAGATGGCGTGCGGGTGTGGGTGCCCGGCTGTTCCAGCGGTGAAGAGGCCTATACGATTGCCATTCTGTTTGCGGAGGCTGCGCGCAGGCTGAACCTGCCCTGCAACGTGCAAATCTTTGCGACCGACATCGATGAAAGCATGCTGAAGATTGCGCGCGAAGGCTCCTACCCCATCGCGTCTTTGGCCGATATTCCGCAGGAATTGCAGGAATATTACATCATTCCCCACAAGGAGCGGTTCAACTTCATCGGGCAAATCCGCGATATGATCCGCTTTTCCGGCCACAGCCTGATCAAGGACCCGCCATTTTCCAAGGTCGATCTGGTCTCCTGCCGCAACCTGCTGATCTATTTCGATGACAAGCTGCAAAAGACGGTCATGCCACTGCTGCACTATGCCATCCGGCCCGGCGGTTTTCTGTTTCTTGGTTCATCTGAAAGCGTTGGCCGGTTCGACAGCGTGTTTGCCGTGATAGACCAGAAAGCGCGGCTGTTCGAGCGGCTTCCGGGCTCTCCCAGCTATCCCATTCCGCTACCGGGAGAGCGGCACGACCGCCGTCCGGCCGTCTCGCGGGCCGAGGCACCTGCCGTTTCCCACAGCATCGAGCAGCTTGCCACCAGCCGCCTGATGGAGCGCTATGTGCCAGCGAGCGTGGTGCTGGACAGCGACGGGCAAATCGTTGCTGCCTTTGGCCGGTTGAGCCGTTTTTTTGAATTTCCGGTATCCGGCGTGAACGAGACGAGCGCGGCGACGCTGGCGCGACCCGGTGTGAAAGAGCAGCTGGGAGCGCTGGTTCGGCAGGCACGGACGGAAAAGCGACGCGTGGTGGCACGCAACGTCAATGTCGTCACCGATTTCGGCGCGTTGAAAACGGAAATCATCTGCGATCCGCTGGAAGAGAATTCGTTTCTGATCGTGTTTCACGAATCCTCGCAATTCACGCCACTGGAGCCCAGCGACCTGATTGAGCTGGAGCCGGGCAACGGGCACGTCGAAGCGCTGGAGCGGGAGTTGCGGTCCGCGAAATACCGGCTGAGATCTGCCACGGAAGAGCTGGAAACGGCCAATGAGGAGCTGAAGAGTTCCAACGAAGAAATGATGTCGATGAACGAGGAGCTTCAATCGACCAACGAGGAATTGACGACCGTCAATGACGAGTTAAAAACCAAGGTCGATGAGGTGACTGTCGCCAATACCGACCTGCGCAACTTCTTCGATTCCACCAGCCTTGCCGTCATCGTTCTGGACAAGGGCATGCGACTGCGGTCCTACACCCGCGCGGCGACGGCAATTTTTCCATTGCAGCCGACGGATCGCGGGCGGCCTCTTTCCGATGTCGCGAGCCGTTTTCCATCTCTGGATTTCACATCGCGCGTCCAAAGCGTCATGGCCGATGGTACCGAATATAACGAGACCGTCATGGACCGGGAGCAGGAGCGCACTTTCTCGCTGCGCATTCTGCCCTATCGCACCGCCGACGGCGCAATAGACGGCGCGACCATCGTCATGACGGATATTTCGCATGCGCTGAGCGTCGAAAGCCAGCTGGCCGCCGAACAGGAGCGCCATGAGCTTGCCATCGAGGCAGCGGGCATTGGCGTTTGGGAATATCTGCCGGACCGTGGCGAGTTCGTGTTGGGTGGGGCGGCGATGGAGCTGCTTCAGACCCGCGACGGAAGGCCTGCCTTGCAGGCGGTGCTGCAAAACTTCAACGATGTCGACCGGCAGCAGCTGCGCGAAGCGCTGGATGCCGCCGTTGACGACCACACCGGTTTCGAGCTGACATCGCGCATCACCGGCCTCAATGGCAAGCCGAGATGGCTGAAGACATTTGCCCGGCATGTGGCAGACAGCGAGCCGGTGCGGATCATCGGCGTCAGTGTCGATGTGACGCCAGAGCATGAGCTTTCCGAAGCGCGTGAGCTGATGCTCAACGAGATGAACCACCGCGTCAAAAATCTGTTTGCGATGATCGGTGGCATTTTGCGCATGGCGGCGCGCAAGCATGACAGCGTCAAAAGTCTGGTGGAAGATGTCGAGGGGCGAATATTGGCGCTGGGCAGCGCGCATTCGCTGGCATCCAACCAGAAGCGTACCTCTGCGGTTCATATTCATGAGCTGATCGACACCATCCTCACGCCCTACAACAGGCACGCTTCCATCGATGTCGAGGGTCGCGATTTTCTGATTGCGGTGAATTGCATTACGCCGCTGACGCTGATCTTGCACGAGTGGTCCACCAATGCGCTAAAACACGGTGTGCTGGGCAAAGCGGGCGGGCAATTGCGCATCAACTGGCAGGAAAGCGACCACGCAATCAAATTGGTTTGGAACGAAATCGGCACTGAGGTCGTTGAGGCGCCGGGAGCGGCTGGATTTGGGACAGTGCTCCTGACGAGCGCCGCCAAGCAACTGGGTGGCGCCGTTGCAACCGAGGTGGACGGGGCAAGCTTGACGCACACCCTGACGATGCAGATCAAGGTACGACATGACGCATAAGACTGTTTTGCTGGTGGAAGACGAAATCTTCGTTGCTATGGATATCCAGATGACTCTCGAAGATGAGGGCTGGACCGTTGCAGGACCGTTTCCCAGCACAGCCGAGGCTTTGTCCTATCTTGATGAGAATGTGCCGACCTGCGCCATTCTCGATGTTCGCCTGACCGATGGCGATGTGTTTCCGGTGGCGGATCGCCTGCGGGAAACCAACGTTCCCTTCGTTTTCCACTCTGGCCATGCCGATGGCCGGGCGCTGGAAGAAGCCTATCCCGACTCCGCTTTCTGTCAGAAGCCATGTCTTCCGACGAGCCTGGCGCAACAGGTTGCCCGGCTGGTAAACAGCCGGATGCCCGCCCGCCGCACGGCGAATGCCTGATCATTTCATCACGAAAACGTCAAAGCTGATATTTCTGGGAACCACGAGTCCACGAAAACATTAGATGTGCTGAATGCAGCGTAACGGGCCTCAGACTTGAGGTCCGAAGCGCGACTTTTTGATTCCTCGCATCGTAAGGACTATTCCCGTGAATCAGAAAACATTGGTCGAGGTTTCCGTTCCGGACCGTGATGGCACCATGATCCCCTACGGCATCATGAACAGCGAGCAGGCGGCAGAATTGCCTGAAAGCTACGAAGTGCTGATTGCCCACCCCGCTGGCGAGCCGGATTCTGAATCGGGTGACGACTTGCGCGCGTCCGTCGCGCCTTAATCGCTGTCAGAATGTATGCTCGATGCCGAGCCTTATCCGCCCGCTGAGGCTCTGGCCGGGATCGAGCATTTTTAGGCCGAGAGCGGCACGCTGATGTTCGGGCAGGTTCAGCGTTCCGGCTGCCATCGAAACAGGCTCGATGCAGAGATAGGTCTCGGTGCGGTGGACCGCGAGATGGTTCAAAACCGGATCTGCCTCGATGCTGAGCGAAAAACCATCATTCAAGAGAATTTGCGCGTTGGACCAGCTGGTCACATGCTGCGTATAACCAGATGTCGCCGGAAGATCGCGCATTGTGCGGGTCAATGGCGCTACGCCGGTAGGGAGATCCCGCTCATCCAGGGGATAGGCCAGTTGCGCGTCTGTCCATGCTTCCTGATCCAGACTTGCGGACACATAGGGATGCCAGCCAATGGCGGCGGGGGCTGAAACTTCAGCGCGATTGGTGATGGTGAGTTCTACCGTCAGTCCCTCTGGCGTGAGGGAGAAAGCCTGTTGAGCATCGAAAGAGAAAGGCCATTCATCATCCGCGTCGTAAACCAGCGCCAGCACCGCACGATCCGATGACTGACTGACCACCCGCCAAGGGCGGCGGTGTGACGGGCCGTGCATGGCATCTGGCGCCAGTGCCGGGTGGGGCAGGACGATATGCTGCTCTTCGGCATGGGTGAAGCGTGCGCCATAGAGCCTGTTGTGATAGGGGAACAGTGGATAGGCGCCTGCCTTCGGCCAGTTCCACGGATCGAAAACCTCTGCAGTGGTTGGTACAAGAAGATCGCCAAACTCCGCATGCGCAAGATGCGTCATGCGCCCACCCCAGGCGGGGCGGATGCGGGCCGTGAACGGCCCGCTGGCGATGGAAACCTCTTCAGGCGAAGGCATAGGAGCCGTCTGGTCTCTTTGGAACGCGGCGCTGCCAGTGGACGTAACCGTCTTCCTGCATGGCCTTCTCATCCATTTCAACGCCCCAGCCGGGACGATCCGGACGCAGTTCGAGGTAGCCATCCCTTGGCAGATAGGGATCGACCACGTAACGGGTTTCGTCCTCGCGGGTTTCCACATCGGTGCCGCCATAGACGTAGCATTGCCCCTTGGGCAGGCGGTATTCCAGAATGCGGAAATTCTGCTGGGCGGCGGCAAAGTGGACGTTGACGGCAGTTGCCAGCGGGCCCATCGGGTTATGCGGCGCGACGCTGACGAAATGGGCTTCTGCCAGCGTGGCGATGCGGCGCATTTCCGAGATGCCGCCGACGACGCAGATATCCGGCTGGATGATATCCGCACCCTTGACCTGCAAGAGCCGCAGAAACTCATTGCGGTGATACAGGCTTTCGCCGGTGGCCAGCGTGCAATTGAGGCCCTGCTTCAGGTCTCCCCACATCTCGATATTTTCCGGGCGCAAAGGCTCCTCGAAAAACAGCGGATCATAAGGTGCCAGCGCATTGCCAAGCTGGCGAGCGGCGGCGGGTTCGAAAATCTTGGCGTGCGCATCGAAGGCGATATCGTAATCAGAGCGCACGGTTTCGCGCAGCGAGCGGAAATACTCCGCCGAACTTCTGACGACCTCGCCCCAGCGGTGCGCGTGGATATCCAGACGCCACGGGCTGAGTTTGAAAGCGGTAAAGCCCCAACCCTCGTTCAGACGGTCGAATTCTTCCTTCGCCGCCGGTGCATCCGGTGCGGTGTAAACGCCGGCATAGACCTTGATGCGGTCACGAACTTCGCCGCCCAGCAGTTTGTAGACTGGCACGCCTGCGGCCTTGGCGGCGAGATCCCACAGGCAATGGTCAAGCGCGGACATTGCTGAAAGCCCGAGTGCACCCGGCGGGAAGCGGTTCTGCTGGAGCATGAGGTTATAGAGATATTCCACCCGCGTCGGGTCTTGTCCCACGAGGAAATTATAGAGGTAATCGAGGATCGGCGGCAGTGCGAGGTCTGGGCCATGATTGTAGCATTCGCCCCAGCCGGTCAGCCCATCATCGGTATCCAAAGCCACGACGACACGCGGGCGGTCCTTGTCGCGGGTGACGAATACCCGCATGCGATCGATTTTCATGCTTTTGTCTTCCTCATGGATTTTAGAAGCCGTGCCGTGTCATCCAGCCTTGCTTTCGGTCTTGGAGATGGTCGGTTCGATGTAACGGAAACGGCGGGTACGATCGCGGTCAAGCGGATCAGGGCGCGGAATGGCGGAGAGAAGCGCCTGCGTATAGGGGTGATCCGGCGCGTTGCAGACTTTCTCCGCATCGCCCACTTCCACCAGCTTGCCGCGATACATGACGCCCACGCGGTCGCACATGTACCTGATGACACCGATATCATGGCTGATGAAGATGTAGGCGAGGCCAAGCTCGTCCTGTAGCCGCATCAGCAAATCCAGCACCTGGAAGCGGACGGATACGTCGAGCGCAGAGGTGGCTTCGTCCGCGACGATGATGCGCGGTTTGAGCGTAATGGCGCGGGCAATGCCGATGCGCTGACGTTGGCCGCCGGAAAAGGCGTGCGGGTAGCGTTCACGCCCGGCAGGGTCCAGTCCCACCTGATCCATCAGCGCGCATACGCGCTCATCCAGCTCCTTACCCTTGGCGATACCATTGACCAGCAGCGGTTCCCCGATGACCTGTGCCACCGTCATCCGCGGATTGAGCGAGCCGAACGGGTCCTGAAACACCATGCGCAATTCGCGCCGGGCGGCTTTGAGTTCAGCACCTTCGATCTTTGCCAGATCGACGACCGTACCATCCACCTTACGATAGAGCATCTCGCCGCCGGTCGGGTCGTAAAGCCGCATGATGGAGCGGCCCATGGTGGTCTTGCCGGAGCCGCTTTCGCCAACGATGCCCAGTGTTTCGCCCGGCAGGAGCTTGATGGAGACACCGTCCAGCGCTTTCATCTCGCCAAAGTGCATGGACAGGTTTTTGACCTCAAGAATGGGAGCGGCGGTGAGATCAAGCGGCGGGCGGGCGAGCCGTATCTCGGCCTTCTGTTCGAGCTTCAGAACGGAGCCGATCAGCATGCGGGTGTAAGGGTCTTGTGGGCTGTGGAAGATTTGCTCGACCGTGCCATATTCCTTGGCAACGCCGTGGTGCATGACCAGCACGTCATCGGCAATCTGCGCCACAACGCCCATGTCGTGAGTGATGAACAGCACGGCCATACCATGCGCTTTTTGCAAACGGGCAATCAGATCGAGGATTTCGGCCTGTGTCGTCACGTCCAACGCTGTCGTTGGCTCATCCGCGATCAGCAGTTGCGGTTTGCAGGCCAACGCCATGGCAATCATGGCGCGCTGGCGCATGCCGCCGGAATATTGGAAGGCGTATTTGTCCAGCGCGGTTTCCGGGTTGGGAATTTCCACCTGCCGCAGCAGTTCGATGGCTTCAGCCCTCGCCTGCGCCTTGCTCATTTTAAGATGCAGACGCAGCACTTCGGTAATCTGATCACCCACGGTATGCACCGGCGATAGCGAGGACATCGGCTCCTGGAAAATCATCGAGATGTCGGCACCGCGCACCGAACGAATGGCGCGGCTGCGTGGATCAAGCTTTGCCAGATCGAGCGTCGTTCCATTCGCACGGTTGAGAATGATGGAGCCGGACGCGATGTGGCCGGGGCTGTCGATGATCTGGAGGATGGAGCGGGCGGTGACGGATTTGCCCGACCCGCTTTCGCCCACCACGCACAAGGTTTTGCCCGGATCAATCGAGAAGGACAGGTCGTTGACGGCACGGAATACGCCATTGCGGACTGGAAATTCCGTGACGAGATTGCGGACTTCGAGGAGCGGCTTTGCGGGCTTTATGGAGAGAATATCGCTCATCTGTGGCCTCACTTGTTGTAGGGATCGGCTGCATCACGCAGACCGTCGCCGAGCAGGTTGAGCGCCATGACGGCGACGACAACAGCGACGCCGGGCAGGAACAGCCAAGGTGCGGTTGCGATGGAGCGAATATTCTGGGCTTCGCGCAACAGCACGCCCCATGAAATGGTGGGTGGTTGCAGGCCAAGGCCGAGGAAGGACAGCGATGTCTCGGCAAGGATCATGGCCGGAACGGCCAGAGTGACCGAAGCGATGATGTGGCTGGAGAAGCTGGGCAGCATGTGACGGAAGATGATGCGGCCTTCCGGCACGCCATCCAGACGCGCGGCAGCCACGAATTCCTCGGTTCTGAGTGACAGGAAACGGCCACGCACCACGCGGGCAAGCTGCGCCCAGCCGGTGAGCGACAGGATGATGGTGATCATCATATATTGAAGCGTGGCGGGCCAGCCCTGCGGCAGTGCGGCGGCCATGGCCAGCCAGATGGGGATGGTGGGCAGCGACAGCACGAAATCGATGACGCGCTGCATGACGAAATCGATGCGGCCACCATAATAACCGGAGATGCCACCCAAGACGACGCCAAGCAGGAGCGAGAAGAACACACCGACGAGACCGATGGACAGCGAAATCTGCGACCCCTGCACGACGCGGCTGAAGACATCGCGCCCGAGACGATCTGCCCCGAAGAGGAAGAGCGGGCGGGTCTTATCGGTCGAGGCCAGAAGATGGATGTTGGTGTTGAACAGGCCAAGGACCGAATATTCGTAACCGCGACCGAACAGCTGGATCGGGATTTTCTTGCCAGTGTCTTCGACGAAGACGGCGGCCAGCGTTTCTGGATTACGCGTCAGCTTCAGCGGATAGTAGTGCAGACCAACGGAGAAGCCATCTGTCGTATCGATGAGATGAACCCGTTGCGGCGGATAGAAGGTGGCACGGGCATTTTGCAGAACGGGATCGTTGATGGCAAAGAAGCCCGGCACGAGCGCCACGATATACATGGCAATGGTGATGAACAGCGCGGCCATGGCCAGCCGGTGGCGCTTAAACGCCCACCAGATGAGCTGCCATTGCGAGGCGACGGCGGCACGGTCCGGGCGGACAGCGGTGGTGATGGCAATGTCACTCATGACGCCCTCCTATTCGAGACGGATGCGGGGATCGACCAGCGCCAGCAGAATGTCGCTGATGAGCGATCCGATCAGCGTCAATGCGCAGATCAGGAGCACGAAGGCCCCGGCGAGATACATGTCCTGCGCCATCAGCGACTGCAAAAGCAGCGGTGCGGCAGTGGGCAGGTTGAGCACGATGGCAACGACGACCGAGCCCGAAATGAGGTTGGGCAATAGCCATGCGATGGTGGAAATGAAGGGGTTGAGCGCAATGCGCAGAGGATATTTCGTCAGCAGGCGAAATTCAGACAGGCCCTTGGCGCGTGCCGTGGTGACATAGGGTTTCGGCAGCTCATCCAGCATATTGGCGCGCATGACGCGGATAAGGCTGGCGGTGGAGGAGATGGCGAGAATGGCGACCGGCAGCCAGATATGCGCCATGAGATCGACCATCTTGGCGATGCTCCAAGACGCGGTTTCATATTCCGGCGAAAACAGACCGCCGACATCTGCCCCGAACTCGACCGCTGCGATATACATCAGCACCAGCGCGAGCAGGAATGACGGCACCGAAAGGCCGAAGAAGGAAAAAGCCGTGAAGAGATAGTCGCCAACCGAGTATTTACGGACGGCGGAGAAAACGCCGATGGGAAGGGCGATGGCCCATGTTGCCAGAAGGCTTGCGACAGCCAGAACCAGCGTCAGCGCCATGCGTTCCCAGATGAGGCCCGACACCGGCTGCTGCCACTCGAAGGAGATACCGAAATCGCCGCGGCTGATGATGCCCCATATCCATTTCAGATATTGAATGATCATCGGGTCATCGAGGCCGAAACGTTCACGCAATTGCGCTGCGGTATTGTGGTCGATGACTTCGTTGGAGGCGGCCAGCGTGGCGATGTAGGTCGTCACATAGTCGCCCGGTGGCAACTGGATGAGGACGAAGGCCAGAAAACTGACGGCAAACAGGGACGGGATCATCCACAGCAGGCGTTTGACGATAAAAATCAGCATGTCGCTCTCGCAATCACATTTTACCGCGCACGCCAGCCGTCACTGAACGACGGATTGCGGGCGGTCGACACAGACTGAAAGCGTCGCCGCCGTGAGACGGCGACGCCAAAGTGACGTTGTTAGCTTGTGAAGGTGAACTGCTGCGGCAGCGCCGGACCGGGGTTCGGCCATGTCCAGCTGTCCGGTTCCGTTTCCGGCACGTTGCGCAGATTGTTGCGGATGATGCCGAAGCCACCGACGGCGAGGCAAAGACCGATGGTCTCGAACTCGTCTGCGGCGATATCGAATATCTGCTTCATTTTGTCGCCACGCTTGGCAAGATCGGCTGTCGAACGCGCTTCATCGAACAGCTTGAAGCGCTGCTTCTGGCTCTCCGGCGGCTCTTCACCCTTCTGGCCATTGGACGTGTACCAGAGCGCCCAAGGAATGGCATAACGCGAGCCCTGTGGGTGGAAAGCGAAGAAGTCACGCGGATCGAGCATCGGGTCGAGACCGCCGGGGCCGGGCCACACCGCTGCATCATGCGCATTGTCATCGCCGCGTGTGTAGTAGAGTGCGCGCTCAATGGTGTTGACCTTGATATCGACGCCGATCTGCGCCCACTGGGCCTTCACCAGTTCCAGCGAGTCCACCAGATCGGGGTAAAGTGTCGGAATAACATCGATGGAGAAGAAGACTGGCTGGCCATCTGGACGCAGGCGTATGCCGTTGTCGTTCTTCTTGTCATAACCGGCCTTGTCGAGCAGTTCGTTGGCTTTATCCGCATCGTATTCCGTGTTCTGGCGGGCCAGCTTTTCGTGGTACCACGGATGGGTCGGGCGTGGCCCGGCCTGATAGCCTTCGCTCTGGCCGAAATAGACGATGTCGATGATTTCCTGCCGGTTGAGGCCGATGGACAACGCCTGACGGAAGGATTTGTCGGCGAACATCTTGCGCATCGCCGGGTCTTTGTGGGTGATGTTGAGGTAGATCTGGCACTGCTGCGCGGCAGATGGCACCAGCGTCAGCAGGCGATAATCGCCCTTTTTCATGTTTTGCGACAGGGTCGGCTTGTTGGCGAGAACGCTGATATGGCGCTCCTGAATATCGATCTTGCCGGAGATCACGTTCAGCATCAGCGATTCCACATCCTGCGAAATGCCGAAATTGATTTCATCGATATAAGGCAGCTGGTTGCCTTCGGTATCGACCTGCCAGAAGTATGGATTGCGGGTCATGACCACACGGGTCGCGCCGCCGGAATATGGCTCCTTGACGACCCAAGGATCGAGCGTTGGCTTGTCGACATTCGACCAGCGCGATGGAATTTCGATATCGCCGCATTTGGCGCGGAACAATTCGGTCCAGCTGGAAACGCCCGCTGCCTTCACATCGGCGTCCAGCGCCGTGTTGTATTTTGGCAGGAACTTGCTGCAATAGTGCTTGGCGAACATCGTCGGATGCTGGCCGAGCGGTGTCGCGAGGTTTTCAAGATAAAGAGCGTTCGGCGCGGCGAAGGTGAATTTCACCGTGAAATCATCGACTTTTTCAACATTGACCGCTTTGCCCGCGACGGACAATTGCGCAGGTGCAGAGCTGTAAAGCTCCTTGTTCTTGATGCAGTCCTCAATGGCGAAGACGACGTCATCTGCGGTGAAGGGATGGCCGTCAGACCACTTGGCACCTTGGATAAGATGGAATGTGAACTGCGACGCGTCGTCGCTGACTTCCCATTTTTCTGCGAGGTTCGGCAGAACTTCGGTGAAGTCCATGTTCCAGCGGACCAGACCCTGGTTGCCGACCATACGCAGAATGCCGTTATGGTCCGAAGAGCCGCGCAGGCCGCGACGCAGCGTGCCGCCATAGGTGCCGATTTTTTCGTGCGGTGTGACCACCATTGGATTTTTCGGCAACCGGTCTGCCAGCGGCGGCAGCTTGCCGTCCTTGACCAAGGCGGCCAAATCCGGCGCTTCCTTGCCCCCGGCGGCTATGGCCGAGGTTCCGATGAGGGACAGGGCCGCAACGCCCCCTACTCCGGCCATAAAGCCACGGCGCGTTACGCCCAGCGAAAACGCATCAGCATCGCTCATAAATAATCCTCCCAAAATCTCCCCGGCAGCGACAGGGCTCCCACCCCGCCACAACGGCCCTCCCGGCCAGCCAGCGCACCGATCCTCCACCGGCAGGCAAACCATATGAGCGTTTTCAGATGATTACAAGTATTGACAGATTTTTACAGATTTTTTATTGAAGAGCGGAAATACGCGGCCGGCAAGGCGGTAGGAAAGAGATGCGATATAAGCAAAATACTCAGGTTCACCATCCTTCCGCGGCTGGTTCGGGCCTCATCATTCCCGCCTCGCAATGTTTCTTCCATGGCCATACGCAGCGAAAAGACGCAACAAACTCAGCGGTTTGCAACAAAAGGGGCGCTGATGGACAATCTGGCTACAGCGACGCCCGCACGAAGCGAAACGCGCTTCAGCGATATCATTTACGAGAAAATCGTCGGCATGATTTCCGACGGGCGCTTTCCGGTAAACGAGCGACTGCCCTCGGAGCAGAGCCTTGCGACACTGTTTGGCGCATCCCGCCCTGTCGTACGCGAGGCGCTGGAGCGGTTGCGCAACGACGATCTGATCGTTTCTCGAAAGGGCTCCGGTTCCTATGTGCGGCAACAGCCGGACTCGTCGGTACTTCAACAAATTCCTGTAGGTTCGCTGGCCGATGTGCAGCGGTTTTTCGAGTTCCGCGCCGGGCTGGAAGCAGCAGCGGCGGAGCTTGCGGCGCGCAACTGGCAGGCGTCTGACAGAACACGGATCGAGCAGGCTATCCTAGCGCTGGAACGCTGTCTGGAGCGCGGCGATCTGGGCGCAGATGAAGATTTCGCCTTGCACGAAGCCATCGCGATTGCCAGCCAGAACCAGTTTCACATCACTGTGCGCACCTGGTTCAGACCGCATTTTTCCATCGGCCAATCGGTGACGCGTAGCCTCAGCCTCAAGCGCACACCGCAGCATGTGCGCGATGTGGAGAATGAGCACAGCGCAATCGTCAATGCCATTTTCGCGCGCCGGGAGCAGGACGCTTATGACGCGATGAAAAACCACATATTAAAAGCGCGAGCCCGAATGTTTCAGGGCGTGGGCGGCTGAGACAACGACAACCTCCGCTTATCACCCACCGAACAAAGGCACTGGAGACAGGGTAATGACCGCACCGCGGATAATCGAACCAGCCTTTCGCCAGATGATCGATGTGCCGCTGCGCGTGGGCGAATCGCCCGTATGGGACGACCGGACCGGTGACCTTTGGTTTGTCGATATTCTGGCTCCCGCCGTGTTTCGGCTGCGGCAGAGCGGAACGCTGGATCGGTTCGACATGCCTGCACCCGTGGGCTGTCTGGGCCTTTGTGAAAGTGATGTCGTGGCCGTTGGGCTGCAAACAGGTGTGCATCTGCTCAATCCCGCGACGGGAAAGCTGGAACGCCTGTGCGATCCCGATAATGGCCGCGCGGATAGCAGGCTCAACGACGGGAAAGTCGGGCCGGACGGACATTTTTGGGTTGGCACGCGCGATGAAGCCGTGCCGCAGACAGGCAATGCCCGCCTGTACCGGGTTGCACCGGATGGCAGTTTTGAATGCTTGATCGATGGCAACATGCTGACATCGAACGGGCTGGCCTGGAGCCCCGATGGGCGGCGCATGTTTCATTCCGACAGCAGCGGCCTGCTGCTTCAGGTTTTCGATTTCGATCCGAAAACGGGCGCAATCGGGCCAGCGCAACGCCTGCACGATTTTGCACATGATGAAGGCAGGCCGGATGGCGCAGCGACGGACAGCGAGGGATTTTACTGGAGTGCGGGCGTTGGCGGCGGGCGAATCAACCGGTTTTCGCCTGATGGAGATATGGTTGAGGTCTACGCCCTGCCCTTCAAGGGACCGACAATGCCGTGTTTCGGTGGTGCCGATCTCAAAACGCTATATGTGACGAGTTTGACCACCGATAATGCGGTGGGAACTGTTATTGCCATGGACGCGCCAGTGGCGGGTGTGCCCGTCCACCGGTTTGCCGTCTAGCCGCTTCGATGCGCGCTAAAGCACGCGCGGGACATCGTCATTTTCGTCTGGATTGGGAAGTGGGAGATCGTCCGGCAGGCCATCGGGCTCGGGTTCCTTGACGGGCGGAACATCTGGCTGAGGCGGGATGGATGGCGGCGGCACCGGGTTTGGTACGGGTTCTACGGGGATCACAGTCATCGGCATGTCCTGTCATGAATTTGGCGGGCAACGCCCTGTCTGAAATTGCCAACCGGTCCACTTGCGTTTGCCGATATCGGTCCATTCAAACTTGGTGCTGCCCGCCTCGCAACTCTCGACGGGTAAACGTGTGGATACCTTCACGGTTCCAAATGAGGTTCAGGCGAAGCCAAGCGAGCTGCGCGCAATTTCGCGCTGATCACCATAATCGCGCAGATGGGCTTCGTGGCCATGTTCGCGTGCGATGACGCGGTTAACCTGCATGTCGGGCATTTGCAGAAGCGCGTCCGCATAGGTGCCGGTTTCGTCTTCATCGACGACAGAATTCGGTGCTGTTTTCAAAAAATCGAACATGGCTTCCTCCCATTCGAACGTCTTAACGCATCAGTTGCCGACTGTGTTCCCTCCGTCATAGCCCAACAACCGATATGTATTAAAACAATAATACAACACGGTTTTTTGACAATCCGTTACGGTGGTTCGTTAATAAAATATCAGCTTGCCGGGCCGGAGGATTGGCGCAGAACCAGATCGACAGGCCAAAGCTCCTGACACTCGCTGACAGCCCGCCCGGCGATGATCTGCAACAGCAAATCCGTGACCCTTTCGCCCGCCATTCTCTGGGGAGAACGGGTGGTCGAGAGCGATGGCAGCATGCTTTCCGGCGTCAGGTAAGGGAACACGTCATCATGGGCGATGACGGAAACATCCTTGCCGATGGTGAGGCCCAACTGGCTTGCCGCGCGATAAACGCCCTGTGCCGTCATCATGGCGCCCGCCACAAATGCGGTTGGACGCGATGCTTTTTCGAGAAGCGAGCGGGCAAACTGGAAGGCGGTCTCTTCGCTGAAGGGAGCAGCCAGGACCATCCGCGAATCATAGTCCACATTCATGGTGGCCAGCGCGTCCCGATAGCCATTTTCACGGTCGATCACGAAGGTTCTGCCGTTGGGACCGTTGATGAAGGCGATCTTGCGATGGCCACGCTCCAGCAGATGGGTGGTGGAGAGGTAGGTGACGGAGTGGTTGTCGATATCCAGCCAGGCATGTTCAAGCTTTGAACTGGAGCGACCGTGGACGATGAAGGGAACGCCCAGCTTGTGCAGAAGCGCAATGCGTTCATCATCGGGGCGCGGTGAGTGGATGATGATGCCATCTACCCGACCACTCTCGGCCAAACGGCTGAAGATGCGCAGCTCTTCACCCAGATCATTATCGGTGGTGACGCTGACGACGATGTCGGTATCTTCACCCTCCAGACGGCTGGCCATGCCGCCCATGAATTCCGAAAAGAAATGCCCGCCGCCGCTGCGGCCCATGACGACGCCGATGGCGCCTGCCCGACCGGTGACCAGCCGCACGGCATTGGCGTTGGGCCTGTAGCCGAATTTGCGGGCAGCCTCCATGACGCGCTCACGCGTTTCCGGGCGCACCTCTGGGTATCCGCCCAGCGCACGGCTGACCGTTGTGGGTGATAACCCGACCTTTTCCGCAAATTCCTTGAGTTTCATGAGCCCCGCCGTTTTCCCTTGAATGCGGCCAACAGCGTTTAGTTTCAAGCGTCAAAATTTGAAATCGATTTCAATACACGGAAATCACTCACGCCATATTTCGAAAACAGGGGGGAAACTTTAAGAGCTATTCGCCGTTAAGTCGCGGCGAAACCTCTAAAATCGAGACCCATTGACACCGCGTCACGAATTTGTCAGCTTTGCGAAGTCGAAAGCGTTTTCAATTTAGAGGATGGTTGAAAAACGGCATGGAGGAGTTTTGACGATGAATGTTTCTATGAAAGTTTTGTTCCTGTGCGGCAGCGTGCTGTCCACAGGCTTTGCCGCGCAGGCAGCCGAGATTTCGATGGCTGCGAATTCGACGGGCAAGAACCTGAATTTTATCCGCGAGCAGCTGGTGGAATTCGAAAAGCAGACCGGCCACAAGGTCAAGCTTGTGACGATGCCACCATCATCCAGCGAGCAGTTCAGCCAATACCGCCTTTGGCTGGCCGCCGGTAACACCGATGTCGATGTCTACCAGACCGACGTTGTGTGGGCACCGCAGCTGGCCGAGCAGTTCGTGGATTTGACCGAGGCCGCCAAGGACGTCGTTGCCAAGCACTTCCCATCCGTCATCGCGTCACAGACGGTGGATGGCAAGCTGGTTGCCATGCCGATGTATACGGATGCTCCTGCGCTGTTCTACCGCAAGGATTTGCTGGAAAAATACGGCAAGCAGCCGCCCAAGACCTGGAAGGAACTGGCAGAGACCGCCAAGGACGTTCAGGACAAGGAGCGTGAAGCTGGCCAGAAGGACATGTGGGGCTTCGTGTTTCAGGGCAGCGCCTATGAAGGCCTGACCTGCAACGCGCTGGAATGGATCGCATCTGCTGGCGGCGGCCACATTGTCGAGACCAATGGCGACATCAGCATCAACAATGAGAAAGCCGCAGCTGCCCTTGAAACGGCGAAAAGCTGGATCGGTACGATTTCTCCACCGGGCGCACTTGCCTATAAGGAAGAGGAAGCACGCGGCGTCTGGCAGACCGGCAATTCCGTGTTCATGCGCAACTGGACCTATGTCTATGCGCTGGGCAATGGCGGCGACAGCTCCATCAAGGGCAAGTTCGGCGTCGTGCCTTTGCCAGCGGGAACGGAAGGCGAAGCGGCAGCCTCCACTCTGGGCGGCTGGAACGCTGCGGTTTCCAAATATTCCAAGAACCAGGAAGCAGCCATTGCGCTGGTGAAATTCCTCGGCTCCGAGGAAACCCAGAAGAAGCGGGCCGTCGAGCTTTCCAACATGCCCACCATCGCTTCTCTCTATGACGACAAGGATGTTGCAGCCGCGCAGCCTTTCATGCCGCTGTGGAAGCCTATTTTCGAAACCGCCGTGCCGCGCCCATCTGCGGCAACCAAGGTGAAATATAACGAGGTTTCCGCCAAGTTCTGGGGTGCGGTTCACAACACGCTATCCGGCACCGGCACCGCTGCCGAGAACCTCGAACTTCTCGAAGTCGAGCTCACCGATCTCAAGGGTAACAGCTGGTAACACGGCTTTACACGTCAGGCGGTCGTCACCGCCCGCCTGACCTCTGTTAAAAACGGTGGGAATTCCTCATGACCAAAATCGCCTCTGACCGGCCTGCGGCAGCAGCAATGACGGGCTCCGATCTACAATCGGAACGTCTGCGTTCCGCATGGCTGTTTCTTGCCCCGACATTTTTAACCCTGGCGCTGGTTGCCGGTTGGCCTTTGATGAGAACGGTCTGGTTCAGCCTGACCGATGCATCGCTGACCAGCCTTTCCGATGCGCAATTCGTCGGCCTGAAAAACTATCTCTCCTGGATTACGCTGAGCAGCGGCCGTACGGTTTATCGTGGACTTCTGGCCGACCCCGCCTGGTGGGGTGCGGTGTGGAACACGCTGAAATTCACGCTGATTTCGGTCTCCGTCGAAACCGTGCTCGGCCTGATCGTCGCGCTGGTTCTGAATGCAGAATTCAAGGGACGCGGCCTTGTGCGTGCCGCCATTCTCATCCCCTGGGCCATTCCCACCATCGTGTCGGCGCGCATGTGGGCGTGGATGCTGAACGACCAGTTCGGCATTCTCAATGACATGATGCTCAATCTCGGCCTTATCTCCCAAAAGATCGCCTGGACCGCCAATCCCGAGACAGCGATGACGGCAGTGCTGATCGTGGATGTATGGAAGACGACACCCTTTATGGCGCTGCTCATTCTGGCCGGTCTGCAGATGGTGCCGAAGGATATGTATGAGGCCGCCAAGGTGGATGGCATTCACCCCATCAAGGTCTTCTGGCGCGTGACGCTTCCGATGATCCGGCCTGCGCTGATGGTTGCGGTGATTTTCCGCATGCTGGATGCCATGCGCGTCTTCGACCTCATCTACATTCTGACGCCGAACAACTCCCAGACCCGCACCATGTCTGTGCTGGCGCGTGAAAACCTGTTCGACTTCGACAAGTTCGCTTATGGCGCAGCGGCATCGACCATGCTGTTCCTCATCATCGCGTCCATCACCATCATCTATATGTGGCTTGGCCGGGTTAACACCGATGGAGGAGCACGATGACAGCTTCCAGCCTCATCAAGAACACGGCGTTTTATGCGCTGGTTGCGATCATCGTCATCGTTGCGGTATTTCCGTTTTATTACGCGATCCTGACGAGCTTCAAAACCGGAACGGCGCTGTTCGAAATCAACTATCTGCCGACGAATATTTCGTTCAGCAATTACAGCGACGTGCTGGGCAATGACAGCTTCCTGCGTAATCTCGGCAATTCGCTCATGGTTGCGACGTGTGTCGTCGCCTTGTCGCTGTTCCTGGCCGTGACAGCCGCTTATGCGCTGGCGCGAGTGCGCTTCAGAGGCCGTTCGCTTCTGCTGCTGACAATTCTGTCGGTTTCGATGTTTCCCCAGATTGCGGTGCTTGCGGGTCTGTTTGAGCTCATCCGCTGGGCCGGTGTCTTCAACACGCCGCTTGCGCTGATCTTTTCCTACATGATCTTCACCCTGCCCTTTACGGTTTGGGTTCTGACGACTTTCATGCGGGATCTTCCGGTCGAAATAGAAGAAGCGGCCATCGTCGATGGAGCTTCGCCCTGGGTCATCATCATGCAGGTCTTCCTGCCTTTGATGTGGCCTGCGCTGGTGACCACCGGATTGCTGGCCTTCATTGCCGCATGGAACGAGTTCCTGTTTGCCCTGACATTCACCTCGTCCAACGAGCAGCGCACGGTGCCTGTCGCCATCGCGCTTCTGTCTGGCAGTTCGCAATTTGAAATTCCATGGGGAACGATCATGGCGGCTTCCGTCATCGTCACCGTCCCTCTCGTCATCCTCGTTCTGATCTTCCAGCGGCGCATCATTTCCGGCCTGACGGCCGGTGGCGTCAAAGGTTAGGAGACCCATTCATGACCAGCATACAATTGCGCAATATTCGCAAATCCTTCGGCGCTTTCGACGTCATCAAGGGCATCGACATGGATATCCGCTCCGGCGAATTCATGGTCTTCGTCGGCCCGTCCGGTTGCGGCAAGTCCACGCTGCTGCGGCTCATTTGCGGCCTAGAAGAAATCTCCGGCGGCGAGCTTTCCTTTGCCGGTGATGTCGTCAACCGGCTTGCACCTGCCCAGCGCGGTGTTGCCATGGTGTTCCAGTCCTACGCGCTATATCCGCACATGACCGTTTTCGAGAACATGGCCTTCGGATTGAAGCTGGCCGGATCGACCAAAGACGAGCGACGCAAACGTGTTGAAGCGGCAGCGGAGATGCTGCAGCTGACGCCTTATCTCGAGCGTCTGCCGAAGCAGCTTTCGGGCGGGCAGCGCCAGCGCGTCGCCATCGGTCGTGCCATTGTGCGCGATCCGAAGGTGTTTCTGTTCGATGAGCCGCTGTCCAACCTCGATGCGGCGCTGCGTGTGGCAACCCGTCTCGAAATAGCCAAATTGAACCGCAGTATGCCTGACACAACAATGATCTATGTTACTCATGATCAGGTGGAGGCCATGACGCTAGCGGACAGAATTTGTGTGTTGCGTGATGGCCGTGTCGAACAGGTCGGCACACCGCTTGAGCTTTACGAAACACCCGTCAACACCTTCGTTGCGGGCTTCATCGGCTCGCCGAAGATGAATTTCCTCACCGGCAAGCTCGCTGAAGCCTATGGTGCCCACACCGTTGGCATCAGGCCCGAACACATCACCGCGGCATCCGATGCCGGTGGCTGGACGGGTGACATTGTGCATTCGGAAATGCTGGGCTCGGACAGCTTTATCTATGTGGATATGGGCACCGACGAACCGGTGGTGGTGCGCGAAGAAGGCGTTTCCGCCCGCCAGCCCGGCCAGAAGCTGACGCTTTCACCGCTGCCTGAACATATTCACCGCTTCGACGCGCAGGGTAACGCACTGCCCAAAGCACAAACGCGCGCCGCCTGAACCCATCGAGACCCTCTTCACCGGCAGTCCTCTCAACGCGCCGGTCCACCAAGGAGCATGACCATGACTATCAATACCGTCGTCTGGGGCGAAAACATCCACGAACACATCAATGAGACGGTTCGCTCGATCTACCCCAACGGCATGCACAACACGATTGCCGATGCGCTGAACCAGACACTCGAGATCAATGCCACCACCGCAACCCTGCAGGAGCCGGAACACGGGCTTTCGCAGGAAAGGCTCGACAACACGGACGTGCTGGTCTGGTGGGGCCATAAGGACCATGGCGCGGTTCAGGACGAGATCGTCGAGCGCGTTGCCAAGCGCGTCTGGGAAGGCATGGGCCTGATCGTTCTGCATTCCGGCCACTTCTCCAAGCCGTTCAAACGTCTGATGGGAACACCCTGCGCGCTGAAATGGCGTGAGGCGGGCGAGCGCGAGCGTTTGTGGAACATCAATCCCCGCCACCCGATTACAGCTGGTCTGCCGGAGCATTTCGAACTCGAAAACGAGGAAATGTATGGCGAGCAGTTCTCCGTGCCGGAGCCGCTGGAAACCGTCTTCATCTCCTGGTTCCAGGGTGGTGAGGTGTTCCGCTCCGGCCTGACATGGCGTCGCGGTGCCGGTAACATCTTCTATTTCCGCCCGGGTCACGAGACATACCCGACCTATCACGATGCCAATGTGCAGAAGGTCATCAGCAATTCCGTGAAGTGGGCCTATAATCCGGCGGGCTCGCTGAAGAGCATTCACGAAGCGCCGAATGTGTCGGTCGACAAGGCACCGGAGAAAATCGAAGAGCGCGGCCCCAAGCTGCATTCTGCCGGCGAAGCAGGTTACAGGTAATCGATCATGAAACTTCTTATTCTTGGAACGGGCGGCATGGCCAATAACCATGCCATGCATTTCTCCCAGATTTCCGGCGTCGAACTGGTGGCGGCGGTGGATGTGGACGATGTCATCGTGCGCGCTTTTGCGGCACGTCACAATATTCCGCTGACCTTCACCTCGCTGGATGAAGCGATTGCCTGGGGTGAATTCGACGCGGTTGCCAACGTAACACCTGATGCCATCCACCACCCGACCAGCCTTAAGCTGCTGGCGGCTGGCAAGCATGTGTTTTGCGAAAAGCCACTGGCTGAAAGCTATGCCAAGGCAGCCGAAATGGCCGATGCGGCAGAAAAAGCCGGACTGGTGGCCATGGTCAACCTGACCTATCGCAACGTGGCACCCCTACAGGCGGCGCGACAGATGGTTCTGGACGGCAAGATTGGCAAGTTGCGGCATCTGGAAGCCTCCTATCTCCAGAGCTGGCTGGTCTCCAAGGCCTGGGGCGACTGGATGACGGAGAGCAAGTGGCTGTGGCGTCTCTCCACCAAGCATGGCTCCAACGGCGTGCTGGGTGACGTTGGCATTCACATTCTCGACTTCGCCTCCTACGGCGCGGCAAGCGATGTGGAGCGCATCTTCACCCGCCTGAAAACCTTCGACAAATACGAAGGCAACAGGATCGACGTCTATGATCTGGACGCCAATGACAGCTTCACTATGACCGCCGAACTTGAAAACGGTGCGATGGGCGTCATTCATGCCAGCCGCTGGGCGACCGGGCACCTGAACGAACTTCGCCTGCGCCTGCATGGCGACAAGGGTGCCGTCGAAGTCGTCCACACGCCCGACTATTCCACGCTGCGCGGATGCCTGGGCGAGGATGTAGAAAAGGCGATCTGGAGAGACATCGAGGTCGAGCCTGTCGAAACCAACTACCAGAAGTTCGCCAAGGCGGTGATGGAAGGCGGCACAGCCGATCCTGACTTCCGCCACGCTGCGAATTTGCAGAAGGTGCTCGATCTCTCGATCGTGACCGACCGCGAACGACGTGAGATTGCGGTTACGGCCTGATCAGAGCCTGCGCATTACAATCAAAGAAAGGCGGCCTCTGAGGTCGCCTTTTTCTTTTGTCCCTAACTTATGCGGAATCCCTAAAAAGAGTGCGGTGCAGCATCAGAAATCTGCTTGCCTTGAAATGATAATATGACTTTAATGTCTAGATAATATCAGTTTGCAGGTACGATATGCGCTCCAGCTTTCGGCTCCCCTCCACGCAATTGCTTTCCGTCTAACGCGGAAAGCCGGCATCCGCCTGAGTTTCTGGCGGCGTGTCCAATGTGTGCGGAGCCCCGAAACCACATGCAACATAAAGGGAAGAGAAGTGAAAATCGCCATTGTAGGGTGCGGATCACGTCACAAGATGTTCCGCGATTCCGTGACCGAGGATTATGCGGACAAACATGAGATCGTCGCTCTGTGCGACAGCAATGCGCATCGCCTGGGAGAGGCGGCGAATGCCATTTCCAAGCCGGGCACCAATGGCGTTCCGACCTATCTTGCCGAAAATTTCGATCAGCTGATTGCCGAGCAGAAGCCGGACACGATTGTCGTGGCCACGCCGGATTTTCTGCATTCCGATTATATCGTGCGGGCTTTCGAGGCCGGTTGCGATGTGATCTGCGAAAAGCCGCTGACCATCGACCTTTCGCGGCTGAAGCAGATCGTGGATGCGCAGGCCCGCACGGGCCGCAAGGTGATGGTGACCTTCAACTATCGCTACTCCCCTGCTCGCACCCAGATCAAGGAAATGCTGACGTCCGGCGTGATCGGCAGGGTGACAGCGGTCGATTTTCGCTGGCATCTCGACCGCGTGCATGGCGCGGATTACTTCCGACGCTGGCACAGACACAAGGAAAATTCCGGCGGGCTTCTGGTGCACAAATCCACCCACCATTTCGATCTTCTCAACTGGTGGCTGGCATCTGCGCCGACGCAGGTTTTCGCCTCCGGTCAGCGCGCCTTCTACCGCCCCGAAACAGCGGTGGAACTGGGGCTGCAAGATCACGGCCCGCGCTGTGCGGACTGTCCCGTGGCGGAAAGATGTGCTTTCCGCCTGAACCTTTCCGCCGACCCGCAATTGCGCGCGCTTTATCTCGATGCTGAAGACGAGGATGGCTATTTCCGTGACCGCTGTGTTTTCGATGAAGATATCGGCATTGAGGACACGATGCAGGCCCATATCCGCTACGCATCCGGTGTGACGGCCAATTACACGCTGACGGCCTATTCCCCCTGGGAGGGGCTGGAAATCCGCTTTCAGGGTACCAAGGGCGAAATTGTGCACAAGCACATCGAGGTCCACGGCGTATTCGGCGGCGTGCGTGACCATGCGGATGAAGAAGCGATTACCACGGAACTGCATCTGGCAGGGCAAAAGCCGAGGATGATCGAGGTTCCCAAAGCCACGGGCAACCATGGCGGCGCAGACCCGGTGATGCTCGGCTATATCTTCGCGCCCGACACGATGGAGCCGGACCGCTACAATCGCGCCTCCGACCATATCTCCGGGGCATGGTCCATTCTGACGGGGATTGCGGCGAATGCGTCTATTGAAACGGGATCGGCGGTGAATATTCAGTCGATGCTGACGTCACGCGGCATTCGAATCTGACGTTCAGGCAATGAAAGAGAGACGGGCGGGCGCAGCCTGCTCTAATCATTCAAGCGCAAATAACATCAGGATTTTGGGGGTCTAAAAGTGGAAAAGCCTGCCGCGGGAGGAGGTGCGGCAGGCTTTAAACTTGATCGACAACTGGGAGGAGGAGTGTTGTCGATCCACATCTTGCGACGCTGGGAGGAGGAGTGCGTCGCTTCGATGATTTGAATATAGCGATGCTGACGAAATTTAACAGAGCAAGTCTCGCAATGCAGCAATGCATTATTGCATAGCTCAAAAAGGCCTGCACGGTTTTTCATCACATACGCGTTTATACGCTGTGATCAGACGTCTCTATGCACCTGAAAACCGGCAAAAGATTGATTGACCGGCATCAATTCGATGGCGTTGATGTTGATGTGCTTGGGCTGGGAGGCCACCCAATGGATGGTATTGGCGATATCGTCAGGCAGAATCGGATTGACGCCCTTGTAAAGCGTATCTGACGCATCCTGATTGCCACCGGTGCGCACGACCGTAAACTCCGTCTCGCACATGCCCGGCTCGATGGACGTCACGCGAACGCCCTTGCCATGCAGGTCCGATCGCAGGCCGAGAGAAAACTGGCGCAAAAACGCTTTCGTGCCCGCATAGACATTGCCACCGGCATAAGGCCAATGGGCCGCGACGGAAGACAGGTTGATAACGATGCCGCGGCGCTCGATCAAGACCGGCAGAAGATGATGGGTAATGTTCAGCAGGCCGGTGATGTTGGTGTTGACCATGGTGTGCCAGTCTTTGAGTGGCACCTGCGGCGCAGCAGCCGTGCCAAGCGCCAGACCGGCATTGTTGACCAGTATGTCGATATCCTTGAATTCGGCAGGCAAAACCTCAAACTCCGACGCCATGGCGGCTTCATCGGTAATATCGAACACCATGCCATGGAAGTTCGAGCCGAGTTCTTCGCCCAGCTTGGCGAGGCGATCTGCCCGGCGGCCCGTGCCTATGACTTTCCAGCCGTCTTTTGCAAACAGTCTGGCCGTTGCCTGACCGAAGCCCGACGTGGCGCCAGTGATGAGAATTGTTCCGCTCATATGAATCTCTCCGCTATCAATCTGTCTTTTTAAGAAGGGCTTCGGCTGCCTGCCGCAAGCACTCTTTGAAGGCCGTCAGGTCGGTGTAAAGCGCATCTTCCGGTGCGTCGCCCACAACGACGACACCGCCACGGCGAACAATGCCACCATGCAGCATGAGGTTATCCGCCATATCGAAGTTTTCGATGGAAAGGCCGTCGGCCCCTCGGTAACGCCCCGTTTCGTCCTGCGTTGCCTCATTGCCGTAATAGCCCATGATGCGCTTGAAATGATTGGCCGCGACATTGGTGTAGGCAAAGACCGGCTTGCCCAAAGCGCACATGAAGCCGAGTTCGTAACTCGTGCCCGTATCGGCAGCAATGCCACGAAAGGGCGTGAGGTTGGCGATGACGGCATCCGCCTCCAACATCATCTGCTCATCCACCGCATTGATGTTGCAGCCATGGCCGATCTTCGTATCTGCTGGCGGGATGTGCAAATCGCCCGGCGAGAGGGGCGTAAACCCGGCTTCGCGGGCAAGCTCTGCCTTGGCATCGAGCATTTCACGGGCATTCGGCAGAAACACTTCCGGCCCGGCGAGGTAAATTTTGACTGGCATGGGGATAAGGCACTTTTTAAAACAGAAAACTCCAGACAACCTAACCCGGTGCTTCCAGGAGATGCAAGGCCGCCTTGCGCGCAGAAAAGCACCATGAAACGGTATCGCGATCCCGCAGTTTCGGTTATTAGGCCCAGACCCAATCCAGCAGTGGAGATGAAGATGGCAGCGACGATCCGTTATCACGAAGGCGATATTTCCAAAGCCGATGCAGCCCGCTACACGGGCGCCGTCGCCATCGATACGGAAACGCTGGGACTGGTGCCGCGTCGCGACAGGCTCTGCGTGGTGCAGCTTTCGCCCGGCGATGGCAGCGCAGATGTGATCCGCATTGCCGCAGGCCAGAAAGAAGCGCCAAATCTCATCTCCATGTTGGAAGACCCGGCGCGGCAGAAGATTTTCCATTATGGCCGGTTCGATATTGCCGTTCTTTTCCACACATTCGGCGTGACTTCTTCCCCGGTTTTCTGCACCAAGATCGCCTCGCGCCTTTGCCGGACCTATACTGATCGCCACGGGCTGAAGGACAATCTGAAGGAAATGTTGGAGGTGGATATTTCCAAGGCACAACAATCCTCCGATTGGGCCGCCGAAAAGCTCTCTCCCGCCCAGCTGGAATATGCCGCATCCGACGTGCTGTATCTCCATGCGTTGCGTGACAAGCTGACGACACGGCTGATCCGCGACGGGCGCTACGAACATGCGGAAGCCTGCTTTGCCTTTCTGCCCACCCGCGCCAAACTGGACCTGCTGGGCTGGGAAGACACGGATATTTTCGCCCATAGCTGATCGCCTCATGCGGCGAGCGATGCCTCTGCACACGCCATGGTTAGCGAAACGTTAATCTTTCACCTTCATTCTTGCTTTGATGATTCGATGATTTTCATGTGCCTGCGCTGCGAAAGCCGCGCAGCTGTTGAGCAATGCGCCGCATGAGCGGACGGGAATAAGACCTGTGTCGTCGCTAAAGGCCAATCTGTCAAAAGAGGCCGATTCAAGCTGATATGTGTGGGCGTTTCACGTCGCGCACCTGTCAACAAGAAGGGAGCGCACCATGCTGCCGCCTGTCAGTGCCGTTTCCGCAGTCGATGTTTCATTTCAAACCGCCGGTTCGCGTCCGGACAACACGCAAACGCCAGCAGCCGTCACCCCTCCCCCGCAGGTCGAGCAGGAGGCCGCGACCGCTGGAGTCAGCGCGACGGTGCGCGCCGTATCCGGTGAACTCCGCCTATCCCAGAATGTCAGCGTGCTGGCCGAAACGCTGGGCAAGCTGATGAACATTGCCCGCATGGATGGCGAAGCCGCCGAGGCCTATGTAAACCGGCTGGTAGCAACCATGCAGACCCTGCCTGCGGAGCAGAAAGCCGGGCTGGAAAAGCAGCTGGGCAACATTCTGCGCGGCATAAGCCTTTCCATGCTGGCCGATGTTCTGAAAAACTCCGCCGGGCCGGAGGCCGCGAGACTGGCTGTGATGTTCGAGCTTGCCCGCTCCAGCAATGCCGCCAAGGGCGCAAAAATATCCGTCTCCTCCTATTTGCAGGATCTGTTGCCGCAAAGCGCAGTGACCTTGCCGACGCCAGCGCGCAATCCGTCTGCGATGCCCGTGGTGACGAGCGGCCTGCAGCTGGACACCACGGAAATCATTTTGCCGATGGATAAAAGCGAGGGCCAGACGCTTGGAAAGCAGGCTGCACCGCCAGCCGTCGAAACCGATGATCCGGCACTGCCGAAGCCAGCCGTGACCCTGTCACCATCAGGCATTGCCGCGCCAGCAAAGCCGCTTGCTCAGAGCCCGGTTGCAGAACAGCTCACCCGCTTGGCTACTGCGCTGACGTCTTTACCAGTCACCAGTGCCACATTGGTGGAGAGTAGCGACACCGATTTGGTTGAGCTTCCCGTGAACCGGCCTATAACGAATCAAAGCCAGCCCGTGGAAGCTAGGGCACCCGAGGTCAAGTCCGGCCTGCCGGAAGCGACCGTGCCATCGCGCATGCTCCCAACCGCACCTCACCAGGTGGAAGGCAACGACACCAATCCAACCATCGGCAACCAGCTTACCGGCGCAACGGTCAAAGATATGGAAGCCCTGCTTTTCACCGCGCTTCTTGGCAAATTGCCGGAGCGCGCCGAGGCGGCTGCGCTGCCCGCCCTGCTTCCGCCACAGCCCGATGTGGATGTAGAGCATGCAATGAAACCTCATTTGGCAACGGTGCCGGTGGCGCCGCATGTAAAACCGGCGGAAACCGCGCAGGATGAGGCCACGCTTTCCGCCGCCCGCCCGGAGATGGCGGCGGCACAGAGGGTAGCAGCAGCGGCTGGAGACGCCGAAAATGCGATCTTAAACCAGCCGAGCCTGCATTCGGCGGTGGCAGCGTTGATTACCAAGGAAGGCATACCCCTGCCCTTCGTCAATTATCCGGCGGCCAAGGATGAGCCGGACTCTGACGCTCCGCCACGCGGACGCTGGCCTTCTTCCGACGGCGGCTCAGAAGGACAAGAAGACAGCGGAGAACAGACCGAACAGGGTTCGGACCAGGAAGAGCGCACGGCCGCCAATGACGAGATCATCGACCATTCCGTGTCTGAAGGTGCGAATGATGATGGCGCGGCGGGCAATGCCGAATCCTATTATCTGCGAATGAGCGGCTTTTCCTGAGCAAGCCTCATTTCGCGCCGACCGCCTTCGCAGACACGAAAAAACCCGCCGGATCGCTCCGGCGGGTTTCTCATTTCAAAGGCAGTGACGATTACTCAGTGCGGTTCTTGAGAGCCGCGCCAAGGATGTCGCCGAGCGAAGCGCCGCTGTCGGACGAACCGAACTGAGCAACAGCTTCCTTCTCTTCTGCGATTTCCAGAGCCTTGATCGAAAGCATGACCTTGCGATCCTTCTTGGAGAAGTTGACGACGCGGGCGTCGAGAACCTGACCAACCGAGAAACGCTCAGGACGCTGATCGTCACGATCGCGTGCCAGGTCGTTGCGGCGGATGAAGGATGTGAGGTCTTCGTGGGCAACCAGCTTCACTTCGATACCGCCTTCGTTCACGCCGATAACTTCAGCGGAAACAACAGCGTTCTTGCGCAGTTCGCCGGATGTTGCTGCTTCGCCAACATTATCCTTGCCGAGCTGCTTGATACCGAGCGAGATGCGTTCCTTTTCGACGTCAACGTCAAGAACGACAGCCTTAACGGTGTCACCCTTGTTGTATTCTTCGATGACCTGCTCGCCTGGACGGTTCCAGTCAAGGTCGGACAGGTGAACCATGCCGTCAACGTCGCCTTCGAGACCAATGAACAGGCCGAATTCGGTCTTGTTCTTGACTTCGCCTTCGACTTCAGTGCCGGCTGGATGGCTGAACGCAAATGCCTGCCATGGGTTTTCGAGGGTCTGCTTGAGGCCCAGCGAAATACGACGCTTGGAAGGATCGACTTCGAGAACGACAACGTCGACGTCCTGTGTCGTGGACAGGATCTTGCCGGGGTGTACGTTCTTCTTGGTCCAGGACATTTCGGAAATGTGGATCAGACCTTCGATGCCTGGCTCCAGCTCTACGAATGCGCCGTAGTCCGTGATGTTCGTAACGGTACCGGAAATCTTCTTGCCAACCGGGTACTTGGCAGAGATGCCATCCCAAGGATCCGACTCGAGCTGCTTCATGCCGAGCGAGATGCGGTGGGTTTCCTGGTTGATACGGATGATCTGAACCTTGACCGACTGGCCAATGTTGAGGATTTCCGAAGGATGGTTGACGCGGCGCCAAGCCATATCAGTGACGTGCAGCAGGCCGTCGATGCCGCCGAGGTCAACGAACGCACCGTAATCGGTGATGTTCTTGACGACGCCGTCAACAACCTGGCCTTCTTCGAGGTTCTGAACGATTTCAGAACGCTGCTCGGCGCGGGACTCTTCGAGAACCGTACGACGCGATACAACGATGTTGCCGCGACGCTTGTCCATCTTGAGGATTTCGAACGGCTGCGGGTTGTGCATCAGCGGTGTAACGTCGCGGATCGGACGAATGTCGACCTGCGAACGTGGAAGGAACGCAACAGCGCCATCCAGATCGACGGTGAAACCACCCTTGACCTGGTTGAAGATAACGCCTTCGACGCGTTCGCCAGCTTCGAACTTGGCTTCGAGCTTGACCCAGCTCTCTTCGCGGCGAGCCTTCTCGCGCGACAGAACGGCTTCGCCCAGAGCGTTTTCAATGCGCTCAACGTAAACTTCGACTTCGTCGCCGACCTTGAGAGTGCCGTCCTTGGACTTCGCTCCGAATTCCTTCAGCGGAACGCGGCCTTCGACCTTGAGGCCGACGTCAACGATTGCAACATCCTTTTCGATCGCCGTGACGATACCTTTGGCAACATAGCCTTCGGCAAGGTCATTGGAAGAGAAAGACTCTTCGAGCAGGGCTGCGAAATCGTCGCGCGTGGGGGTAGCTACTGACATTAAATCTCCTGAGAGTGTTCCTGTTCAAGAACACAAAGCGCCGGGGGTTCGCGTTGATCACTCCCGAAATCCATGCCCGCCTCTTACATTGTGAGGCTTTCCGGCGCAGGACATGCTTTCGGGACATTCCGGTCTAAACGGGGGCCGAAGCTTCGGGTTCCCCGCAAATTCATCTGTTCAGGGCAGCATCGATAATCGATTTGGCCGCCTGAAACGCCGCCTCTATACCCATTTCCGACGTATCAAGCAAGTGCGCGTCTTCAGCTGGTTTCAACGGACTGTCGGCACGGCCCATGTCGCGCTCATCACGCTTTTTCACATCATCGAAAATCGCGTCAAAATCGGGCTCTCCACCGCTGGCAACAATCTCATCGTAGCGACGCCGCGCACGCACGCCCGGCGATGCCGTGACATAGAGCTTCACCGGCGCGTTAGGGCAGACTACCGTGCCGATATCCCGGCCATCCAGCACCGTGCCCGGCTCCTTTGCCGCAAAAGCACGCTGCGCTTCGACCAGCGCGCGCCGCACGGCAGGCATCACGGCCACTTTGGACGCAGCCTCTCCGACCTCGTGCTTTGCCAGCACGGCGCGGTCGAGGCCGGCCAAATCAAGTGTCAGTGCGGTCTTTTCGGCAACCGCCTCGTCATCCAGCGGCAAGCCGGCATCCAGCAGGGCCTTTGCAGTGGCGCGATAGGTCAGCCCGGTATCCAGATGGTGGAACCCATAGACGTCCGCAATCCTGCGCGACAGCGTGCCCTTGCCCGCAGCAGCCGGTCCGTCGATGGCGATGGTGAATGTCATTATAGATATATCCTGCTCTGGCTTGGCCGAATGATGGACTGACGCTTATTATAAGCGCTCATGCCGATCATCAAGAGAGGCTGAAAACCGCGTCGCCGTGCGGCCTTTGAAGTTTATCTTTGACAGGAAAGGCGTCAGCGATTAATGGGACCGGCTAGAATTTTACCGTCTACTGCCGGAAACACGGCGTAAACACCGAACTCATCTCACAATTTGAGGCTTAGACAGTGGCAAAAGCGGACCTTGGAACCAAGCGCACAGACCCGGATACCGGCAAGAAATTTTACGACCTGAATCGCGATCCAATCGTTTCTCCTTACTCGGGCAAGTCCTGGCCGCTTTCCTTCTTCGAGGAAACGACCGCTGCCAAGAAGATGGAACAGGCTGAAGAAGAAGAAGTCGCAGAAGTCGATACCGAAAACACGGAAGTCGAACTCGTACCGCTGGAAGACGCAGACGCCGACGCCAGCGCCGACGATATTCCAGATATCGACGGCGACGACGATGTCGAGCTCGACGATGACGACGACACATTCCTGGAAGCCGACGAAGACGAAGATGACGACGACGTCTCCGGCATCATTGGCGTGAACGGCGACGACGACGACGCCTGATTTCCACATGATTTTTCGCCCGGCGTCAAAAAAATGTCGTCGGGCGAATTTTTCGGCTTGCCATTACCCAGAAGCGGAAGTATCAAGCCGCCACCGGAGCAGACAAGCGCTTCGGTTCCCGGAACCGGATCAAGAATGCCGGAACCCTTATGGGGCTATAGCTCAGCTGGGAGAGCGCTTGCATGGCATGCAAGAGGTCAGCGGTTCGATCCCGCTTAGCTCCACCAAATCTCTTTCAAGATAAATTTCCATTTAAATCCAAGCACATCGGTTTTGTTTGAACTGTGCTTTTTCATGTGCTCCGTAGCATGTGGCATGGTATCCGGCTGAATGCCGACCATATCACGTCGTCATCGGCCCTCCTCGGGAACTATCCTCCTATCCTTTTGTTAGCGGCAGAAGAACTTGGAGAATAAAAGATGGCAGACAGGCCGTTTTACGGCTGCACTGAGACGCAATGATTGTTGCGCTTCCTCTCACAGCCTTCCCCCGCATTATTCCAGGATGTCACGAAGCCGACAACCGAGACGGATGCTTTGCTGGATACCTTGAACCACTTATGGACTTGATCGTTGAAGGTAAAATCGACCCGTCCTTTCTGATTACCCGTCGTATTGGGCGGGAAGACGGGCCGGAAGCCTACAAGACCTTCCGGGACAGGGGCATGGCTGCATTAAGGTTGTCATCCGCCTCCACTACCGACGCCAGAACAATGACCACAGGAACCATAGCATGCTCGATGAACTGGCGTTGACGAATGAAGAGACCGGCGCCCTTGACGACAATGCTTGGGGGCCGGTTCTGACCGAAAGCGGCACGCGCTTTCGGCTTTGGGCACCCAGCCAGAATGCCGTGAAGCTTCGTCTTTCCGGCGATCACCCGATGACACGCTCTGGCGATGGCTGGTTTGATATTGAAATCGATCACCAGCCGTTCGGCGTAGCTTATGGCTTTGTGCTGGACGATGGGCAGGTGGTGCCAGACCCTGCTTCGCACGCGCAACAGACGGATGTCTCGGGCCTTTCGATATTGACGGACCCGAAGGCTTACGACTGGCAGCATCCCGACTGGCGTGGGCGCCCTTGGCATGAAACCATTGTCTACGAACTTCATGTAGGAGCCTTTACCCCGGAAGGTACGTTTCAGGCGGCGGCAGCCAAGCTGGAGCAGCTTGCAGAGCTCGGTTTGACAGCTGTCGAACTGCTGCCGCTGGCACAATTTCCCGGGTCCAGAGGCTGGGGATATGATGGTGTGATGCATTATGCGCCGCACAATGCCTATGGCTCACCGGACGATCTGAAAGCCTTCATTGATACGGCGCATGGTCTAGGCCTGATGGTGTTTCTGGACGTGGTCTATAACCACCTCGGGCCGGAGGGAAATTTCCTTAGCCAGTATGCGCCAGCGTTTTTCCGTGAGGGCAAGCAGAATGATTGGGGCGACCAGATCGCTTTCGAATGCCCGGCGGTGAGACGTTATTTCATCGACAACGCGATCTACTGGCTGGACGAATTCCGGCTGGATGGCCTGCGTTTCGATGCCGTCAACGAGATCAAGGACGACGACAGCCAGACACATATTCTCGAAGAGATTTCCACCACTGTTCGCCAAAGCATCACGGATCGTCATGTGCATTTGATGATCGAAAACCCGCCCAATGGTACGGACTTGCTGGCGCAGGAATTGTTTCTGGCGGACTGGAATGACGGGTTTCACCACGTCATCCACCGCATTGTGACCGGGGAAACCAGCGGGATTTTCGAGAAATTTGCGCCTGAACCTTTCGAAAAACTGCGCAAGATCATGGCCGAGGGTTATCTGGACCGTGGCGAACCGATCGTCAGCGATGCACTGCCGCCTAGCAGATGCCTGCCGCCGACGGCCTTCATCCATTTTCTCCAAAACCACGATCAGGTTGGAAACCGAGCGCTTGGCGACCGGCTGCATACGATAATCAATGAGCAGACCTACAAGACGCTGATGACGGTGCTGATGTTGTCGCCGCAGATTCCCCTCATCTTTATGGGCGATCATTACAAGGACGACACACCCTTTCACTTCTTCGCCGATTACGACGGTGAACTGGCCGATGCGATGCGGGAAAACCGTGCGCCGGAGGCGGAAAACTTCGGCGGTTATCCCGAAGGGAAATCTGCGGAGGACATTCCCGACCCCAATGAGGAAGTGACATTTACTGGCTCTAAAATCGATTGGGCGCAGGCGGAGACCGCAGAGGGAAAAGCTTGGTCATCCTGGCTGCGCAGGCTGATAGAGGTCCGCCGCGAACACATCGTTCCGCAGCTGTCTGATGTCCAAGACTCCTCAGGCACCGTATTGCCCGCCCCTGAACAATGCGTTTTCGTGGACTGGACGATCGGCAGCGTTGTGCTGCAACTGCGGCTCAACCTTTCAGACGAAACGATCCGGCTGGAGCCCGATCTCGGCACATGCCTGTGGCCGGTGGACGTGGAAGAATCAACGTCAGAGTTGCTTCCCGTGTCTGTGGCGTTCTTTTTTCGCGAGCGGTGACTGTCCTCGGCTGCTTTGCGTGGCCAATTGCAAAAATATGACGATAATCAAGGCACTTACCGTCCAGAATGGTGGGGGATATCTTGCGTTTGGAACGGAACGCCCGCACAAATCATTTTAGTAGGTTAGTGATATAAAATGTTTCGCTCGTTATCGCTGATGACAGGCTACCGACAGAAGCGACAGATCAGGAATGATGATGAGAGAACCGCAAAGCAAGGCTACCACAGGCGTCGAAGGACTTGATGATATTTTGTCCGGGGGCCTTTCGAGGCGCCACGTCTTCTTGCTTGAGGGATCTCCGGGTACGGGTAAGACCACCATCGCCCTTCAATTTCTGATCGAAGGCGCTATTCGCGGCGAACGCTGTCTCTATATCAGCCTGTCAGAATCCGACGAGGAACTGCGCGATAGTGCTGCCTCCCACAATATGGTTCTCAACGAAAACATCGAAATCTTCGAGCTGGTGCCGCCGGAAAGTCTGCTGGATAGCGAGCAGCAGCAGAGCCTGCTCTACTCCTCCGATCTTGAACTGGGCGAGACGACGAAGCTCATTTTCGGCGCTTTCGAACGCATCAAGCCCGACCGTGTGGTGATCGATAGCTTGTCTGAAATCCGCCTGCTGGCGCAGAGTTCTTTGCGGTATCGACGCCAAATTCTGGCGTTGAAGCATTATTTCTCCAAGTCCGGCGCGACAGTCCTTTTGCTGGACGATCTGACGGCGGACGTGCTGGACAAAACCGTGCACAGCGTCGTTCACGGCGTAATCCATTTGGAAGAGCTGTCGCCCAATTACGGCTCTGAGCGTCGTCGCGTCCGGATTCTGAAATATCGTGGGCAGGCCTATCGGGGTGGCTACCACGATTTCGTCATCCGCACCGGTGGCGTTGCCGTTTTCCCTCGTCTTCGCGCCATCGAACACAAGACGTCCTTCAAGCGGGATACGTTGAGCAGCGGCATCGAGCGGCTCGACGGCCTTCTGGGCGGTGGAGTTGATCGTGGCTCCAGTACCCTGTTGATCGGCCCTGCGGGAACGGGCAAGAGCATTTTCGGCTTCCAATTTATCGATGCCGCGATCAAGCACGGTGAAAAGGCCGCCGTCTTTGTTTTTGACGAAGAACTGGGCCTGCTCTTCAATCGCATGAAGGAAATGGGCATCGACCTCGAAAAATTGCGCGAGGACGGGCTGCTGCATATCGAGCAGCTGGATGCGGCGGAACTATCGCCCGGCGAGTTTGCGCAGCGCGTCCGGGAGCGGGTTGCGACCTATGATGCAAAAACGGTACTGATCGACAGCGTAAACGGTTATCAGGCAGCGATGCCGGAAGAAAATGCGCTCATCCTGCATATGCATGAGCTGCTGCAATTCCTCAACCGTCAAGGCGCCAACACGTTTTTGACCGTTGCCCAGCATGGTCTCGTGGGTGACATGAAATCGCCGGTCGATGTGACTTATCTGGCCGATACCGTCATCCTGCTTCGTTACTTCGAAGCAGCAGGTCGAGTGAGACGCGCCGTTTCCGTCATCAAAAAACGAACCGGCAGGCACGAGGACACCATACGCGAATACAGAATCGACAGTCGTGGTTTGACGTTGGGAGAACCTGTCTCCGGCTTCCAGGGCGTGTTGCGCGGCGTGCCGGTCCTGACGGGTGAACAGCCGGCTCTTTCGCCGACGAACGGGAGTTCGGAAAATTTTTGATCCCGGACATTTGGCAATCGTCTATGCGCCGACCGGCAGAGACTCGCAAATCGCAGCATCCCTCCTCAAAGAGGCCGGGATAAATTCCAAATCTGTCGATACGCTGTCTGACATCGTCGCCAGCCTGGATGACGACGTCGCCTTCGTGGTCGTCACCGAAGAAACGTTGCGCTCTGCAGACCTGCGGTCCATGTCCTCTTGGGTCGGCGCACAGGCGGCATGGTCCGATCTCCCCTTCATCGTGCTGACCCATCGCGGCGGTGGGCCGGAGCGAAACCCGGCTGCGCTGCGATTGTCGGAAATTCTCGGCAATGTCAGCTTTATCGAGCGTCCGTTTCACGCAACCACCTTCATCAGCGTTTCGCGAACCGCCTTCCGAAACAGGCTGCGCCAATTTGATGCCCGATCGCAGATCGAGGCATTGGCAGATGGCGAGCGGTGGCTTCAGACTGCATTGAACGCCGGGCGTCTGGGATCGTGGGAACTTGATCTCGCCTCGAAAACGCTGATCTGCTCCAACAGATGTAAATCGATATTCGGCTACGCTCCACAAGACGAATTCGGCTATGCACACCTGCTTGCCAGCGTGCACCCGGAAGACCGCGACCGTATGCAGGCCGCCGTGCGCGAAACAATCGAAAGCGGCAAGGAATATGCCATCGAGTACAGGGTCATCTGGCCCGACGGTTCGTTGCACTGGGCAGAGATCAATGCCCAGCTTGATCGCGACCGAAACGGCGTGGCTGTAAAGATGGTGGGCGTGTCCGCCGATATTACCGAGCGGATGGAGGTGCTGGAAAAGCAGCGCCTCATCAACGAAACGCTGGAATTGCGCGTGGCCGAACGCACAGCAGAGCTTTTGAAAGCCCATCAAACCGTTATGGCGGAAATGGAGCATCGACAGCGAGCCGAAGAGCAGTTGCGTCAGGCTTTGAAGATGGAAGCCATCGGCCAGTTGACGGGCGGCGTCGCGCACGATTTCAACAATCTGCTGATGGCCGTTATGGGCAATCTGGAACTGCTGGCCAAACATGCCGCAGGTGACGAGAAGGCAACACGGCTGATCGATGGTGCCTTGAAGGGTGCCAAACGCGGCGCCTCCCTGACCCAGCGACTTCTGGCCTTTGCCCGCCGACAGGACCTTCAGGTCAAGCCCGTGGATATGCCCAAGCTGGTGGAAGACATGGGCGATCTTCTGCGCCGCTCCGTCGGATCGGCAATTACGCTGGAGTGGGCGCTGGGCAACCATATTCCTTTTGCATTGGGTGATGCAAACCAGATCGAACTGGCGCTGCTCAACCTCGTCGTCAACGCGCGCGATGCGACGCCGGATGGCGGGACGATAACGCTGGGTCTGCGCGAGACGCAGATTGCTCGCGACACGCCGGAGCTTGTGGCCGGAGATTACGTTGTGCTGTCTGTAACAGACACCGGCGTTGGCATGGACAGCGAGACGCTCAAGAAAGCCATCGATCCGTTTTTCTCGACCAAGGAACTGGGCAAGGGAACGGGTCTTGGCCTCTCCATGATCCATGGTCTGGCCTTGCAGCTGAAAGGCGCGTTGGTGCTGAAAAGCACCAAGGGCGAAGGTACGACTGCCGAATTGTGGATACCGGTGAGCGACCGTGGCGCTGAGCAGATCAGCCTTTCGCCCACCGCCGCCGTGGTCGATTACTCTGCTGACCGGCGACTGAAAATTCTGATGGTGGACGATGACGCGCTCATCGCCATGAGTTCGGTCGATATGCTGGAAGACCTCGGCCATGATGTGGTGGAGGCAAGCTCCGGCAAACAGGCGCTCGACATCCTTGCCAGCGACCCGACCTTCGATCTGCTCGTGACCGACTTTTCTATGCCGGGAATGAATGGGGCGGAGCTTTCGAGAAAAGCGCGTGAGCTGCTACCGGCCCTCCCCATTCTGATCGCTACGGGCTATGCTGATCTCCCTGAGGGAACGGACCTAGAAATCACCCGGCTGGGAAAACCCTACACGCAGGACCAGCTTGCAAGCGAAATCGCCAAGGTTCTAGCCTCGACCAGCATGTAGACGGCGAAGCGTCTGGATCGACTATTCGGTGATTTCCTCACCCGTCATCTGCATGAACCTTGCCAATGCCACACCGGCATTCAGCATGTGTTCGCGCATGATGAGGCTCGCCTGATTGGCATCGCCTTGCATGATGGCGCGGATGATCGCTTCATGTTCCCGATTTGAGGAATGCAGACGTTCGGGATAACGCAGCTGCGTGCGGCGAAACGGTAGCAATCGCGCGCGCAGTCTCATCAGTTCCTCAAACAGAAAATCATTATGGGCGCTGCGATAGAGCAGTTCGTGAAAGGCAAGGTTCAGCTCGTCATATTGCTCGAAATTCGCATTCTTTGCGGCTTCCGATGCCCTCTCCTGAATGTGAAAAAGCTCGGCTCGTTCGACGCCGGTGATGCGATGGGTGGCAAGACCCACACACATGGCTTCGATCTCCGCCGTGACTTCGAACATCTGCATCAGGCGCGGCAAGGTCAGCGGCAGAACGAAAGCGCCCTTGCGCGGGCGAATTTCCACAAGGCCGCTCGCCTCCAACTGCCTCAGCGCTTCCCGCACTGGAGTTCGCGACGCGGAAAAGCGGGTGCTGAGCGTTCCTTCCTCAAGAACGGAGCCGGGCTTGATGACACCGGTGGAAATCTCGTCCGACAGCACGATGCGAATATGTTCACTGATCGAACTGGCGGTGGTCATCTGGCCTTGTCTCCGTTGCACAACGTCTGCATCCCCCGGCGTTGCGCCGGGCCATTATTGAATGGTGCACTAGCATCGTTTTAGCGATAGCCAAAGTTCCAAGTCGCGGCTGCCTAAGCAGCCTCAGCCTTATTCTGCCTGTTCTCGATGAGATCATCGACCACAGCCGGATCGGCCAGTGTGGATGTATCGCCCAGCGAGCCAAAATCATCCTCGGCGATCTTGCGCAGGATGCGGCGCATGATCTTGCCCGAACGGGTCTTCGGCAGGCCCGGCGAGAATTGGATTTTGTCCGGCGTGGCGACGGGACCAATCTCATTGCGCACATGCTTGACGAGTTCGGCACGAAGCGCATCGTCTCCGGTTTGCCCCGCCATCAGCGTGACATAGCAATAGATGCCCTGTCCTTTGATGGAATGCGGATAACCAACGACCGCAGCTTCCGAGACGAGATTGTGGGACACCAGTGCCGATTCGACTTCCGCCGTACCAAGACGATGGCCGGAGACGTTGAGAACATCATCGACACGACCGGTGATCCAGTAATAGCCATCCTCGTCGCGGCGGCAGCCATCGCCGGTGAAGTATTTGCCCTTGTAGGTCGAGAAATAGGTGTCGATGAAGCGCTGGTGATCGCCATAGACCGTGCGCGATTGGCCGGGCCAGCTGTCTGCGATGCAGAGATTGCCGTCCGCTGCCCCTTCCAGCACCTTGCCCTCGGCATCGACCAGCTGTGGCTGGACGCCGAAGAAGGGGCGCGTGGCCGAACCGGGCTTGAGATCGGTTGCACCGGGCAGCGGCGTGATCAGAATGCCGCCGGTTTCCGTCTGCCACCATGTATCGACAATCGGGCTCTTATCCTC
>NZ_JBETMF010000030.1:0-1192 GCF_040427045.1 Agrobacterium vacciniicorymbosi
TTGGTGCTGGGTGGTGGTTTGAGAAGGCTGTCTGTTCGTTTGCGATGCATGAGGTTGGCGCGCACGAGGCGGGCGAAGACCCATGGGCTTTGGATGGTCTTCTGGTCTGCCTGCGCCATACGCAGAAGCAGGAACGCGATGAGGGCCACAGTGATCTGGATGCGCACGGCGTTTTCTGAGACACCCAGGAAGTGCTTGATCTTCAACGTTTGCTTGATCCATTTGAAGAACAGCTCGATGGCCCAGCGACGCTTGTAGAGATCGGCGATCTCATGTGCGCTGGCATCAAGATCGTTCGACAGGATGCGTAGCACCTTGCCGGTATCGCTTCGCACCGTGATCTCGCGAACTGGATCGCTGAACGGGTTCTTGCGGTTCCTGGCCTGACGAGCAGGCAGGAGACCGATGCGATCCGACAGGATGCGACCACCGTTTGCAACCGCATCCTCCAGCGGCTGCTCATGCAACACAGTCAGGGGTGTATGGGATTTGAAGCGGGTGACGATGCGGCACCCGGCTTGATCCATCCTAGCCCACCATGAGAAATCGTAATAGCCCAGATCAAAGACGTAGGTCGCGCCTTGTTCGATCGGCATGGCCTTGGCGGCGGTGATGTCATTGACATTGGCGGGTGTGACGGCGGCATAGATCGGTCGCTCTGCGCCCGCATCATAGACGATGTGGACCTTGGCCCCGCAAGCCTGATGGGAAAACCGCGCCCATTGCGACCCTTTCCCGGAAAGGCGAAGGCTCGTGGCATCGATCAGATAGGTCGCTTCGCCGACGGCCCGTCGCAACCCACGCCCGGCTCCTGCGACCAACTCGGCAAACAGACCGGTAAAGACCGCACTTGAGCGTTTGGCATTGGCATCAGCCAGTGTCGAGCGCGAGGCTGGGCGTGCGCCGAGATGATAAAGGCGTGTCGAATGGCTCTCCAGACCGCCTTCGATCTCGCGCAAGCTGACAGCGCCGGCCAGTTGCCCATAGAGCAAGGCGATCAACTGGCTCTTGGTGGATAATCGCCGAATATGCTTATCGGTCCCATGCTCATCCACAAGCCGCTCGAAGATCGACCAGGGAATGCGCTTCAAAAGATCATGAAAAACGCTATTGTGATGCCGCACGGTGTTGCCCCTCTTTCGTGTCCAAATCGTCGCCAAACGCTTGAATACGAGTAGAATCAACACCGTGC
>NZ_JBETMF010000031.1:0-908 GCF_040427045.1 Agrobacterium vacciniicorymbosi
GCACCGGGCAGCGGCGTGATCAGAATGCCGCCGGTTTCCGTCTGCCACCATGTATCGACAATCGGGCTCTTATCCTCACCCACCACATGGTAATACCATTCCCATGCCTCGGGGTTGATCGGCTCACCCACCGTGCCAAGCAGCCGCAGGCTGGAGCGTGAGGAGCGCTTGACGAACTCGTCGCCCGCCCCCATCAACGAACGAAGGGCTGTCGGGGCGGTGTAGAAGATATTGACCTGATGTTTGTCGATAACCTCCCAGAAGCGGCCCTGATCGGGGAAGTTCGGCACGCCTTCGAACATGACAGTCGTGGCGCAATTGGCCAGTGGCCCATAGACGATATAGGAATGGCCCGTCACCCAGCCGACATCTGCCGTGCACCAGTAGATATCGCCATCGTGGTAATCGAACACATATTCATGCGTCATCGACACATAGACCAGATAGCCACCCGTGGTGTGCAGCACGCCCTTGGGCTTTCCTGTCGAGCCTGATGTGTAGAGAATGAACAGCGGGTCTTCCGCCTTCATCTTGACCGGTTCGCAGTGGGGTTTCACGGACGCGATTTCCTGATGGTACCAGAGGTCACGGCCCGGTGCCCAGTTGGTCTTGCCGCCGGTGCGGCGCACCACCAGCACCTTGTCCACCTTCACATGCTGCTTGGCAGCGATGTGAATGGCCTTGTCGGTGTTTTCCTTCAGCGGGATAGGCTTGCCGCCACGCACGCCCTCGTCGCAGGTGATGACGAAGGTGGATTCGCAATCCACAATACGGCCTGCCAGCGCATCCGGAGAGAAACCGCCGAACACCACCGAATGAACCGCACCGATGCGGGCGCAGGCCAGCATCGCATAGGTGGCCTCGGGGATCATCGGCATGTAGATCGTCACCCGGTCGCCCTTCTTGAC
>NZ_JBETMF010000032.1:0-740 GCF_040427045.1 Agrobacterium vacciniicorymbosi
GTCGTGTTCCTCAACAAGGTTGACCAGGTTGACGACGCAGAACTCCTGGAACTGGTAGAACTGGAAGTTCGCGAACTTCTGTCGTCCTACGACTTCCCAGGCGACGATGTTCCTGTCGTCAAGGGTTCGGCTCTTGCTGCTCTTGAAGATTCTGACAAGACGATTGGTGAAGACGCGATCCGCGAGCTGATGGCTCAGGTCGACGCCTACATCCCAACACCAGAGCGTCCAATCGACCAGCCGTTCCTGATGCCAATCGAAGACGTGTTCTCGATCTCTGGCCGTGGTACGGTTGTGACGGGTCGCGTTGAGCGCGGTATCGTCAAGGTTGGTGAAGAAGTTGAAATCGTCGGCATCAAGCCAACATCCAAGACGACTGTTACCGGCGTTGAAATGTTCCGCAAGCTGCTCGATCAGGGCCAGGCTGGCGACAACATCGGTGCACTGGTTCGCGGCGTTACCCGTGACGGCGTTGAGCGTGGTCAGATTCTCTGCAAGCCAGGTTCTGTCAAGCCGCACAAGAAGTTCATGGCTGAAGCCTACATCCTGACGAAGGAAGAAGGCGGCCGTCATACGCCGTTCTTCACGAACTACCGTCCACAGTTCTACTTCCGTACGACGGACGTGACCGGTATCGTTTCGCTTCCAGAAGGCACGGAAATGGTTATGCCAGGCGACAACGTTACCGTTGCTGTTGAGCTGATCGTTCCAATCGCGATGGAAGAAAAGCTGCGCTTCGC
>NZ_JBETMF010000033.1:0-603 GCF_040427045.1 Agrobacterium vacciniicorymbosi
CGATATGGTCAGGGGGAACGGCGAAGAGCTGGGCGACTTCCAACGGCACACCGTCTGCAGCATGATAGGCCTCAGTCCATGCAACCTCGATCCGCGCCACGTCGGCCAGATAAACGAGAGACGCTGCAGGCGGAAAGACTGCGATGAAGTCCGGGAAATCATCACCATACTGCATCATGAGCGGTGAGAGGGGTTTGTGATCGGTGGCGTAAGCACGTGCCATTCCAGTAAAGAAATCTGAGCCGACCAACCGTTTTGTCACTGGAAAACGCTGCCCCAGTGCTGTTGTCAGCCCGACATGGACATTGTTGCGATAGACGGCAAAACGCGATGGATCGGCGGCGCCACGCGCGGTGGTGATGTCGTTCGGAAGCGGCTGGTCCGGATGGAGCAGGGCCGCAGCAAAGGCGTTCTGGGTTTCGGTGATACCCATGGTTACGCCGCCCGGTTGGCGCAGCTTTTCTCGGCCGCTTCGTTCAACATGGCATCGACGCGAGTGGCCTCCGCTTGAAGAGTTGCAAAGTCCGGGACGTTGTTGTCCCATTCAATCAATGTCGGCAAGGCACCGCTGCGCGACAGCGTATGCCGGAAGAGCTCCACCAC
>NZ_JBETMF010000034.1:0-501 GCF_040427045.1 Agrobacterium vacciniicorymbosi
CCCAAGGATAAGTCATTGGCATTCGGAGTTTGACTGAATTCGGTAACCCGGTAGGGGCCCCTAGTCCAATCAGTGCTCTACCTCCAAGACTCTTACCTTGAGGCTAGCCCTAAAGCTATTTCGGAGAGAACCAGCTATCTCCAGGTTCGATTGGCATTTCACCCCTACCCACACCTCATCCCCGCACTTTTCAACGTGCGTGGGTTCGGGCCTCCATTCAGTGTTACCTGAACTTCACCCTGGACATGGGTAGATCACCTGGTTTCGGGTCTACGACCACGTACTCATGCGCCCTATTCAGACTCGCTTTCGCTGCGGCTCCGCATCTTCTGCTTAACCTTGCACGGGATCGTAACTCGCCGGTTCATTCTACAAAAGGCACGCCATCACCCGTTAACGGGCTCTGACTACTTGTAGGCACACGGTTTCAGGATCTATTTCACTCCCCTTCCGGGGTGCTTTTCACCTTTCCCTCACGGTACTGGTTCACTATCGGTCACT